>NZ_JBEAJA010000025.1:0-34203 GCF_040064755.1 Klebsiella sp. GB_Kp056 | reverse complement strand
ACGATGGTCTGCGTTTCGCAATCCGTGAAGGCGGTCGTACCGTTGGCGCGGGCGTGGTTGCTAAAGTTCTCGGCTAATCGCTGATAACATTTGACGCAATGCGCAATAAAAGGGCATCATTTGATGCCCTTTTTGCACGCTTTCACACCAGAACCTGGCTCATCAGTGATTTTATTTGTCATAATCATTGCTGAGACAGGCTCTGAAGAGGGCGTTTATACACCAAACCATTCGAGCGGTAGTGCGACGGCAAATCATTATCCTTCTTTGCAACAGCAGGGCAGGGGCGACAGAACCGTCAGCGTTGAAGCAATTTGAATAGTTAAGTGTATAATCCGAAACTTAATTTCGGTTTGGATCGCCTCGCCCCCGCGGGGTGAAATTGTTTGTAGAATACTTCTGACAGGTTGGTTTATGAGTGCGAATACCGAAGCTCAAGGGAGCGGGCGCGGCCTGGAAGCGATGAAGTGGATTATCGTTGCCGTGCTGCTGATCGTGGCGATCGTGGGCAACTTCCTTTATCGCGACATTATGCTGGCGGTGCGTGCGCTGGCCGTGGTTATTCTTATTGCTGCTGCCGGTGGCGTCGCGCTGTTGACGACGAAAGGTAAGGCGACCGTTGCTTTTGCTCGCGAAGCGAGAACCGAAGTTCGTAAAGTGATTTGGCCGACTCGCCAGGAAACGCTGCATACTACGCTGATTGTTGCTGCCGTGACTGCAGTAATGTCACTGATCCTGTGGGGACTGGATGGTATTCTGGTTCGCCTGGTCTCCTTTATCACTGGCCTGAGGTTCTGAGATGTCTGAAGCTCCTAAAAAGCGCTGGTACGTCGTTCAGGCGTTTTCCGGTTTTGAAGGTCGCGTAGCCACGTCGCTGCGTGAACATATCAAATTACACAACATGGAAGAGTTATTTGGCGAAGTCATGGTCCCGACCGAAGAAGTGGTTGAGATCCGTGGCGGCCAGCGTCGCAAAAGCGAACGTAAATTCTTCCCGGGCTACGTTCTGGTCCAGATGGTCATGAACGACGCAAGCTGGCACCTGGTGCGCAGCGTACCGCGCGTGATGGGCTTCATCGGCGGTACCTCTGACCGTCCGGCGCCGATCAGCGACAAAGAAGTCGACGCCATCATGAATCGTCTGCAGCAGGTTGGCGATAAGCCGCGTCCGAAAACGCTGTTTGAACCGGGTGAAATGGTTCGCGTTAACGACGGTCCGTTCGCTGACTTTAACGGCGTGGTGGAAGAAGTGGACTATGAGAAGTCCCGCCTGAAAGTTTCCGTTTCTATCTTCGGTCGTGCGACCCCGGTAGAACTGGACTTCAGCCAGGTTGAGAAGGCGTAAGCCGGCGATCAAAAAAGCAGCGATTTAATCGTTGCATAGGGCGCGAAATTGGCATACAATTTCGCGCCTTTTGTTTTTATGGGCCCGGCCCGTAAAACGATGTTTAATCACGGGGAGCTTCTCTGAAGCGTTAATACCCAATTTGAGGATTTAAGAATGGCTAAGAAAGTCCAAGCCTACGTCAAGCTGCAGGTTGCAGCTGGTATGGCGAACCCGAGCCCGCCGGTCGGCCCAGCACTGGGTCAGCAGGGCGTGAACATCATGGAATTCTGCAAAGCGTTCAACGCCAAAACTGATTCCCTGGAGAAAGGTCTGCCGATCCCGGTTGTTATCACCGTTTACGCTGACCGTTCCTTTACCTTTGTTACCAAGACTCCGCCGGCTGCTGTTCTGCTGAAGAAAGCTGCAGGCATCAAGTCTGGTTCCGGTAAGCCGAACAAAGATAAAGTGGGTAAAATCTCCCGCGCTCAGCTGCAGGAAATCGCGCAGACCAAAGCTGCCGACATGACTGGTGCCGACATTGAAGCGATGACTCGCTCCATCGAAGGTACTGCACGTTCCATGGGCCTGGTAGTGGAGGACTAAGAAATGGCTAAACTGACCAAGCGCATGCGCGTGATCCGTGAGAAAGTTGATGCAACTAAACAGTACGACATCAACGAAGCCATCGCTCTGCTGAAAGAGCTGGCCACCGCTAAATTTACCGAAAGCGTAGACGTTGCCGTTAACCTCGGCATCGACGCTCGTAAATCTGACCAGAACGTCCGTGGCGCAACTGTACTGCCGCACGGTACTGGCCGTTCCGTTCGCGTAGCCGTATTTACCCAGGGCGCAAACGCTGAAGCTGCTAAAGCTGCAGGCGCTGAGCTGGTAGGTATGGAAGATCTGGCTGAGCAGATCAAAAAAGGCGAAATGAACTTTGACGTTGTTATTGCTTCCCCGGATGCAATGCGCGTTGTTGGCCAGCTGGGTCAGGTTCTGGGTCCGCGTGGCCTGATGCCGAACCCGAAAGTGGGTACCGTAACTCCGAACGTTGCTGAAGCGGTTAAAAACGCGAAAGCAGGTCAGGTTCGTTACCGTAACGACAAAAACGGCATCATCCACACCACCATCGGTAAAGTGGACTTTGACGCTGACAAACTGAAAGAAAACCTGGAAGCTCTGCTGGTTGCGCTGAAAAAAGCAAAACCGACTCAGGCGAAAGGCGTGTACATCAAGAAAGTTAGCATCTCCACCACCATGGGTGCAGGTGTTGCAGTAGATCAGGCTGGCCTGAACGCTTCTGCAAACTAATGCCTTTACGTGGGCGGCGAATTTGTCTACAATCTTCGCCCACGTTTGCTAACGATGGTTAGCAGGTAACCGAATTGTTCGTTGGAGCCTGGCCTATCCAGGCCTCCGTCGAAGACCGCAGGTGTTTCGCAAGAAACTTAATCCCCTGCGTAGACGGTGACAGAACGCTAAGATTATTTTTGGATATTCTGGCTTGTTTCTGCTCACCGTATTTAGACGCTCTTTTCGTTGAATTGAGTGAAGTGAGTTCCAGAGCATAGGCTCTGGCAAACATCCAGGAGCAAAGCTAATGGCTTTAAATCTTCAAGACAAACAAGCGATTGTTGCTGAAGTCAGCGAAGTAGCCAAAGGCGCGCTGTCTGCAGTAGTTGCGGATTCCCGTGGCGTAACTGTAGATAAAATGACTGAACTGCGTAAAGCAGGTCGTGAAGCTGGCGTATACATGCGTGTTGTTCGTAACACCCTGCTGCGCCGCGTCGTTGAAGGTACTCAGTTCGAGTGCCTGAAAGACACGTTTGTTGGTCCGACCCTGATTGCATACTCTATGGAACACCCGGGCGCTGCTGCTCGTCTGTTCAAAGAGTTCGCGAAAGCGAATGCAAAATTTGAGGTCAAAGCCGCTGCCTTTGAAGGTGAGCTGATCCCGGCGTCGCAGATCGACCGCCTGGCAACTCTGCCGACCTACGAAGAAGCAATTGCACGCCTGATGGCAACCATGAAAGAAGCTTCGGCTGGCAAACTGGTTCGTACTCTGGCTGCTGTACGCGATGCGAAAGAAGCTGCTTAATCGCAGTTATCATTGTAAAGCATTCGCTTACGTATAAACTTATTCTGATATTCAGGAACAATTTAAATGTCTATCACTAAAGATCAAATCATTGAAGCAGTATCCGCTATGTCCGTAATGGACGTTGTTGAGCTGATCTCTGCAATGGAAGAAAAATTCGGTGTTTCCGCTGCTGCTGCTGTAGCTGTAGCTGCTGGCCCGGTTGAAGCTGCTGAAGAAAAAACTGAATTCGACGTAATTCTGAAAGCTGCTGGCGCTAACAAAGTTGCTGTTATCAAAGCAGTACGTGGCGCGACTGGCCTGGGTCTGAAAGAAGCTAAAGACCTGGTAGAATCTGCTCCGGCTGCACTGAAAGAAGGCATCAGCAAAGACGACGCTGAAGCTCTGAAAAAATCTCTGGAAGAAGCTGGCGCTGAAGTTGAAGTTAAATAAGCCAACCCTTCCGGTTGCAGCCTGAGAAATCAGGCTGAGGCTGGTGACTTTTTGGTCACCAGCCTTTTTGCGCTGTAAGGCGCCAGTAGCGTTTCACGCTGTTTGACTACTGGTTTGCCTCTCAATGCTTGTTTCTATCGACGACTTAATATACTGCGACAGGTTAGGGTTCCTGGGCTGTGTAAATCGCAATGAAATGGTTTAAGCGTGATAGCAACAGGCATTGCGGAAAGTGTTCCATTTTCCGGTCAACAAAATAGTGTTGCATAAAAAACTGCCCTCTGCGGGCAGATGGGTCGACTTGTCAGCGAGCTGAGGAACCCTATGGTTTACTCCTATACCGAGAAAAAACGTATTCGTAAGGATTTTGGTAAACGTCCACAAGTTCTGGATGTGCCATATCTCCTTTCTATCCAGCTTGACTCGTTCCAGAAGTTTATCGAGCAAGATCCTGAAGGGCAGTACGGTCTGGAAGCTGCTTTCCGTTCCGTGTTCCCGATTCAGAGCTACAGCGGTAATTCCGAGCTGCAATACGTCAGCTACCGTCTGGGCGAACCGGTTTTTGACGTTAAAGAATGTCAGATCCGTGGCGTGACTTACTCTGCACCGCTGCGCGTAAAACTGCGTCTGGTGATCTACGAGCGCGAAGCGCCGGAAGGCACCGTCAAAGACATTAAAGAACAAGAAGTCTACATGGGCGAAATCCCGCTCATGACCGACAACGGTACCTTCGTCATCAACGGTACCGAGCGTGTTATCGTTTCTCAGCTGCACCGTAGCCCGGGCGTCTTCTTTGACAGTGACAAAGGTAAGACTCACTCATCCGGTAAGGTTCTGTATAACGCACGTATCATCCCTTACCGCGGTTCCTGGCTGGACTTCGAATTCGACCCGAAAGACAACCTGTTCGTTCGTATCGACCGTCGTCGTAAGCTGCCGGCTACCATCATCCTGCGCGCGCTGAATTACACCACTGAGCAGATCCTTGACCTGTTCTTCGAAAAAGTGGTCTTTGAAATTCGCGACAACAAGCTGCAGATGGAGCTGATTCCGGAGCGTCTGCGCGGTGAAACCGCCTCCTTCGATATCGAAGCCAACGGCAAAGTGTACGTTGAGAAAGGCCGTCGTATCACGGCTCGCCATATCCGTCAGCTGGAAAAAGACGATATCAAGCATATCGAAGTGCCGGTTGAATATATCGCGGGCAAAGTGGCGGCTAAAGACTATATCGATGAAGCGACTGGCGAACTGATCTGCCCGGCGAACATGGAGCTGAGCCTGGATCTGCTGGCTAAGCTGAGCCAGTCTGGCCACAAGCGCATCGAAACGCTGTTTACCAACGATCTGGACCACGGTCCATACATCTCTGAAACGGTACGCGTCGACCCGACTAACGATCGTCTGAGCGCGCTGGTAGAAATCTACCGCATGATGCGCCCTGGCGAGCCGCCGACTCGTGAAGCCGCTGAAAGCCTGTTTGAGAACCTGTTCTTCTCCGAAGACCGCTACGATCTGTCCGCGGTTGGTCGTATGAAGTTCAACCGTTCTCTGCTGCGCGACGAAATCGAAGGTTCCGGTATCCTGAGCAAAGACGACATCATCGAAGTGATGAAGAAGCTCATCGATATCCGTAACGGTAAAGGCGAAGTGGACGATATCGACCACCTCGGCAACCGTCGTATCCGTTCCGTTGGCGAAATGGCGGAAAACCAGTTCCGCGTTGGCCTGGTACGTGTAGAACGTGCGGTGAAAGAGCGTCTGTCTCTGGGCGATCTGGATACCCTGATGCCTCAGGATATGATCAACGCCAAGCCGATTTCCGCAGCAGTGAAAGAGTTCTTTGGTTCCAGCCAGCTGTCTCAGTTTATGGACCAGAACAACCCGCTGTCTGAGATCACGCACAAACGTCGTATCTCCGCACTCGGCCCAGGCGGTCTGACCCGTGAGCGCGCAGGCTTCGAAGTTCGAGACGTACACCCGACTCACTACGGTCGCGTATGTCCAATCGAAACGCCTGAAGGTCCGAACATCGGTCTGATCAACTCCCTGTCCGTATACGCGCAGACCAACGAATATGGCTTCCTTGAGACGCCGTATCGTAAAGTGACCGACGGTGTGGTTACCGACGAAATTCACTACCTGTCTGCTATCGAAGAAGGCAACTACGTTATCGCTCAGGCGAACTCCAACCTGGATGAAAACGGCCACTTCGTAGAAGATCTGGTGACCTGCCGTAGCAAAGGCGAATCCAGCTTGTTCAGCCGCGACCAGGTTGACTACATGGACGTATCCACCCAGCAGGTGGTATCCGTCGGTGCGTCCCTGATCCCGTTCCTGGAACACGATGACGCCAACCGTGCATTGATGGGTGCGAACATGCAACGTCAGGCCGTTCCGACTCTGCGCGCTGATAAGCCGCTGGTTGGTACCGGTATGGAACGTGCTGTAGCCGTCGACTCCGGCGTTACTGCCGTTGCTAAGCGCGGCGGTACCGTTCAGTACGTGGATGCTTCCCGTATCGTTATCAAAGTTAACGAAGACGAGATGTACCCGGGCGAAGCGGGTATCGACATCTATAACCTGACCAAATATACCCGTTCTAACCAGAACACCTGCATCAACCAGATGCCTTGCGTGTCCCTGGGCGAACCTATCGAGCGCGGCGACGTGCTGGCCGACGGCCCGTCCACCGACCTCGGTGAGCTGGCGCTGGGTCAGAACATGCGCGTCGCGTTCATGCCGTGGAACGGCTACAACTTCGAAGACTCCATCCTCGTTTCCGAGCGTGTTGTCCAGGAAGACCGTTTCACCACTATCCACATTCAGGAACTGGCGTGCGTGTCCCGTGACACCAAGCTGGGGCCGGAAGAGATCACCGCTGACATCCCGAACGTGGGTGAAGCTGCGCTCTCCAAACTGGATGAGTCCGGTATCGTTTATATCGGTGCGGAAGTGACCGGCGGCGACATTCTGGTTGGTAAGGTTACGCCGAAAGGTGAAACCCAGCTGACGCCGGAAGAGAAACTGCTGCGTGCGATCTTCGGTGAGAAAGCGTCTGACGTTAAAGACTCTTCTCTGCGCGTACCGAACGGTGTCTCTGGTACCGTTATCGACGTTCAGGTCTTTACCCGTGACGGCGTAGAAAAAGACAAACGTGCGCTGGAAATCGAAGAGATGCAGCTGAAGCAGGCCAAAAAAGACCTGTCTGAAGAACTGCAGATCCTCGAAGCCGGTCTGTTCAGTCGTATCTACGCGGTGCTGGTCTCCGGTGGCGTTGAAGCTGAGAAGCTCGACAAACTGCCGCGCGATCGCTGGCTGGAACTGGGCCTGACCGACGAAGAGAAACAAAATCAGCTGGAACAACTGGCTGAGCAGTACGACGAACTGAAACACGAGTTCGAGAAAAAACTCGAAGCGAAACGCCGCAAAATCACCCAAGGCGACGATCTGGCACCGGGCGTGCTGAAGATTGTTAAGGTATACCTGGCCGTTAAACGCCGTATCCAGCCTGGTGACAAGATGGCAGGTCGTCACGGTAACAAGGGTGTTATCTCTAAGATCAACCCGATCGAAGATATGCCGCACGATGCTAACGGTACGCCGGTAGATATCGTCCTGAACCCGCTGGGCGTACCGTCTCGTATGAACATCGGTCAGATCCTGGAAACTCACCTGGGTATGGCTGCGAAAGGCATTGGCGATAAGATCAACGCCATGCTGAAACAGCAGCAGGAAGTCGCGAAACTGCGCGAGTTCATCCAGCGTGCCTACGATCTGGGCGCTGACGTTCGTCAGAAAGTTGACCTGAATACCTTCAGCGATGAAGAAGTTCTGCGTCTGGCTGAAAACCTGCGTAAAGGTATGCCGATCGCAACGCCGGTGTTCGACGGTGCGAAAGAAGCGGAAATTAAAGCGCTGCTGCAGCTGGGCGACCTGCCGACTTCCGGTCAGATCACCCTGTTCGACGGCCGCACCGGTGAGCAGTTCGAGCGTCCGGTAACCGTGGGTTACATGTACATGCTGAAACTGAACCACCTGGTCGACGACAAAATGCACGCGCGTTCCACCGGTTCTTACAGCCTGGTGACTCAGCAGCCGCTGGGTGGTAAGGCGCAGTTCGGTGGTCAGCGCTTCGGTGAGATGGAAGTGTGGGCGCTGGAAGCATACGGCGCAGCCTACACCCTGCAGGAAATGCTCACCGTTAAGTCTGATGACGTGAACGGTCGTACCAAGATGTATAAAAACATCGTGGACGGCAATCACCAGATGGAACCGGGCATGCCGGAATCCTTCAACGTACTGTTGAAAGAAATTCGCTCGCTGGGCATCAACATCGAACTGGAAGACGAGTAATTCTCGCTCAAACAGGTCACTGCTGCCGGGTTAACGCCCGGCAGCGGAATGTGCTAACTCCGACGGGAGCAAATCCGTGAAAGACTTATTAAAGTTTCTGAAAGCGCAAACTAAAACCGAAGAGTTTGATGCGATCAAAATTGCTCTGGCTTCGCCAGACATGATCCGTTCATGGTCTTTCGGTGAAGTTAAAAAGCCGGAAACCATTAACTACCGTACGTTCAAACCTGAGCGTGACGGCCTTTTCTGCGCCCGTATCTTTGGGCCGGTAAAAGACTATGAGTGCCTGTGCGGTAAGTACAAGCGCCTGAAACACCGCGGTGTGATCTGTGAGAAGTGCGGCGTTGAAGTGACCCAGACTAAAGTGCGTCGTGAGCGCATGGGCCACATTGAGCTGGCATGTCCGACTGCGCACATCTGGTTCCTGAAATCCCTGCCGTCCCGTATCGGCCTGCTGCTGGATATGCCGCTGCGCGATATCGAACGTGTACTGTACTTTGAATCCTATGTGGTTATCGAAGGTGGCATGACCAACCTCGAACGCAACCAGATTCTGACCGAAGAACAGTACCTGGACGCGCTGGAAGAGTTCGGTGACGAATTCGACGCGAAGATGGGTGCGGAAGCGATCCAGGCGCTGCTGCGCAATATGGATCTGGAGCAGGAATGCGAGCAGCTGCGTGAAGAGCTGAACGAAACCAACTCCGAAACCAAGCGTAAAAAGCTGACCAAGCGCATCAAGCTGCTGGAAGCCTTCGTACAGTCTGGCAACAAGCCGGAGTGGATGATCCTGACCGTTCTGCCGGTACTGCCGCCAGATCTGCGTCCGCTGGTTCCGCTGGATGGCGGTCGTTTCGCGACGTCTGACCTCAACGATCTGTATCGTCGCGTGATCAACCGTAACAACCGTCTGAAACGTCTGCTGGATCTGGCTGCGCCGGATATCATCGTACGCAACGAAAAACGTATGCTGCAGGAAGCGGTTGACGCCCTGCTGGACAACGGTCGTCGCGGTCGTGCGATCACCGGTTCTAACAAACGTCCTCTGAAATCTTTGGCCGATATGATCAAAGGTAAACAGGGTCGTTTCCGTCAGAACCTGCTCGGTAAGCGTGTTGACTACTCCGGTCGTTCTGTTATCACCGTAGGTCCATACCTGCGTCTGCATCAGTGCGGTCTGCCGAAGAAAATGGCGCTGGAGCTGTTCAAACCGTTCATCTACGGCAAGCTGGAACTGCGTGGCCTGGCCACCACCATCAAAGCCGCTAAGAAGATGGTTGAGCGCGAAGAAGCTGTCGTTTGGGATATCCTGGACGAAGTTATCCGTGAACACCCGGTCCTGCTGAACCGTGCGCCGACCCTGCACCGTCTGGGTATCCAGGCATTCGAACCGGTTCTGATCGAAGGTAAAGCCATCCAGCTGCACCCGCTGGTTTGTGCGGCATACAACGCCGACTTCGATGGTGACCAGATGGCTGTTCACGTACCGCTGACGCTGGAAGCCCAGCTGGAAGCGCGTGCGCTGATGATGTCTACCAACAACATCCTGTCCCCGGCGAACGGCGAACCAATCATCGTTCCGTCTCAGGACGTTGTACTGGGTCTGTACTACATGACCCGTGACAGTGTTAACGCCAAAGGCGAAGGCATGGTGCTGACTGGCCCGAAAGAAGCTGAGCGTATTTATCGCGCCGGCCTGGCCTCTCTGCATGCGCGCGTTAAAGTGCGTATCACTGAATACGAAAAAGACGACAATGGTGAGTTTGTCGCGAAAACCAGCCTGAAAGACACGACCGTTGGCCGTGCCATTCTGTGGATGATCGTACCGAAAGGTCTGCCGTTCTCTATCGTGAACCAGGCGCTTGGTAAGAAAGCGATCTCCAAGATGCTGAACACCTGTTACCGTATTCTGGGCCTGAAACCGACCGTTATTTTCGCGGACCAGACGATGTACACCGGCTTTGCTTACGCAGCGCGTTCAGGTGCATCCGTTGGTATCGATGACATGGTCATCCCGGAGAAAAAATACGAAATCATCAGCGAAGCGGAAGCGGAAGTTGCTGAGATTCAGGAACAGTTCCAGTCCGGTCTGGTGACCGCGGGCGAACGCTATAACAAAGTTATCGATATCTGGGCTGCGGCGAACGATCGTGTATCCAAAGCGATGATGGATAACCTGCAAACCGAAACCGTGATTAACCGTGACGGTCAGGAAGAGCAGCAGGTTTCCTTCAACAGCATCTACATGATGGCCGACTCCGGTGCGCGTGGTTCTGCTGCACAGATTCGTCAGCTGGCCGGTATGCGTGGTCTGATGGCGAAGCCGGATGGCTCCATCATCGAAACGCCGATCACCGCGAACTTCCGTGAAGGTCTGAACGTACTCCAGTACTTCATCTCCACGCACGGTGCGCGTAAAGGTCTGGCGGATACCGCACTGAAAACAGCGAACTCCGGTTACCTGACTCGTCGTCTGGTCGACGTTGCCCAGGACCTGGTCGTCACTGAAGACGACTGCGGCACCCTGGAAGGCATCACCATGACGCCGGTTATCGAAGGTGGCGACGTTAAAGAGCCGCTGCGCGATCGCGTACTGGGTCGTGTGACGGCGGAAGACGTGCTGAAGCCGGGTACTGCGGATATTCTGGTTCCACGCAACACGCTGCTGCATGAGCACTGGTGTGACCTGCTGGAAGCGAACTCCGTTGACTCCGTCAAAGTGCGTTCCGTTGTATCCTGTGACACCGACTTTGGTGTATGTGCGCACTGCTATGGTCGTGACCTGGCGCGTGGCCACATCATCAACAAAGGTGAGGCTATCGGCGTTATCGCGGCACAGTCCATCGGTGAGCCGGGTACACAGCTGACGATGCGTACGTTCCACATCGGTGGTGCGGCATCTCGTGCGGCTGCTGAATCCAGCATCCAGGTGAAAAACAAAGGTAGCATCAAGCTCAGCAACGCGAAGTCGGTTGTGAACTCCAGCGGTAAACTGGTTATCACTTCTCGTAACACCGAGCTGAAGCTGATCGACGAATTCGGTCGTACCAAAGAGAGCTATAAAGTGCCTTACGGTGCGGTTATGGCGAAAGGCGACGGTGAGCAGGTTGCCGGCGGTGAAACCGTCGCAAACTGGGATCCGCACACCATGCCGGTTATCACCGAAGTGAGTGGTTTTATCCGCTTCACTGACATGATCGACGGCCAGACCATTACTCGTCAGACCGACGAGCTGACCGGTCTGTCTTCGCTGGTGGTTCTGGACTCTGCAGAACGTACCGCAGGTGGTAAAGATCTGCGTCCGGCGCTGAAAATCGTTGATGCTCAGGGCAACGACGTTCTGATCCCTGGTACCGATATGCCTGCTCAGTACTTCCTGCCGGGTAAAGCGATTGTTCAGCTGGAAGATGGCGTACAGATCAGCTCTGGTGACACCCTGGCGCGTATTCCGCAGGAATCCGGCGGTACCAAGGACATCACCGGTGGTCTGCCGCGCGTTGCGGACCTGTTCGAAGCACGTCGTCCGAAAGAGCCGGCTATTCTGGCTGAAATCAGCGGTATCATTTCCTTCGGTAAAGAAACCAAAGGGAAACGTCGCCTGGTTATCACCCCGGTAGACGGTAGCGAGCCGTACGAAGAGATGATTCCGAAATGGCGTCAGCTCAACGTGTTCGAAGGTGAACGTGTAGAACGTGGTGACGTAGTTTCCGACGGTCCGGAAGCACCGCACGACATTCTGCGTCTGCGTGGCGTACATGCTGTGACCCGTTACATTGTTAACGAAGTCCAGGACGTATACCGTCTGCAGGGCGTTAAGATTAACGATAAGCACATCGAAGTTATCGTTCGTCAGATGCTGCGTAAAGCCACCATCGAAAGCGCAGGCAGCTCCGACTTCCTCGAAGGCGAGCAGGTGGAATACTCCCGCGTCAAGATCGCAAACCGCGAACTGGAAGCGAACGGCAAAGTGGGCGCAACGTTCTCCCGCGATCTGCTGGGTATCACCAAAGCGTCTCTGGCCACCGAGTCCTTCATCTCCGCGGCATCGTTCCAGGAGACCACTCGCGTGCTGACCGAAGCAGCCGTTGCGGGCAAACGCGACGAACTGCGCGGTCTGAAAGAGAACGTCATCGTGGGTCGTCTGATCCCGGCCGGTACCGGTTATGCGTACCACCAGGATCGTATGCGCCGTCGCGCTGCTGGCGAACTGCCGGCGGCACCGCAGGTGAGCGTGGAAGAAGCATCTGCCAACCTGGCAGAGCTGCTGAACGCAGGTCTGGGCGGTTCTGACAACGATTAATCGTTGATGCACTGCTAAAAAGCCGGTCAGGTTTCCTGACCGGCTTTTTTATTGCCTGTTCTCCGCAGTCCCCGTCTTTAATTACATTTACGCCATATCCAGGATGCAATTTTTTAGCAATTAATTCATAAATAATATCCATTAGCCTTTCACCTCAAAAACCTTTCTTTATATATGGGTAAAACTTCTACTCATATCAAAAAATAAACAATTTAAAGAGGATATATTCAAAATACCTGATGAATCATGGGATTACTGCTGCTGCTTTATCTTCGGCGCGACGGCCTGGAGAGGGATCGCTGCATCTCATGCTTCCCCCAACAAGGCGCAGAAATAATCCCGGCAGGCTGGTAGGGATCATTACTTTAGGTCTGAGCGGACAGGCTCTGGGGGCTGCATGGAATTCGCGATACAACTCATTATTATCTTAATTTGTCTGTTTTATGGTGCCCGAAAAGGCGGTATTGCGCTGGGGCTGCTGGGCGGCATCGGTTTAGTGATCCTCGTCTTTGTTTTTCATCTCCAGCCGGGTAAACCGCCGGTTGATGTGATGCTGGTGATCATTGCGGTGGTGGCCGCCTCGGCGACGCTACAGGCGTCCGGCGGCCTGGATGTCATGCTGCAGATTGCCGAGAAGCTGCTGCGGCGTAACCCAAAATATGTCTCTATTGTGGCGCCTTTCGTCACCTGCACGCTGACTATCCTCTGCGGTACCGGTCACGTGGTGTATACCATCCTGCCGATTATCTACGATGTGGCGATTAAGAATAACATTCGCCCGGAGCGTCCGATGGCCGCCAGCTCCATTGGCGCCCAGATGGGGATCATCGCCAGCCCGGTCTCGGTGGCGGTGGTCTCGCTGGTGGCGATGCTGGGGAATTTTACCTTTAACGGTAAACATCTCGAATTTCTCGATCTGCTGGCGATAACCATTCCTTCCACGCTGCTGGGCATTTTAGCCATTGGCATCTTCAGCTGGTTCCGTGGCAAAGATCTGGATAAAGACGAAGCCTTCCAGGCGTTTATTGCGGTACCGGAGAACCGCCATTACGTCTATGGCGATACGGCGACGCTGCTGGATAGAAAGTTGCCCACCAGCAACTGGATAGCGATGTGGATTTTTCTGGCCTCCATCGCTGTGGTGGCACTGCTCGGCGCCTTCTCTGAACTGCGTCCGACCTTTGACGGTAAACCGCTGTCGATGGTGCTGGTGATCCAGATGTTTATGCTGCTCTCCGGGGCGCTGATCATCATCATTACTAAAACCAACCCGGCATCGATTTCCAAAAATGAGGTCTTTCGTTCGGGAATGATCGCTATCGTCGCGGTGTACGGCATCGCCTGGATGGCGGAGACCATGTTTGGCGCTCACATGACCGAAATTAAAGGGGTGCTCGGGGAGATGGTCAAAGAGTATCCATGGGCCTATGCCATCGTGCTGCTGCTGGTTTCGAAGTTTGTAAACTCGCAGGCGGCAGCGCTGGCGGCGATTGTTCCGGTGGCCCTGGCCATCGGCGTCGACCCGGCCTATATCGTGGCTTCTGCGCCGGCCTGCTATGGCTACTATATTCTGCCGACCTACCCCAGCGATCTGGCGGCGATCCAGTTTGACCGCTCAGGGACCACCCATATTGGCCGCTTTGTGATTAACCACAGCTTTATCCTGCCCGGGCTCATCGGCGTTGGCGTCTCCTGCGTTTTTGGCTGGGTATTCGCTGCGATGTACGGCTTTCTGTAAGCGGGGACGGGCGCCGGCAGCGACGCCCGTTCAATTCGAGAGATTATTGCGCGAGGGGCAGGCGACGGTATAGTTCAATCATATCGGTCGCCAGATCCTGAATGACCATGGCGTTCATCAGATGGTCCTGAGAATGCACAGTGATCAGGTTGACCGGTAGCTTACCGCTGCCTTCATCCAGGCCGATAAGCTGGGTCTGAATTTTATGCGCATGTTTGACGAACTCATGGGACTCGGCCATGGCCTGCTCCGCTGCGGCAAAATCGCCTTTCCGCGCCAGCTGTAGCGCCGTCAGCGCCGCGCTGCGCGCAGAACCCGCGTTAACCAGCAGCTCCATGATGATCGTTTCTAAATCTTCCATCGATTACTCCAGCATCTTAAGGGCTTTATCCAGAACGGCATCACCTTTCATCATGCCGTAGTCCATCATATCGATCACGGCGACCTTTTTGCCGAACGGGTCGGCCAGCGCCTGCAGCTTCGCCTGCTCATATTTCACCTGCGGGCCGAGCAGAATAATGTCGGCGGCGGCCAGATTATCTTTAAACTCGGCGACCGGTACGGCCTTGATTGAGACCTCAACACCTTTCTTCTGCGCGGCATCTTGCATACGCTGAACCAGCATGCTGGTAGACATACCGGCGGCACAGCACAAAACGATATTCTTCATAGTCAGTGGCCCTTGTGTTCCGTGATGTCTTATGTTTATCGCGGCCCTGGCGATGCGACAACCGCTTTACCGTGATTGTGTGTAAGTCATCACACAAAAATTGAAACCGGTTTCATTTTTGCCGGAAAAAATAAAAAAGCCCACCGAAGTGGGCGGTTGCGGCGCTAAAGCCCTAGGCGCGCAGGATACGGTTTTTACCCTGCTGTTTGGCTTTGTACAGCGCTTCATCGACGCTCACCACCAGTTTATCCAGCGGCTCCATGTTCCATTCCCCCAGCCCGGCGCTGAAGGTGACCGTCAGGCCATCTTCGCGCCAGGTGCGCCGTTCGACGTTTACCCGCCATGTTTCCAGCAGCGTGCGGGCGTTATCAATATGTTCGGCAGGAAAGACCACCGCGAACTCTTCACCACCATAGCGATAGAGGGATATCTCCAGCGGCTGGAGGACCTGCAGCCCTTCGCGGGCGACGTTACGCAGAACGATATCGCCGTTGAGGTGACCCCAGGTGTCGTTGATCGATTTAAAGTTATCGATATCGACCAGCGCGAGGGCGAACGGCTGATGATCGTTCATCAGCGCGGCAATATCGCTGTCGAAGGCGCGGCGGTTCTTGCAGCCGGTGAGCGCGTCAATGGTCGCCTGGCGGACGTAGGTCAGTTCGCGCTGCTTATTAGTTTCAATGGCTTTACTCAGCATCGCCTCGAGGCGTGGGGCGCGTTTGACGTCGCCGGTTTTAATCGCATTGATGATATTCATCAGCACGGTGCGGGAGGCATGACGCAGATAAAGGCCGAACAGGATGATGATGATCGCCGCGAGGGCGAAACCGCCGATCACTAAATTGGTTTCATGGCGCGTCAGATTAACCAGGGTAGTGTTATCGACACGGAAAATCACAAACCAGTCGGGATTGGTAAAGGAATAATAGTAATACCAGGTGTCGCTCCCGGGATCGTAAAGCTGCCCCTCGCCGCTGGTCATTTTATCCATCAGCTCATTACTGACGAAGGGTTTAAACAGCGCGCCAGGGTCGGAGTGCAGGACCACTTTGCCATCACGCTGCACCACAAAAAACTCGCCCTGTACGGGGGCCACCATCTGGCGCAGCGCGAACCCCATGGAGGTGAGATCGAGATGAAAGGCCAGGCTGCCCTTGAGTTTCCCCTCCGGGGTGATGATGGGTTTGAAAATGGTAATCGTCGGATGGTGGGTAAAAAAATCCATATATGGGCTGGTGTAGTGGCTGAAGGTGCTGGCTTCCGCCTGTTTGATAAACCAGGGTCGTGTTCTGGGATCGAAAGCCTGACTGTCTTCATTTTCCAGCACCTCCGGGGCGCGCAGATAGTGGCCCTCGGTATCCGCCAGCGAGATGGATGAGACGCTCGGCATCATGTTCTGTAACTGCATCAGCGTCGTTAACCCTTTCTCCGGTTCCACATTGACTGCGCGATTCAGTTCGTCATTGCGGGCAAAGAAGGCGACCGCGCGCCCAAGGATAAAATCATTTTCCCGCAGCAGGGTTTCCGTGTAGTTGATCGCCAGGTTGTGGGTAAAGTTGCGGTTAATGTCGTGATAATCTTCAAGAAAATCTTTTCGCTGCGCCAGGGTGACAAAAATAGCGATCAGCATAAAACTGAGCAAGATGCCGGCAAACCCCACGACGATCGGCGTCGTGAAAGAGAGCTTTCTATTGTGTAGAGCCATGAATCGTTAATCGTCCCGGATGTATAAACCATGGGTCCGAACGCAGGTTGCGACTGCGACGCCTGCCGATCGAATCAGTTAACTATTGCTCAATTATAACTCTGAGGCCTTCATGTATCGTGATTTATATTCGGCGACAATGAACAGGCCCTCGATCAGCGCGGAGAGGCAGGGCGAAAATGAGGAAGAAAAGGTTCGCCCTGGTCAGCGTCCGCTGCTGACCCGGGCAGAATAGAAAAAGGGCGCCTGGCGGGCCAGCCTCCGTTTTTCATCTCTCGTGCAGGCACGCAAAAATATCAGGCGCTTACACTGTACATCATGAGGTTTGCGAGGCGCGTCCCAGCCAGCTGTCCCAGTCTTTCCACACCGGCTGCAGGCCGCGGGCAGCCAGCGCGCTGGCGACTTCTTCAGGCCGACGGTCATCGTGCGGCGCGAACTGCTCAAGCTCCGGATGGTCGTCGGCGTAACCCCCGGGCTGGGTTTTGGAGAAGGCGCTGACGTTATTGATCGCCAGCGGGATCACCCGGTCGCGGAACCAGGGGGATTCGCGGGTGGATAGCGACAGCTCAACCTCCGGCGCCAGCAGGCGGAAGGCGCAGATGGTCTGCACCAGCTGACGCTCATCCATTAGCGAGGCCGGTTCAATGCCGCCGGCGCAGGGACGCAGACGCGGGAAGGAGACCGAATAGCGGCTGCGCCAGTAGCGTTGCTGCAGCCACAGCAGGTGCTCAGCGACCATAAAGCAGTCCACCCGCCAGCTGTCGGAAAGGCCGATCAGCGCGCCAAGGCCGATCTTATCGATCCCCGCCTCGCCCAGGCGATCCGGCGTATCCAGCCGCCAGAAGAAATCCTGCTTTTTCCCTTTCAGGTGGTGCTGAGCGTACATGCTTTCGTGATAGGTCTCCTGATAGACCATCACCCCGTCGAGCCCCAGGGTTTTCAGCTCGGCATACTCGTCGGTCGCCAGCGGCTGCACCTCCATATGCAGCGAGGCAAACTGGCTGCGGATTGCCGGCAGGTGCTGGCGGAAATAATCCATTCCCACCTTGCCCTGATGCTCACCGGTCACCAGCAGCAGATGCTCAAAGCCCAGGTCGCGGATCGCGGCGCACTCGCGGGCAATCTCGGCAGCATCCAGCGTCTTGCGCTTAATGCGGTTGCTCATCGAGAAGCCGCAGTAGGTGCAGTCGTTGGCGCACAGGTTGGAAAGATACAGCGGCACGTAGAAGCTGACGGTATTGCCGAAGCGCTGACGGGTAAGCCGCTGCGCGCGCTGGGCCAGAGGTTCAAGATACCCGGCCGCCGCCGGCGAAAGCAGGGCCATCATGTCGTCGCGGGTCAGCTGTTTGGCCGCCAGCGCCCGTTCGACATCGGCGGCGGTTTTACCGTTGATGCGCAGGCGGATGTCGTCCCACTCCAGCTGCCGCCAGCGATCGCTGAAGGTTTTCATGCCAGCGCCTCCAGGAATCCGGTGAGCGGGCTGGTGGCCTGCGCCTGCGCGCTGCGCGCCCCCGGTCCGGCCTGACGGGCCAGCAAGCCGGCCTCGACCGCCATACGGAAAGCGTGGGCCATGGCCACGGGATCGTCGGCGACGGCAATAGCGGTATTGACCAGCACCGCGTCCGCGCCCATTTCCAGCGCCTGCGCCGCATGGCTTGGGACGCCGATGCCGGCGTCGACCACCACCGGCACCGTCGCCTGCTCGATAATAATCTCCAGCATGGCTTTGGTTTCCAGCCCCTGATTGGAGCCGATCGGCGCGCCCAGGGGCATCACCGCCGCGCAGCCAGCCTCTTCCAGCCGTTTACACAGCACCGGGTCGGCGCCGCAGTAGGGCAGCACCACGAACCCTTCGCGGACCAGCAGCTCCGCCGCTTTCAGGGTTTCAATCGGGTCGGGCAGCAGCCAGCGGGCGTCCGGGTGGATCTCCAGTTTCAGCCAGTGGGTGCCCAAGGCTTCCCGTGCCAGGCGGGCGGCAAATACCGCCTCTTCCGCTGTCTTGGCGCCCGAGGTATTCGGCAGCAGGCTGACTCCCGCCGCCAGCAGCGGGGCGAGGATGGCGTCATTGTGCTGACGTAAATCGACGCGCTTCATCGCCAGGGTGACCAGCTGGCTGCCCGAGGCGCGAATCGCCTCAACCATCACCTCCGGGGCGGCGAATTTGCCGGTACCGGTGAAAAGATGGGATTCAAATGTTTTGTCTGCAATACGTAACATGTCAGCCTCCAGCGATAACCTGAAAAAGCAGGACTCGATCGCCTTCCTGCAAGAGATGATCTTCCCACCGGTCGCGCGGCAGAATGTGTTGATTGAGCGCCAGCGCGACGCCCGGCTGCAGCTGTTCGAGCTGGGTCAGCAGGGCGCTGACGCTGAGATGGTCGGCGCACGCCAGCGGCTCGTCGTTAAACCAGATCTGCATGCCGCCCTCCGCAAATCGGGCAGCCCCGGGAACGCTGTAGCGCCAGGTTACGCCAGTTGCTGGTGCGGGCGTCGAACAGCCGCAGAGTGTTGCGCGGCGTCGTCATGCCGCTGAGCAGCTTGATGGCCTCCAGCGCCTGCAGCGTGCCCATCATGCCGACCACCGGGCCGACGATCCCCGCGGTGCGGCAGTTGCGCTGCGGTTCGTCGCTATCCGGCCACAGGCAGCGATAGCAGCCCTGCGTCCAGGGGGGGGTGAGCACCATCAGCTGACCGCCGAAGCCGACGGCGCTGGCGGTCACTAACGGGATGTCGAGGGCCACGCAGGCGGCATTGATCGCCTGGCGGGTGACCATGTTATCGGTACAGTCCAGCACCACGTCCGCTTTCGCCACCTCGGCGCGCAGCGCCTCGCCGCTTAACCGCTGCTGGAGCGCAACCAGTTTGATCTGCGGATTTAGCTGGCTGAGCCGCGTCTTTGCCGCCGCGGCTTTTGGCCGATCGATATCCGCGCTGGTGAACAGGATCTGCCGCTGCAGATTGCTGAGATGCACGGCGTCGTCATCGGCCAGGGTCAGCGTCCCGACGCCAGCCCCGGCAAGATAGAGCGCCGCCGGGGAGCCCAGCCCGCCAAGGCCGATAATCAGCACCCGGCTGGCTAACAGCTTCTGCTGCCCCTCGATGGCGATATCCTCCAGCAGCAGCTGACGGCTATAGCGCATAAAGTCGTGATCATTCATCGCCCGCTCCCGCCAGCGTCAGCAGCTGGTCGGTCGCTGCCCGCCAGTCCGCCGCCTGGGTGATGGCGCTGACCACTGCGATGCTGCCGACGCCGGTCGCCAGCACCGCTGGGGCCTTTTCAAGGCTAATTCCGCCGATCGCCACGGTGGGGTAATCCGCCAGGCGTTGGATATGTCTGGCAAGCTGATCGAGCCCCTGCGGCGCGGAGGGCATCTGTTTGGTTTGCGTCGGGAAGACGTGACCCAGGGCGATGTAAGAGGGGCGCGCCGCCAGGGCGACATCAATCTCCATATCGTCATGGGTGGAGACGCCCAGACGTAGCCCGGCTTGGCGGATGGCGCTCAGATCGGTGGTTTCCAGATCTTCTTGTCCGAGATGCACGCCGTAGGCCTGGTGCTTGATCGCCAGTCGCCAGTAATCGTTAATGAACAGCCGGGCGTGATAGCGGCGGCCAAGGGCGATGGCGGCGATGACGTCATCCTCCACCTCGCTGTCGCGTCGGTCTTTGATGCGCAGCTGAATAGTACGCACGCCGGCTTCGAGCAGGCGCTCAATCCACGCCACGCTGTCCACTACCGGGTAGAGTCCGAGACGAAACGGGACGGGTGGAAAATCAGGCTGATACATCAGACTTCCTCCTGTTTCAGGTAGATTTCGCCGCCGCGGGCGCGGAAGTGATGCGACATATCGGCCATGCCGGCGTCGATGGCCTGTCTGGCGGCGTAGTCGCGGACTTCCTGAGTGATCTTCATTGAGCAGAATTTCGGACCGCACATGGAGCAGAAGTGGGCAACTTTGCCGGATTCCTGCGGCAGGGTTTCATCGTGATAGGCCCGGGCGGTAAACGGATCCAGCGCGAGGTTAAACTGGTCTTCCCAGCGGAATTCAAAGCGCGCCTTCGACATGGCGTTATCGCGGATCTGCGCCCCGGGGTGACCTTTCGCCAGGTCGGCGGCGTGGGCGGCGATTTTGTAGGTAATCAACCCCTGCTTCACATCCTCTTTGTTGGGCAGGCCGAGATGCTCTTTTGGCGTGACATAGCACAGCATGGCGCAGCCGAACCAGCCGATCATCGCCGCGCCGATGCCGGAGGTGAAATGGTCGTAGCCCGGCGCAATGTCGGTGGTGAGCGGCCCGAGGGTGTAGAACGGCGCTTCGTGGCAGTGCTCCAGCTCCTCGGTCATATTGCGGCGGATCATCTGCATCGGCACGTGGCCGGGGCCCTCGATCATCACCTGCACGTCATACTCCCAGGCGATTTTCGTCAGCTCGCCGAGAGTGCGCAGCTCGGAGAACTGCGCTTCGTCGTTGGCATCCTGAATGGAGCCGGGGCGCAGGCCATCGCCCAGCGACAGCGACACGTCATAGGCGGCGCAGATTTCGCAGATTTCGCGGAAATGCTGGTAGAGAAAGTTTTCCTGATGGTGCGACAGGCACCATTTGGCCATGATTGAGCCGCCGCGCGAAACGATGCCGGTCAGACGCTTCGCGGTCATCGGGACGTAGCGCAGCAGTACGCCGGCGTGAATGGTGAAGTAGTCGACCCCCTGTTCGGCCTGTTCCAGCAGGGTATCGCGGAAGGCTTCCCAGGTGAGGTTCTCGGCGATGCCGTTGACTTTCTCCAGCGCCTGGTAAATCGGTACGGTGCCGATCGGTACCGGGCTGTTACGCAGGATCCACTCGCGGGTTTCGTGGATATAGCGGCCGGTGGAGAGATCCATCACCGTATCGGCGCCCCAGCGGGTGGACCAGACCAGCTTCTCGACCTCTTCTTCGATGGAGGAGGTCACCGCCGAGTTGCCGATATTAGCATTCACTTTTACCAGGAAGTTGCGGCCGATAATCATCGGCTCAGACTCCGGGTGGTTGATATTGGCCGGGATGATGGCGCGCCCGGCGGCCACTTCATCACGGACGAACTCAGGGGTAATGTTTTCCGGCAGACGGGCGCCGAAGCCTTCGCCGGCATGCTGCTGGCGCAGAACTTCGCTGCGAATACGTTCGCGGCCCATGTTTTCGCGAATGGCGATGAACTCCATCTCCGGGGTGACGATCCCCTGGCGGGCGTAGTGCAGTTGGGTAACACATTTGCCGGCAACGGCGCGTTTTGGCTTCAGCTGGCTATTGAAGCGCAGCTCATCAAGGCCGTCATCGGCCAGCCGCGCTTTGGTATAGGCCGAGCTGCGTTCGCTGAGCGGGGCACAGTCATTGCGCGCGTCGATCCACGGCTGGCGCAGCCTGGCCAGCCCCTGGCGGACATTAATGCCAATATCCGGGTCGCCATAAGGTCCGGAGGTGTCATACACCGGGATCGGTTCGTTGGCTTCGTACTGTGGGTTATCGTTATCGCCGCCGACGAGGGTTGGGCTGAGCTGGATTTCACGCATTGGGACGCGGATATCCGCTTGTGAACCTTGAATGTAGATACGGCGCGAATTAGGGAAAGCAGCGCCTTCCAGCGTATCGATAAATCGCTGCGCGTGCTCGCGTAGCTCACGACGGGTCAGTTTGGTAGTAGACATAGCGCATTCCAGATGAAAAGGACATGGCTTGTCAGACGACGGATGGAGTAACAGATGCGATCGGCCCTGACGGACTGACGCGAACAGCAGTTTACTCTTGTTCCCTTCGCAGGTATTAGCCTGATCAGGTTCCGCGGATCCCGAATTAACGGTCTCAGCCTTTTCCACGTTAGCCTTCACATGGAAAATAAGCACTCCGACAAGATGACATCCCCTCCGGAGAGGGGGAATGAAGGTAAACTACTCGTTAATTGCGCACAACTCAAGCGGTCGGGGCAATATTATCGCGCACCTCATCGTTCAGATGATGGGCGACGGCGAGGGCGATCAGTTTATCTTCCAGGGCGAAACGCGCTTCCAGCGACTCGCCGATATCCGACAGCGCCTGCTGAAATTCAAGGTAGTTATCATGATCAATGGCGTTTTCGAGGCAGGTATCGTAGTAGTCCATCATCTGCTGGGTATTGGCTTCCAGCTGCGGGTAAAGCCGGGTGGCGGCTAAAAGTGGGGTATCGCCTTCCATTTCGCCAATAATGCGTTCATAAATACTAAAATGACCGGACGAGAGGTAATCCACCAGACTTTGGCAAAAGTCATCCAGCGCCTTTTCGTTTAGCCGCATAAACGACTCTTTGCCCGGTTTCAGGCCAACCAGATTGTAGTAAGCCACGAGCAGATGCTTACGCACTTGTAGCCAGCGATCGACCAGTTCATTACTACCGCCAACGCGCTCCGTCAGATTTTCCAGCTGGTTTAGCATGATTGACTCCGCTAGTTTTGATTTAAATCTGCTCACCAAAAATGTAAATATAATGTTAACAACATGCCAGTGAAGCAAAGGTAGTGCAATAGATATGGATCGTATTATTGAAAAATTAGATCGCGGCTGGTGGGTTGTCAGTCACGAACAAAAATTATGGTTGCCAGGTGGAGAATTACCACATGGCGAAGCGGTTAATTTCGATCTTGTCGGCCAGCATGCGCTGCATATCGGCGAATGGCAGGGCGATCCGGTGTGGATGGTGCGCCAGGATCGTCGCCATGACATGGGATCGTTACGCCAGGTGCTGGATCAGGATCCGGGACTCTTTCAGCTGGCGGGACGGGGGATCCAGCTCGCCGAATTTTATCGATCGCATAAATTTTGCGGCTACTGCGGTCACCCGATGCATGCCAGTAAAAGCGAATGGGCGATGCTGTGCAGCCACTGTCGTGAACGTTACTACCCGCAAATTGCCCCGTGCATTATCGTCGCTATCCGTCGCGACGATGCGATCCTGCTGGCGCAACATACCCGACATCGCAATGGGGTACACACCGTGCTGGCCGGGTTCGTCGAGGTCGGCGAAACCCTCGAGCAGGCCGTTGCCCGTGAGGTGATGGAGGAGAGCGGTATCCGGGTGAAAAATCTGCGCTACGTGACTTCTCAACCGTGGCCGTTCCCGCAGTCGCTGATGACTGCCTTTATGGCGGATTACGCGGAGGGCGATATCGTGGTGGATAAAAAAGAGTTACTCAGCGCGGACTGGTACCGCTATGACGATCTGCCGCTTCTGCCGCCGCCGGGGACGGTGGCGCGCCGGCTTATCGAAGATACCGTCGCGATGTGTCGGGCAGAGTTCGAGTGACATGTTACACTGGGCGTATCAACGCTAAAGGAATGTAAAAATGACCGAACTGAAGAACGATCGTTACCTGCGCGCGCTGCTGCGTCAGCCGGTTGATGTCACCCCGGTGTGGATGATGCGCCAGGCGGGCCGCTATTTACCGGAGTACAAAGCCACCCGTGCGCAAGCGGGCGACTTTATGTCGCTGTGTAAAAATGCCGAGCTGGCCTGCGAAGTGACGCTCCAGCCGCTGCGTCGTTACCCGCTGGACGCGGCGATCCTCTTTTCGGACATCCTGACCATCCCGGACGCCATGGGTCTGGGGCTGTACTTTGAGGCAGGCGAAGGCCCGCGCTTCACCTCGCCGGTGAAAAGCAAAGCCGACGTCGACAAGCTGCCTGTCCCGGATCCCGAGCAGGAACTGGGCTACGTGATGAATGCCGTGCGCACCATTCGCCGCGAACTGAAAGGCGAAGTGCCGCTGATCGGTTTTTCCGGTAGCCCATGGACGCTGGCGACCTACATGGTGGAAGGCGGCAGCAGCAAGGCTTTCACCGTCATCAAAAAGATGATGTACGCCGACCCGCAGGCGCTGCACGCGCTGCTGGATAAGCTGGCGAAGAGCGTCACCCTGTATCTCAACGCGCAGATCAAAGCCGGCGCGCAGTCGGTGATGATTTTTGACACCTGGGGCGGGGTGCTGACCGGCCGCGACTACCAGCAGTTCTCCCTCTACTACATGCATAAAATCGTCGATGGCCTGCTGCGGGAAAACGAAGGCCGCCGCGTGCCGGTGACGCTGTTCACCAAAGGCGGCGGTCAGTGGCTGGAAGCGATGGCGGAGACCGGCTGTGACGCGCTGGGTCTCGACTGGACCACCGATATTGCCGATGCCCGTCGTCGCGTGGGCAACAAAGTCGCGCTGCAGGGCAATATGGATCCGTCCATGCTCTATGCGCCCGCCGCGCGTATTGAAGAAGAAGTCGCGACCATCCTCGCCGGCTTTGGTCAGGGGGAAGGCCACGTCTTTAACCTCGGCCACGGCATCCATCAGGACGTTGACCCTGAGCATGCGGGCGTCTTTGTTGAAGCGGTGCATCGTCTTTCCGCACCCTATCACCAGTAGGAGATCAGCCATATGGATTTAGCCGCACTCCGTATCCAACAGCAACAGTTAGCCACGTCGGTAGAGCGGGCGGATCGACTGGATCGCGACCCGCCAGTATTGATCGGCGGTGCGGATGTCGGGTTTGAGCAGGAAGGGGAAGTCACCCGAGCTGCGATGGTGCTGCTGACCTGGCCTGAACTGGAGCTGGTGGAGTATCAGGTGGCGCGCGTCGCCACCTCCATGCCCTATATTCCCGGCTTTCTCTCGTTTCGCGAAACGCCTGCGCTGCTGGCGGCGTGGGAGCAGCTTTCGCAAAAACCGGACCTGTTGTTTGTTGACGGACACGGTATTTCCCATCCCCGGCGGCTGGGCGTCGCCAGCCATTTTGGCCTGATGATCGACGTGCCGACCATCGGGGTGGCGAAAAAACGGCTGTGTGGAAAAATCGGCGAACTGGGTGATGCCCCCGGCGCGCTGGCCCCGCTGATGGATAAAAATGAACAACTGGCCTGGGTCTGGCGCAGTAAAGTCCGCTGCAACCCGCTGTTTATTAGCACCGGCCACCGGGTGGGCATGGACAGCGCCTTAATGTGGGTCGAACGCTGCATGCGAGGCTATCGTCTGCCCGAGCCGACGCGTTGGGCTGATGCGGTGGCGTCCCGCCGTCCGTCATTTGTGCGTTGGCAAGCAAATCACAGCTGATTCAGGTACACTGCGCCTAATTTCTGACTTCGAGAATTCATCATGTTACAAAACCCGATTCACCTGCGCCTGGAGAAGCTGGAAAGCTGGCAGCATGTCACTTTTATGGCCTGCCTGTGCGAGCGTATGTACCCCAACTACGCGATGTTCTGCAAGCAAACCGAGTTTGGCGACGGCCAGCTGTACCGTCGTATCCTGGATCTGATCTGGGAAACGCTGACGGTCAAAGATGCGAAGGTGAATTTCGACAGTCAGCTGGAGAAACTGGAAGAGGCAATCCCGGCGGCAGATGATTTCGACCTGTACGGTGTTTATCCGGCCATAGACGCCTGCGTGGCGTTGAGCGAACTGATCCATTCCCGTCTGAGCGGCGAAACGCTCGAGCACGCGATCGAGGTGAGCAAAACCTCCATCACCACCGTGGCGATGCTGGAAATGACCCAGGAAGGCCGCGAAATGACCGACGAAGAGCTGAAAGCGAACCCGGCGGTAGAGCAGGAATGGGACATTCAGTGGGAAATTTTCCGCCTGCTGGCCGACTGCGAAGAGCGTGACCTTGAGCTGATAAAAGGCCTGCGCGCGGACCTGCGTGAGGCCGGCGAGAGCAATATTGGTATAAATTTTCAGCAGTGAGACCAGAAAACGTGATTTACCGCCTGAATTGTAGCGTCTGAAGGCTTCCATTCCGCCCCCCGTCTGGTCTACATTTGGAGGGCGAAAAAAAGTGGCTATCGGTGCGTGTATGCAGGAGGGTGCTTTTTTGGCATTTCCGTCGCACTCGATGCTTAGCAAGCGATAAACACATTGTAAGGATAACTTATGAACAAGACTCAACTGATTGATGTAATTGCGGACAAAGCTGACCTGTCCAAAGCACAGGCTAAAGCTGCCCTGGAATCTACCCTGGCTGCAATTACTGAGTCTCTGAAAGAAGGTGATGCTGTTCAACTGGTTGGTTTCGGTACCTTCAAAGTGAACCACCGCGCTGAGCGTACTGGCCGCAACCCGCAGACCGGTAAAGAGATCAAAATCGCTGCAGCTAACGTGCCGGCATTTGTTTCTGGCAAAGCACTGAAAGACGCAGTTAAGTAAGACCGCGTGGCAGTGAACAGTTTTATCGAAGGGGCTATTAAGCCCCTTTTGTCTGTCTGGCGCCGGCCTCTGGCGCTGGCGGGCATCCTGTTGCTAACTGCCTGCAGCCATAACGCGTCGCTACCACCGTTTACCGCCAGCGGTTATGCGGACAACCAGGGGGCGATGCGTATCTGGCGTAAAGATTCTGGCGATGAAGTCCATCTTCTCGCCGCCTTCAGCCCGTGGCGTCACGGGGACACCTCGACCAGCGAATATCGCTGGCAGGGCGATCAGCTGACGCTTATTGAACTCAATGTCTACGGCAAGCCGCCGGAACATATTCGCGCCCGCTTTGACGCGCAGGGCGATCTGAGCTTTATGCAGCGGGAAGTTGACGGGCAGAAGCAGCAGCTCTCCAGCGACCAGGTCGCGCTGTACCGTTATCGCGCCGAGCAGATCCGCCAGACCAGCGACGCCCTCCGTCAGGGTCGGGTCGTCCTGCGTCAGGGGCGCTGGAACGCCGCCGCGCATACCGTCCTGACCTGCGAAGGGCAGACGGTGACGCCCGATCTCGATAGTCGGGCGCTGGCGCACATTGAACGCCGCCAGAGCCACGCTTCCGCCGCGGTGAGCATTGCCTGGCTTGAGGCGCCGGAAGGCTCTCAACTGCTGCTGGTGGCCAATGAAAACTTCTGCACCTGGCAGCCGACGGAAAAAAGCTTCTAACCTTTACCAGTGATTCATGCCCATATGACCGCCGCCGCTACCGCGACAGCCGCCATATCCCATGCCTGCGCCGCGGGGAACGCCTGCCTCAGCCAGCGCGAGATCAAATTTCACCCGCTGCTGATCCAGCTTCTGGCGTAAGCCTTCCATCTCCTGAGCGACGGCTTCAATCTTGCCGCTGTCCGGCTTTTGCGCCGTGAGCAGCGCATTGTACTCATAGCGTTTGGACTGCAGCTGCTGGCGAAGGGCGCTGGTTTGCGCATAGTAGTCGTTATGCAGCTTTTGCGCGGTAGCCTGCTGCTCCTGGGTCAGCTGGCTGTAGCCCTGGTTGCCCATCCCGTTATTGTTGCCCCAGTGGTGGTTGGCCCAGGCCGCGTTGCTGCCGAAGGTCAGCGCGGCAAGGGTGACGAGGGCGAGAGGTAAGTTACGGTTCCGTTTCATGGCATTTTCTCCTGTGTGGTTTCTCTTGGTATTGCATCTTCCATGCCAGCCTGAAAAAGCCCGTCCGAACAGATCTGCCGAGGCCGTGGCAGAGAAGGCGAGTAAAAATGACCCGTTCCGCCCGGGACCGGCGAGTCATTTTTACTCGCTAAAGCGCAGGCGATATGTTTGAGAGCAGGTTTGGCCGTGCGGAAACATGGCATGATTTCTGCTGAAAGATCCTGCTGATAGCGAAAAGGAGATGACAAGGACTCGCCGATGAAGATCAAACCTTTTTCCCGGGACGCTGCCGCTGGCGCGCTGAGCTGGCTGCTGACCGGTACGGTGGTGCTGCTGGTGGTGCTATTCTCCGCGATGATCGTCCGCGATTACGGTCGTGAGACGACCGCCGCCCGACACACTATTGAGGAGAAGGGGAGCGTACTGATCCGCGCGCTGGAGTCCGGCACGCGCGTCGGCATGGGAATGCGGATGCATCACGCGCAGCTGCAGGCCCTGCTGGAAGAGATGGCCTGGCAGCCGGGCGTCCTGTGGTTCGCGGTGACTGATGACAATGGCACCATCATCGCTCACAGCGATCCGCAGCAGGTGGGCCAAACGCTCTACAGCCCCGCGCAGATGCGTGCGCTGGCGGTTGGCGAACAGGCGCGCTGGCGGCGGCTTAGCGAGCCGCAGCCGGCCATGGAGGTCTATCGCCAGTTTCGCCCGCTCAATCCGGCCCGCGGCCACCATAGGGGCATGATGAATCGCGGCGACAGTGCCCTGGCTCAAGCCACCGTCCCGCAGGTGATTTTTATCGCCTTTGATAGCCGTGAGCTGGATGCCGCGCAGGCCCGCGGGCAGCGGAATATGGTCATCATGCTGGGCGCCGCCGCGCTGGTGACAGCGGCAACGATCCTCGCCCAGTTCTGGTTCCGCCGCTATCGCCGCTCGCGAAAACAACTGCTGGAGGCGATGGCCCGCAAAGAGAAACTGGTGGCGCTTGGCCATCTGGCGGCGGGCGTGGCGCACGAGATCCGCAATCCACTCTCGTCGATTAAAGGGCTGGCGAAATATTTTGCCGAGCGCACGCCGCCGGGCGGCGAGTCGCATCAGTTAGCGCGGGTGATGGCCAAAGAGGCCGACCGCCTGAACCGGGTGGTCAGCGAACTGCTGGAGCTGGTCCGGCCCGCGCATTTAAATTATCAGCCGGTGGATATCAACGCGCTTATCCACCACTCATTACAGCTGATCAGCCAGGATGCGCAGAGTCGCGGGATCGCGCTGCAATTCACTCCGCGCCCGGAGCTCTCCACGATCAACGCCGATGCCGACCGCCTGAACCAGGTGCTGTTGAACCTGTACCTGAACGCGATGCAGGCGATTGGCCGTGACGGCGTCATTCGCGTATCGGCAAGCGAAGCTGACCGTCAGCGGATGAAAATCGTCATCGCAGATAGCGGTAAAGGGATGACTGCCGAAGAGCTGCAGGCCATCTTCACCCCCTATTTCACCACCAAAGCGGACGGCACCGGGCTGGGGCTGGCGGTGGTGCAGAATATTATCGAACAACATGGCGGGACGATCCGCGCCGAAAGTCAGCCGGGGGCTGGAGCGATATTTACGCTTTGGCTACCGATTGATGCTCAACGGAGGGAAGATGAGCAGCGATAAGGTACAGATTCTGGTTGTCGATGATGACATCAGCCACTGCACGATCCTGCAGGCGCTGCTGCGCGGCTGGGGCTATCAGGTGGTATTAGCCCACAACGGCCTGCAGGCGCTGGAGCTGATCCATCAGCAGGTCTTCGACCTGGTGCTGTGCGATATTCGCATGGCGGAGATGGACGGTATCGCGACGTTAAAAGAGATTAAAGCCTATAACCCGGCGATCCCGGTGCTGATCATGACGGCGTTCTCCAGCGTCGATACGGCGGTGGAGGCCATCAAGTCCGGGGCGCTGGATTATCTGATTAAACCGCTGGATTTTGACACGTTACAGCAGACGTTAGTCCAGGCGCTGGCACACACCCGGCATAGCGAGGGCGAACACCCCGCCGCAGCGAGTTCGCGCTGGGGCATGATAGGCGACAGCCCGGCGATGCAGGCGCTTCTTAATAATATTACGCTGGTAGCCCCTTCGGATGCGACGGTGCTGATCTATGGAGAGTCGGGAACCGGTAAGGAACTGGTGGCGCGCGCCATCCACGCCTGCAGCGGGCGCGGTGATAAGCCGCTGGTGACGCTCAACTGCGCGGCGCTGAATGAGTCGCTACTGGAGTCGGAACTCTTCGGCCATGAAAAAGGGGCGTTTACCGGCGCGGATCGGCGACGTGAAGGGCGCTTTGTCGAAGCGGATGGCGGCACGCTATTCCTCGATGAAATTGGCGATATCTCGCCATTGATGCAGGTCCGGCTGCTGCGGGCGATTCAGGAGCGGGAGGTGCAGCGGGTCGGCAGCAACCAGACGCTTGCCGTTGATGTGCGGCTGATCGCCGCCACCCACCGCAACCTCGCGGAAGAGGTAAGCGCCGGGCGTTTTCGCCAGGATCTCTATTACCGCCTGAACGTCGTGACTATTGAGATGCCGCCGCTGCGCCGGCGCCGGGAAGATATTCCGCCGCTGGCGCAGCACTTTCTCAAACGCTATGCCGAACGCAATCGTAAGGCGGTAAAGGGGTTCACGCCACAGGCGATGGACCTGCTGATCCACTACTCCTGGCCGGGCAACATTCGCGAGCTGGAAAACGCGGTGGAGCGGGCGGTGGTGCTACTGACCGGGGACTATATCTCCGGGCGGGAATTGCCGCTGGCGATCGCGGGTACGCCGCTGCCGTCAGGCGGGAGCGAGGAGGGGCTGATTCAGCCGCTAGTGGAAGTCGAAAAAGAGGTGATTCTGGCGGCGCTGGAAAAAACGGGCGGCAACAAAACCGAAGCCGCCCGTCAGTTAGGCATTACGCGGAAAACGCTGTTGGCGAAACTTAGCCGTTAGCCTTTTCGCGCTCAATGGCGCGCCAGCCGATATCGTTTCGGCTAAAGCTGCCATCCCAGCGAATATCGGTCAGCAGCTGATAGGCGCGCTGCTGCGCCTGCGCTACGGTATCGCCCAGGGCGGTGACGCACAGTACGCGCCCGCCGTTGGTGACCACGCGCTGGTCGTCAGACAGTTTCGTGCCGGCGTGGAAGACTTTACCGTCTGCCGCTTCCTGCTGCGGCAGGCCATGGATCTCATCGCCCGTGTTGTAGTTGCCCGGATAGCCGCCGGCGGCAACCACTACCCCCAGCGATGCGCGGTCATCCCACTCGGAGGTTTTCTCATCCAGCTTGCCGGCGCAGGCGGCGAGGCACAGCGCTACCAGGTCAGATTTCATGCGCAGCATGATCGGCTGGGTTTCCGGATCGCCAAAGCGGCAGTTGAACTCAATGACCTTTGGGTTGCCCTGCTTGTCGATCATCAGACCGGCATACAGGAAACCGGTATAGGTGTTGCCTTCCGCGGCCATGCCCTTCACGGTTGGCCAGATAATACGCTCCATGGTGCGCTGATGGACTTCATCAGTCACGACCGGCGCCGGAGAATAAGCGCCCATCCCACCGGTGTTCGGGCCGGTATCGCCGTTGCCGACGCGTTTGTGATCCTGGCTGGTGGCCATCGGCAGGACGTGCTCGCCGTCGACCATCACAATGAAGCTGGCCTCTTCGCCATCGAGGAACTCTTCAATGACGATGCGGTGTCCGGCGTCGCCAAAGGCGTTACCGGCCAGCATGTCTTTGACCGCCGCTTCGGCTTCCTCAAGGGTCATCGCCACGATAACGCCTTTACCCGCCGCCAGACCGTCGGCTTTGATGACGATCGGCGCGCCTTTCTCCCGCAGGTAAGCCAGCGCTGGCTCAACTTCGGTGAAGTTCTGATATTCCGCCGTCGGGATATGATGACGCGCGAGGAAATCTTTGGTGAAGGCTTTCGAGCCTTCCAGCTGCGCCGCGCCTTCGGTTGGCCCAAAGATGGCGAGCCCGGCGGCACGGAACGCGTCGACCACGCCAATCACCAACGGCGCTTCCGGACCAACGATGGTCAGGTCGATATTTTCATCCTGAGCGAAGCGCAGCAGCGCCGGAATATCGGTGACGCCGATGGCGACGTTTTGCAGCGACGGCTCCAGCGCGGTACCTGCGTTGCCCGGCGCAACGTAGACGGTATCAACCAGCGGCGATTGGGCCGCTTTCCAGGCCAGGGCGTGTTCACGCCCGCCGTTGCCGATTACTAATACTTTCATCTGCAGCTCCATGAATTAATGGCGGAAGTGGCGCATATCGGTGAAGATCATGGCGATGCCGTGTTCGTCAGCGGCGGCAATCACTTCGTCGTCGCGGATAGAGCCGCCCGGCTGGATAACGCAGGTGATGCCGACCGCAGCTGCGGCGTCAATCCCGTCGCGGAACGGGAAGAAGGCATCGGAGGCCATGGCGGAGCCTTTCACTTCCAGACCTTCGTCACCGGCTTTAATCCCGGCAATTTTCGCCGAATAGACGCGGCTCATCTGGCCGGCGCCTATGCCGATGGTCATATTGTCTTTGGCATACACGATGGCGTTGGATTTGACGAATTTCGCCACTTTCCAGCAGAACAGCGCATCGCGCAGCTCTTGCTCGCTCGGCTGACGTTTACTGACCACGCGCAGTTCGCCTGCGGTGACCATACCGAGATCGCGGTCCTGAACCAGCAGGCCGCCGTTGACACGTTTGAAATCGAGACCGGCAACGCGCGCTTCCCACTGACCGCAGGTCAGTACGCGGACGTTCTGCTTCGCGGCAGTGATTTTCAGCGCTTCTTCGCTGGCGGACGGGGCGATGATCACCTCGACAAACTGGCGAGAGATGATCGCCTGCGCGGTGTCGGCATCCAGCTCGCGGTTGAAGGCGATGATGCCGCCGAACGCGGAGGTCGGGTCGGTTTTGTATGCGCGATCGTAGGCGTCAAGGATCGAGTCGCTGACGGCAACGCCGCACGGGTTAGCGTGCTTAACGATCACGCAGGCCGGTTCGTTGAACTCTTTCACGCACTCCAGCGCCGCATCGGTATCGGCAATATTGTTATAGGAGAGCGCTTTACCCTGCAGCTGGGTAGCGGTTGCCACGGAAGCTTCTTTGACATTCTCTTCTATATAGAAGGCAGCCTGCTGGTGGCTGTTTTCGCCGTAGCGCATATCCTGCTTCTTAATGAAGTTCAGATTCAGGGTGCGTGGGAAGCGGCCAGCGGCTTCTTTGCTTTCGCCGTGATAGGCCGGAACCATGCTGCCGAAGTAGTTGGCGATCATGCTGTCGTACGCGGCGGTGTGTTCGAAGGCTTTAATGGCGAGGTCGAAGCGGGTGTCCAGCGTCAGGGAGCCTTCGTTGGCGTCCATTTCATTAATGATGGCGGTGTAGTCGCTGCTCTTCACCACGATGGCGACATCTTTGTGGTTCTTCGCCGCGGAGCGGACCATGGTTGGGCCGCCGATATCGATGTTTTCCACCGCGTCTTCCAGCGAGCAGCCTTCACGAGCGACGGTTTGGGCAAACGGATAGAGGTTAACGACCACCATATCGATAGGCGCGATACCGTGCTGCTGCATGATGCCATCATCCTGACCGCGACGACCGAGGATGCCGCCGTGTACTTTCGGATGCAGGGTCTTCACGCGTCCATCCATCATTTCCGGGAAACCGGTGTAGTCAGAGACTTCGGTTACCGGCAGGCCTTTATCTGCCAGCAGGCGGGCGGTGCCGCCGGTGGACAGCAGCTCGACACCACGAGCGGAAAGCGCCTGCGCGAATTCGACGATACCGGCCTTGTCAGAAACACTGAGCAGAGCGCGGCGGACTGGACGACGTTGTTGCATGGTATTAAATCCCCAGGATTTGAACATTACAGAGAGCGTTAGGTGAGTTTTTGCCTAAAAACTCACCTAACGCACCCAACCGGGCATCCGTGTCATAGCGCGGCATTGTAACGAAAACGTTTGCGCAACGCTCGCGAATTTTTATCTTTCTCTTTAGGCCGATGGTTCTCCTTCTATATAGCTGCCGATCCGCGGGGCGTTCGGTCATGTTTTGACGCTCTCCTGTGGATAATTCTGTGTGTAAAGAGGTATAAAGCGGGGTTTTGCTGGGGAATGCAGCAGTCAGTCATTTTTCTGCCATTTTTCTATTGCGGGCGCTCGAGAACTCCCTATAATGCGCCTCCATCGACACGGCAGATGTGAATCACTTCACACAAACA
>NZ_JBEAJA010000024.1:0-34536 GCF_040064755.1 Klebsiella sp. GB_Kp056 | reverse complement strand
GCTGCGCCTTACCGGGCCTACGAACTGCGACAAATGTCACGGAAACGTAGGCCGGCGCAAGCGCAGCGCCGCCCGGCAATGGGCATCCGGCGCGACGCCATGTACGGCTTAAAAATCCATCTTCACCGTGAACTGTACCTCACGCGGATCGCCAATCTGATTGCCGAGGTTATTGGTGCCGATGGAAGAGGTGTAATAGGTCTTATCAAACAGATTCTTCACATTCACCTGCAGCGTCACCGGATACTGCAGCTTCATCTTATAGGCGGCAAACACGTCCGCCACCGCATAGCCCGGTAGATAATAATCCGCGCCGTTGGTGCCGGAGCGCTTGCTGAGCGCATGGCCGCCGCCGCCCACCGTCAGGGTGTTGCTGTTGTAGACGTTATGAATGTCATAGGTCAGGAACAGCGAACCGGTGTGTTTCGGTACGTTCGGCAGCGGTTTCCCGGCGTAATCCGGATCTTCCAGCACTTTGGCGTCGGTGTAGCCGTAGCTGGCGATCACGCTGAGGTTATCGGTGATGGACCCCGCCAGATCCACTTCCACGCCCTGGGAACGCACCTTGCCCGCGGTTTTGGCCACCGTCTCATCGCCAATGCTCTCGGTGTACAGCACATTGCGCTTATGAATATCAAACAGCGCGATATTGGCGGTAATGCCCTCCAGCAGGTCGAATTTGGCGCCCACTTCGTAGGAGGTGGACTCTTCCGGCGGCAGCTCGCCGATATAGCTGGCGATCGACGACTGCGGCATAAACGACTGGGCGACGTTGGCGAACAGCGACACGTTCGGCGTCACTTTGTAGACCAGGCCGGCTTTCGGCGTCCATTTCTCATCGCGGCTGTCGGTATTGACGTTAAACGGTCGGCCTTTACCGGCGTACTGGGTGTAATACTGGTAGCGCACGCCGGCGACGGCGATCCAGTTGTCGGTCAGGTACAGCGCGTCCTGCACGTAAGCGGCATAGCTCTCCTGCTGGATCCGCTGATTGCTGTCGGACGCGGAGACGGTATTGCAGGTGTCGAGGGTGCCGTAGACCGGATGATAGATATTAAAGCCTTTCACGTTCTTGCAGCGCAGCATATCGGTGCGCAGCAGATCGTAATTCTCATAGGCGACGCCGGTCAGCAGTTCGTTATAAAAGCCGCCCACCACCACGTTGCCCTGCAGGTCGGCGCGGGTCGAGTGCATCTTCTGCGTGGAGCCATGAGTACCATCGACCCGGCGGGTCAGGTTGCCGGTCGCCGAATCATAAGCCATTACTCGCGCCTGGTTATCGTTATAGTGATCCTGGCTGTAGCTGTAATCGAAGCGCGCGGTCCAGGCGTCGTTCAGGCGATACTCGGCGTTGAGCTGGGCGAGGTCGGAATAGCCATCGGTAATATTAAACGCTTCATCGAAGCGGGTTTTGCGATCGACGTTCACCGCATGGCCGGTATTCAGATCGAAAATAGTGCCGCGGTCAAAGGGCGCGCTGTAGTCGCGGTGCGAATAGGACGCGGTCACCGTCGCCCGGTCGCCAAACCAGGTCAGGGAAGGGGCGATAAAGCGGCTTTTGTTTTTACCGAAATTGCGCCAGTAATCTTCATTCTGATAGTCCCCAATCAGCCGGTACGCCAGATTTGTGCCTTCGATGGGGCCGGTGACGTCGACGCTGCCGGTACCGCCGCCAAAGCTGGTGGACGTCGCGGAAACCGAACCGGAGAACTGCCGCTCCGGACGTTTGGTGATGACGTTGATCAGCCCGCCGGGGTCGAGAATACCGTACAGCGTCGAGGCGGGTCCCTTCAGGACTTCCACCCGTTCGGTGGCGGCGTTAAAGCTGCGCGGCAGAACGGTGCGCAGGCCGTTGGTCATGATCGAGCCGTCGCGGTTAGCGCCGAAGCCGCGGCGGGTAAAGGCGTCCTGGGTGCCGCCGAGGGTGTTGGTTTGCACCACGTTGGCGACGTTATACAGCGCCTCGTCGAGCGAGGTGGCGTGCTGATCTTCGAGAACCCGATCGCTGACGGTATTCACCACCTGCGGAATATCCAGCAGCGGCATCGAGGTCAGCGTCGCGGTAGAGGAGCTGAGCGGTTGATAGCCGCTGGTGGCGCTCTGCTGGGCGCCGTCGGCCAACACGGTGATGGTCTCTTCCGCGTCGTTGTTACCTTTCGCCGCGTTATTTTCCGCGGCCATTAATCCCGGTGAGGCTAAAAAAAGAAGCGAAAAAAGCGCCCGCCCTTGCAACGAGGTGAAGGCGACATGGGGTTGAGTCATTATCTTTTTCTCGTGAACGAATCTGCCTTTGCGGTCAGATAAAGCCAATAAAATCATTGCCCTGAATAATAAAAACACGCGATTTAGCGTCTGAACGCGCCTTTCTGCGTGTAATTGAGAATCATTCAACCATGAAGGAATGTAGTAGTAAACGTTATATAAGATAAAAAATCAGCGGCGGGGAACAGGGCGTTTTAAACACCTCCATCAGGGAATGTCATGTGGTTATCTCTTTGATATTATTTTATTTTAATTCTATTGCGTTGGCGCGGCCTCGCTGTAGTCATCGTCCGCGCCTGAAGACGATGGTGACTATTGACTACTACATTCATCCCCGTCATGATCAAAAGAGAATGAGATTTATTTTGATTTGACTGCAGAATGTCCAGCCATCGCCTGGAACGCTGCGGCGCAGGAGCGAGTTATGCCACAGCGGGTGACACCTGCAGAGCAGGGGATCGTACTGGATGCCCTGTCGGCCGGCTACGGCCAGACCCTGATCGTTGACGACATCAACCTGACCATCCCCACCGGCAAAATGACGGTGCTGGCCGGGGCGAACGGCTCCGGCAAATCCACGCTGCTGTCGACCATCGCCAGGATGCTGAAACCGCTCGGCGGCTGCGTGCGTCTGGACGGGCAAGCCATTCATCAGATGCCGACGAAGGCCGTCTCGCGCCAGCTCGGCATCCTGCCGCAATCGCCGCTGACGCCGGAAGGGTTAACGGTTTTCGAACTGGTCTCGCGCGGTCGCTTCCCGTGGCAGGGGCTGATGCGCCAGTGGTCCGACGCCGATGAGCTGGCGGTGGAAGAGGCGCTGCGCTTAACGGGCACCCGCGAGTTCGCTCATCTGCCGGTGGACAGCCTCTCCGGCGGACAGCGTCAGCGCTGCTGGATCGCCATGGCGCTGGCCCAGCAAACGGCGACCATTCTGCTGGATGAACCGACCACCTGGCTCGACCTGCGCTATCAGGTCGATATTCTCGAACTGCTACAGACCCTGACCCGCGAGCATGGCCGCACGGTGGTGACGGTGCTCCATGATCTTAACTTTGCCGTCAACTATGCCGATCTGCTGGTATTCCTTAAACAGGGGCGCATCGCCGGCACAATTAGCGACGGTGAAGTCTGTAGCCCTGAGCTGATAAAACGCGTGTTTGACGTTGACGTGCAGATGTCGATTAACCCGCAAACCGGCAAACCGTTCTTTATGCCGTTTCGCGCCCGCCAGGCGGCGGCACAATGAGCGTGGTTAGCCTGCATCCCGCGCGGCGGCGCGCCCGTCCCCGGCTGGCGCTGCTCCTGCTTACGCTGCTGCTTATTGCCGGCTCGCTGGTGCATCTTGGCCTGGGCGCCCGCTGGATCGCCCCGCAGACGGTGCTGCAGGCGCTGCTGGAGTACAACCCGCGTAACTTCGATCAGCGGATAATCGTCGAACTGCGCCTGGTGCGGCTGGCGGCGGCGCTGCTGACCGGCGCGGCGCTCGGCGTCGCCGGGCTGCTGCTGCAGACGGTGATCCGCAACCCGCTGGGCGAGCCGCATATCCTCGGCCTTAACGCCGGCGCGTCGCTGGCGGTGGTGGCGACCTCTGCGCTGGGGCTCTCCTTCGGCGCTTTCCCCGCCGCGCGGCCGCTGACGGCCGCCTGCGGCGCGGCGCTGCTGTTCGGCGGGGTGATGGCGCTGGCCTCTGCCGGTCGCGGCGGAGCGACGCCGCTGCGCATCACGCTGTGCGGGGTAGCGCTGTCGGCGTTTGCGTCGGCGATGACGGCGGCGATATTAATTCTCGATGAACAAACGCTGCTGGCGATGCGCACCTGGCTGGCGGGCGATCTGGCCGGGCTGAACTGGAGCACGCTGCGGACGGCGCTGGTCCCGGCGCTGATCGGCCTTGGCGTTGCGCTGTTCCTTGCCCCGCGCCTCAACGTGCTGGCGCTGGGGGATAAGGTAGCGCTGGGCCTCGGCGTGAACCTCGTCCAGACCCGGCTGCTGGGCCTGCTGGCGATTGCGCTGCTCTGCGGCGCGGCGGTGGCGGTGGCCGGGCCGATCGGCTTCGTCGGACTGGTGGTGCCGCACGTGGTGCGTCGTCTGGTGACGGAAGATATCCGCCTGGCGCTGCCCCTGGCGGCGCCGGTGGGGGCGCTGGTGCTGCTCCTGGCGGATATCGCCGCCCGGACGCTGGTCGCCCCTCAGGAGCTGGCCACCGGGGCGATGACCGCCCTGGTGGGCGCGCCGCTGTTTATCTTTATCGCCGCGAGGTTTTTTAAATGATGCGCGCCGTCCATCGGGCCGGCTTTCGGCCGCTGGTTTTCGCTTCCCGCCAGCTGCTGCTGCGCCCGGCGGCGCTTAACATTGCCGCCTTAATGCTGCTGATGCTGCTGGCGCTGGGGCTGTACAGCCTCAGCCGCGGCAGCTATCCGCTGCCCGCGTCGACGCTGGCGCGGGCCCTGCTGGCGCCGCAGGAGATTGGCGAGCAGCCGCGCTTTATTCTGTTTGATATCCGCCTGCCGCGGATCCTGATGGCGCTGCTGTGCGGGGCTATGCTGGGGCTGGCCGGCGCGGCGATGCAGAGCATCACCCGCAACGGGCTGGCCGACCCGGGGCTGATCGGCGTCAAAGAGGGGGCCAGCATCGTGGTCCTGGCGCTGGTGCTGTTTTTCCCGGCGGTAGGCCTGGTCTGGCGGCCGCTGGCGGGAATGGTCGGCGGCGTGGCGGTGGCCCTGCTGGTCCTGACGCTGGCGCGCGATTGCTCGCGACCGCGCTTTATTTTAATTGGCGTCGGCGTCTCCTGGACCCTGGCGGCGGCGGTCGGCATCTTTATGACCACCGCCGACGTTCGCGACGTGCAGACGGCGATGATCTGGCTGGCGGGCAGCCTGCAGGCCGCCACCTGGCCGCAGCTGGCGGTGGCCTTTTGCTGGGCGCTGCCCGGGGCCATCATCCTGTTCTGTACCGCCCGGGCGGCGGACGCGGCGCTGCTGGGCGACCGGACCGCCATCGGCCTTGGGGTGCGTCTGCAGCAGCTCACGCTGCTGCGCTTTTTCGCCCCGGTGCTGCTGACCTCGGCCAGTGTCTCCTGCGTCGGCAGCCTGGGCTTTGTTGGCCTGATGGCGCCGCATATGGCGCGTTTTGTGCTGCGCGGCGGCCAGGTATCGCTGCTGAGCGGAAGCGCGCTGATTGGCGCCTTGCTGGTGCTGTTGACCGATACCCTTGGCCGGCTGGCGTTTGCGCCGCTGCAGATCCCGGCGGGGATTGTTATTGCCCTGGTGGGCTGCCCGTTTTTTGTTGTCTTGCTCTGGCGTCGCCGCGATGCCCTTTAACCAGGAAGGTATTATGCGTTGGTTCGTCTCATTGCTGCTGTTGCTGACGGGGGCCGTCAGCGCCGCCGACCCACAAACTCAGACTTTTACCGATGATTTAGGCCGCACGGTCACCGTCCCGCTCCATCCGCAGCGTATCGTTTCGATGCACGATCTCGACATTACCATTCCGCTGATTGAGCTCGGGGCGCCGCCCATCGCCAGCCACGGCCGGACGCGGCCGGACGGCAGCCACTATCTGCGCTCCAGCGCCCAGCTCACCGGCGTCGATTTCGACAATAGCAATATCCGCTTTATTGGCACCGCCGATATCGATCTGGAAGCGGTGGCCGCCGCCAGGCCGGATCTGATCATCACCGAGCCCAGCCGTCACGTGTCGGTGGAGCAGCTGGAGAAGATTGCCCCGACGGTGAGCATCGACCATCTGCAGGGCAGCGCCCCGGAGATTTACCGCAAGCTGGCGCAGCTGACCGGCACCCAGCCGCGGCTGGCGATCCTCGAGCGCCGCTATCAGGAGCAAATCAAGCAGCTGAAAGCGATGGTTAACCCGTCGCAATACAGCGTCTCGGTGATCCAGGCGAACAACGGCAAGGTCACGGTGCATCATTCTTACCACGCGCTGGGCCGGGTGCTGCACGACGCCGGGTTCCGCTTTCCGCCGTTGATTGAGCGGATCCCCGACGGCCAGCGAATTGACGTCAGCGCGGAACAACTGCCGGAGCTGGACGCCGATTTTGTCTTCGCCACCTGGCGGTCGGATACCGGCGGTAAGCCGCAGGATGAGCTGCAGGCGATGGAAGGGGTGATGCCCGGCTGGTGCGACTTTATGCGCGCCTGCCGCACCGGGCGCTATATTCTGCTGCCGCGGGAGGAGGTGATCTCCAACTCCTACGCCGCGCTCTCCCTGATGGTGGCCCAGGTGCAGTCGCATATTGCCGGCAGGCCGATCCCGGCGGTGGCCAAATGAAAAGCGCGGTAAAAAAAGAGAAGGGGCGGGTCGACCTGTTCGGCGAACGCTATCGCGCCCGGGCGCATCAGCTCTCTCCCCGCCTGCGGGCCGTGGTCAGCTATATCAACGACAACCGCGAGGTGGTGCTGGAGCAGACGGCGATGGAGATCGCCACCGCTACCCAGACCTCTGACGCCACGGTGGTGCGCGCCATCCAGGCGCTGGGCTTCGCCGGGCTGCGCGAGCTTAAGCAGACTATGGAGCGCTGGTTCGGCACCTCGGTCACCTCGGCGGAAAAGATGCGCTCGACGGTCACCGCACTCGCCAGCGACGTCAATTCCAGTATTGATTTTGTGCTTGAAGGGCACCAGCGGGTCTGCGAGGTCCTGTCGCGGGCCGACAACCGCGCGGCGGTGGCCCAGGCGGTGGCGTTGCTCAGCGACGCGCGCCAGGTGGGGATCTTCGGCATCGGCGCCTCGGGGATCCTCGCCGAGTACACCGCCCGGCTGTTCAGCCGCATTGGCCTGCCGGCTTACGTGATGAACCGCACGGGCTTTAGCCTCGCCGAACAGCTTATCGGCCTGCAGCGCGGCGATGTGCTGATCATGATGGGGCAAAAATCCCCCCATCGCGAAGGGATGACCACCCTGCGCGAGGCGAAGCGGCTGGGTATTCCGACCATCCTGCTGACCCAGGCGGTGGACTCGCGCTTCAGCCAGGAGGCGCAGGTGGTGATCGACGTCCCGCGCGGCGGGGACAGTAGCCGGATGCCGCTGCACGGCACGGTGCTGGTCTGTCTGGAGATGATTGTCCTGTCGGTGGCCTCGACCACGCCACAAAAAACGGTGAAATCCCTGAAGCGAATCAACGACCTGCACCGGGCCATCGGTAAATCCGGCGGTAAACGGGCCAGTTGATAAGATAATTCACCAGCGGGAAGGTTTCCGGTTGCATACAAAAGTAAGTGTGTGTATTTTTATGCAAAATAAATGCATAAAAAGGATATCTCATGGTTAAGAATTTGCTCAAAGCGTGTTTCATGATGGCCGCGCTGACGGCAGCCGGACAGGCGGCTGCGGAAACCTACACCGTCGGCTCCGGCGGCACCTACCGGCCATTTGAATTTGAAAACAGCCAGAAACAGCTGGAAGGTTTTGATATCGACATCATCAAAGCCATCGCCAAAGCCGAAGGCTTTGACGTCAAACTGGTCAATACCCCATGGGAAGGTATCTTCGCCACGCTGAACACCGGCGACCGCGACATCATCATCTCCGGGATCACCATCACCGATAAACGCAAACAGATGGTCGATTTCTCCGCGCCGTACTTCCCGGCCGAGCAGTCTATCGTCGTCGCCCAGGATTCGCAGGTCGATTCCCTCGCGGCCCTGAAAAACGAGAAGGTCGGGGTGGTGAACTCCAGCACCGGCGATATCGTGGTCTCTGAGGTACTGGGCAAAAACAGCACGGCGATCAAGCGCTTCGACAATACCCCGCTGATGCTCCAGGAGCTGTTCGAGGACGGCGTCAGCGCCGCGGTGGGTGACGTCGGGGTGGTGAAGTACTACATCAAACAGCACCCGGAGAAGCAGTTCAAGCTGGTGCCGGATGCCAAATTTGAACGCCAGTATTTCGGTATCGCAGTGGCGAAAGGCAATAGCGAACTGCTGGGCAAAATCAACGCCGGTCTGCAGAAGATTGTTGCCGACGGAACTTACGCCAAAATCTATAAAACCTGGTTCGACGACAACGTGCCGACGCTGCCAGCGCAATAACCCACCTTTTTCAGTGACCACGGCTATCGCCCAGGCGATAGCCGTATTTTTTAGGGAAGGACTATGACGGGATTCCGTTGGGAGATCATCGAGGAGTACGGCCCGCTGTTTGTGGACGGCGCCCTGATGACGATTAAATGTACCATTATCTGCGTGATCCTCGGGACGCTGTGGGGGTTAACCCTCGGTCTCGGACGGATGGCGAAGGCCGAGCACGGGCCATGGAAATATATTCTCCGCTACCTGGTGCAGTTTCCGGTGCGCTTTTACGTTAGCGCCTTCCGCGGTACGCCGCTGTTCGTGCAGATCATGGTGGTGCACTTTGCGCTGGTGCCGCTGTTTATTAACCCGCGCGACGGCCTGCTGGTGACCAGCGGCCTGATGAGCGCCGACTTTGCCCGCGAGCTGCGCGCCAGCTACGGGGCGTTCCTCTCCTGCATTGTGGCGATCACCCTTAACGCTGGCGCCTATGTGTCGGAGATTTTCCGCGCCGGCATCCAGTCGATCGACAAAGGGCAGATGGAGGCCTCCCGCGCGCTGGGCATGCCGTGGTGGAAAACCATGCGCAAGGTGATCCTGCCCCAGGCGTTTCGCCGCATTCTGCCGCCGCTGGGCAACAATGCCATCGCCATAGTCAAAGACTCGTCGCTGGCCTCGGCGATAGGCCTGGCCGATCTGGCCTACGCCGCGCGCACCGTCTCCGGCGCCTACGCCACCTACTGGGAACCCTACCTGACCATCTCCCTGGTCTACTGGGTGATCACCTTCCTGCTGGCGCAGCTGGTTAACCGTCTGGAAAAGAGGTTTGGCAAAAGTGATTCACATTAATAACTTACATAAGCGCTTCGGCGACAGCCACGTGCTGCGCGGCATCAGCTGCGACATTAAACCGCAGGAAGTGGTGTGCATCATCGGCCCCTCCGGATCGGGGAAAAGTACCTTTCTGCGCTGTATGAACGCCCTCGAGACGGTCAGCGAAGGCGAGGTGGTGGTCAACGGCTTCGCCGCCCACGACCGCACTACCGACCTCAACAAGATGCGCGAAAGCGTCGGCATGGTGTTCCAGCGCTTTAACCTGTTCCCGCACATGACGGTGCTGGAAAACCTGATTATGGCGCCGATGAATCTGCGCAATATGCCGCGCCAGCAGGCGGTCGACCTGGCGGAAGCCTTGCTGGCGAAGGTGGGCTTAAGCGATAAGCGCGACGCCTGGCCCTCGAGTCTGTCCGGCGGCCAGCAGCAGCGCGTCGCGATTGCCCGCGCGCTGGCGATGAAGCCGTCGATTATGCTGTTCGATGAGCCCACCTCTGCGCTGGATCCGGAGCTGGTGGGCGACGTGCTGGAGGTGATGAAAAACCTCGCCAGCGAGGGGATGACCATGGTGATCGTGACCCACGAAATGGGCTTTGCCCGCGAAGTGGCCGACCGGGTGATCTTCATCGACCAGGGCGTGATTCAGGAAGAGGGCAAGCCGGGGCAGATCTTTAGCGCGCCGACCAACCCACGCACCGCCGCGTTCCTCAGCAAGGTGCTGTAAACCGGGCGGGCTGGCGCCAGGCCAGCCCGCTGAGTGTTGTCAGATATATTGATGATATTTTTCATCATCAGTATAAACATTGACTGAACTCATAAATCCCGCGACGACTCCTTTGTTAATCTCCGGGTATCGCTTTGGGCTTCACCAGGAATATAACGTTGGAAATCTTTTTTTAACCCACTGAAAAATAGCGACTAACTATTTTTCATACGCCAAAAATCATGGTCCGTTAATGACGGACTCGGTTTCGTATGGGTTAAAAAAGGTACGTTATGACAGTTACATGGACGGTCACGCCCGTGGGGTATCAGCACATTGCCAAACGCTGCCCCTCCTGCAATGTAAAACGCGACTTCGCCCCTTCCGGCGCCATCCGGGTGAATTCGCAAAAGAAGTTGCTGGATATCTGGAGCATCTATAAATGCACGCACTGCGATTACACCTGGAATATCGCCCTGTTTTCCAGGCTGCACGTCAACAAGATTAACCGCGAACGGCTTCAGCGACTGAGGCAGAACGATGCTGCCATGGTTCGCTATTATGCCGCTGACCTCGCGACGCTGAAGCGCAACGGCGCCGAGCCGTCGGGGCAACCTGATTTTCGTATTCAGGAGCATTGGTCGGTCAGGTTGATGGCTTGCCCGCAAATAATGGTGCGCGTTCGGGTCCTTCAGCCTTTTCGCGTCAGCCTGCTGTCGATATTGAAAAAGCAGCTCAAGCTGAGTACGGCTGATATCTGGTGGTTGGTCGCGACAGGGCAGATCAAAGGTATTCCACTAAAACAGCTCAAGACGAAAAAGCTGAAGGCGATGGAATGTCATTTTCAGCTGGCGGCGGAAACGCTGTATGCGCGACGCCGGATTACGTTATCACTTCGCTGTAGATAACTCGTCGGGAAGATAAGCCGTAGCGCTTTAACCGCGGTTTTTCGTTATTCTCAATGAAATCAGGACGGCGAAGTCGGCCGTCCTGAATTACTCATTACTGCCTGAAAAAGGCACTTCCGCAGCAGCCATTCAAGCTGCCGACGCATAATAAACAAATGCCAGCTTATTGCCGTCGGGATCGCGGACGTAGGCGCTGTGAAAGCCGTCGCCATACTGCGGTCGGTGACCGGGCGCGCCTTCGTCACGTCCGCCGAGTTGCAGGGCGAGGGCATGCAGTTCCGCAATATGTTCGACGGAGCGGGCGTTAAGCGCCACCATCGTTCCATTGCCCACCCCGGCAGGCTGCTGATCAAAGGGGACGCCCACGCACAGCCCGCAGGTTTGGTTGCCGTTGAAGGTGCCCCATGAGGCGCCTTGTTCGTTACGGCCGGCTTTGGCGTGCCCCAGCAATGCCATTAACGGGTCATAGAACTCGATGGCGCGTGGTAGATCGTTCGTTCCCAGCATAATGTATGAAAACATAGTGTCCTCCTGTTGCGGGCAAAAAGGTGACTTTCGCCCGCTTACTGCGTGAAGCGGATGGCAACAGACCCGGCGCTGCGCTCAGCCTCGCCATGGTACACCGCCTCAATATTATTCCCCTGCGGATCCAGCACAAAAGCGGCATAGTAACCAGAATGATAGTGTCGTTCGCCAGGCGCGCCGTTATCGCGTCCGCCATGGGTCAGCGCCGCATGGTAAAAAGCGTCCACCATGTGGCGATCTCTGGCCTGGAACGCCAGATGGTGGCGCCCAGTCAGTTTCCCGGCGGCCTCCGGGCTGTGGCGTGAGGCCACCACCAGTTCGTCGGCCAGCAAGTATTCATTGGCGCTGGCGATCGCCGGGATCTCCAGCGCCGACAGTACGGCGGTATAGAAGTTTTTGCTTGCCTCAAAGTCTTCGACAACCAGCAGAATATGATCGATCAATCTGCCACGATGTAAGGTATTGCTTTCCATGGAATGTCCTCCTGGCAGGGGGGGCGGCAATGGTTAACAGCAGTGAGCCAGCAAAAACAGGATGCCCTCCGGTAAGGGCCATAAAAAAGGCTGGCGCCAGGCCAGCCCGTCAGGACTACTGCGCGGACTCCGTCGCTTCGTCCATGTCCTCTTCCTGCTCGCTGGCGAGCAGGGTTTTCTCGTTTTTACACAGACACTGGATCAGCAGGAACAGCCCGCCGCTGGCCACCAGGGTGGCGATCAGGCCATCGTAGCCGGTGATGCCGATCAGCATGCCGCTGACTACCGGTCCGGCGACGCTGCCGGCGGACCAGAAAAAGCCGAACAGGGCGTTAATCATAATTAGCTTCTGTCCGCTAAAGGTTTTCCCCGCCCGCACCAGCGACAGGGTATACAGTGCCCCCGCCGCGGCGCCCAGCAGCAGACAAATGGCCATCAGCTGAATGCGTGAGCCGAGCATCAGCGGCAGGGCCAGCAGCGACAGGCTGAAGACCACCGCGCAGGCCAGATGCACGCGGCGAATGCCGACCCGGTCGGCCAGCCAGCCGAGCGGGGTCTGGAACATCGCATCCCCGGTAAGCACCACGGTCACCAGCAGCACCGCCATTCCTTCATTAAGCCCCTTGTCCATGCCGTACAGCGGCAGCAGGGCGAGGATGCTGGCGTCGAAGAAGGCGAAGCAGAAGACCCCGGAGGCCAGTACCGGCAGGAAGGCGCCGAGGCTGCGCCAGCTGGCGCGCTCCCCAAGGCTTTCGCGGGTGCCGGTGGGCAGATGGCGCAGCATCAGCAGGCAGACGGCGGTGACCGCGACGATCGCCATCAGCGCCGAGGCCTGCCAGGCGGGGCCGACGGAGATCAGCAGCGGTCCGGCCAGCTGACAGCCGGTAAAGGCCGAGGCGTAGATGCCGGTGAGGGTGGCGCGCTGGTTGCCCGCCGCGCCGCCGGTGATCCAGCTTTCGCCCAGTACGATAATGACCCCGGAGGCCAGGCCGGTCAGCAGGCGCGGCAGCAGAAGCAGCGTCATATCGGTGGTCATGCATGAGGCGATGGTCGCCAGCGCCAGCAGGATCAGACTGCCGCTCAGCAGCACGCCCATCTCAACGCGCCGGCACAGCGCAGGAGAGAGGAAAGAGGAGATCATCATGCCGGCGGGCGGCAGGGCGGCCAGCAGGCCGACGTACAGCGGCGCAACCTGCTGCTGCGCCAGCTCAAGACTGATTAACGGCACCGTATAGCCGGTGATAAATCCCACGAGCGACGCGGCCATGATCATCGCCAGCGTGGGGGCAAGACGATTCTGGTCTGGGTTAAACATTTTATTTCCGATGACGGAGAGGTCAGTAGTGGATCCTTCGGCAAATTGCCGTCCTGAGTTGCATAATAATTAATCGCCTGGCCGTTGTCACCGTTGAAATCACTACCAAAAAAGGTCCGCCCGGCCGCGGCTGGCGTGTACGCCGCGCCGCCGCCGCATTTCGTGACGTTGTCAGCGTGTTAACGACAGGATATAACGGAGGGAGCGGCAGCGACCCGGCGCCGGTGAGCGACGGGGAAAAACGCAACGCATGACCCAATTATTCAGCATTACGCTATGCAGGAAAGGAGTAATACATGGCCGTATCGCCGTCACTGATCGCCGAAGCCACAGGCTGGCGACGTGAGTTTCACGCCGCGCCTGAGCTCGGATATCAGGAGCAGGAGACCTCGCGCCGCGTCGCCGAGCTGCTGGTCTCGTTTGGCCTGCAGGTTCATCGCGGGCTGGCCGGCACCGGCGTCGTGGCGACGCTGGAAAACGGCCCCGGGCCGGTTATCGGCCTGCGCGCCGATATGGACGCCCTGCCGATCACCGAGCTGGGGAGCGTCAGCTACCGTTCGCGCCGCGCCGGGGTAATGCACGCCTGCGGCCACGATGGCCACACCGCGATGCTGCTGGCGGCCGCGGCCCATCTGGCACAGACCCGCCAGTTCAGCGGTACCGTCCACTTTGTCTTCCAGCCGGCGGAAGAGAACCTTGGCGGCGCGCGCAAAATGGTGGAAGAGGGGTTATTCGAACGCTTCCCGATGGATGCGATTTACGCGCTGCATAACTGGCCGGGGCTCCCCCTCGGCGAAGTGGCGCTCAGCGATGGCGCGATGATGGCTTCCCTCGACGCCTTCGAGATCACCCTGCGCGGCAAAAGTTGCCATGCGGCGATGCCGGAGAGCGGGGCCGATCCCATCGTCGCCGCGGCGCAGCTGATTATGGCACTGCAGACTATCCCCTCCCGTCGCCTGTCGCCACAGGATTCCGCGGTGGTCAGCATCACCCAGATAAACGGCGGCGAGGCGATCAACGTCCTGCCGGACACCGTGGTGCTGCGCGGCACCTTCCGCTGCCTGAGCAATCGCGTTCGCGCCCGCGTGCGGGAGCTTATCGAAAGCTATGTGGCGACCCAGCCGCAGGTATCCGATGTCCGGGGCGAGATTAGCTGGTTTCCCGGGTATCCGGTGACCAAAAACCATGCGCCGCAGGCGCAGCTGCTGCGCGAGGTGGCGGTCGCCACCCTCGGCGCGGAAGCGGTGCGCTGGAACCAGGCGCCGTCGATGGCCTCTGAGGATTTTGCCTGCATGCTGGAGGTCTGTCCGGGGGCCTATTTCTGGATCGGCACCGATGGCGAAACGCCGTCGAAGCCGTTGCATAACGCCAGCTATGACTTTAACGACGCGCTGATTAGCCACGGGGTGGCGATGTGGGTGGCGCTGGTGGAGAAACAGCTGCCGGCGGCGTAACCCGCCGGCAGCGGCAGGAGGGAAGGGAGCGCGCGCGCTCCCTGAGGTCAGACGTCGGCGGCGGCTTTCAGTCGCGCCTTCATGTCGCTGTAGGCGGTCCAGGCATAGTGCTCCGCCCACTGCTGGTCGGCAATCGCTTCCACTTTCACCGCACAGTATTTGGTCTCCGGCGTTTTGGAGATTGGATCCAGGTTATCCTGGGTCAGTTCATTACAGGCGCCCACCCACCACTGATAGGTCATATAGACCGCGCCCGGGTTGATGCGATCGCTGAGGTCGGCGCGGGTGATGACCTTTCCGCGCCGGGAGCTTACCCACACCAGCTGTTTGTCGGCGATCCCCAGCCGTTGCGCATCCACGGGATTCATCTGCACCCGTCCCGGCTCGTCGGCCAGCGACTGCAGCGCGGCGCAGTTGCCGGTCATCGAGCGGCAGGAGTAGTGCCCCACCTCCCGCACTGTGCAGAGCACCAGCGGCCATTCATCATCCGGACGCTCCGCCGGCGCGCGCCAGGCGGTGGCGAACAGCTGCCCTTTACCTGATGGGGTGTCGAAGCGGTTGTCTTTATACAGCCACGGCGTGCCGGGGTGGTCGAGGGTCGGGCATGGCCACTGAACATGGCCCATATCGCCCATTTTCTCCCAGGTCACGCCGTAGAACAGCGGGCAGAGCTCGCGCATCTCGTCCCAGATCTGCTGGTTGCTCTCATAGTGCATCGGATAGCCCATTTCGCTGGCCAGCAGACTGATGATCTCCCAGTCGCGCTTCACATTCCCCGCCGGCGGGATCGCCTGTTCAAACCGCTGAAACCCGCGGTCGGCGCAGGTGAAGACGCCGCCGTGCTCGCCCCAGGAGGTGGCCGGCAGCAGGACATCGGCAATCTCCGCCGTTTTGGTCATGAAGATATCCTGCACCACCACGAAGTCCAGCGCCTCGATGCCTTTGCGCACCAGGCCGAGGTCGGCTTCGGTCTGCAGCGGATCTTCGCCCATAATGTAATAGGCTTTGATCTCGCCCGTCAGCGCCTTATGCGGCACCTCGGTGATGCGGGTGCCGACCTGGTCATCCATCTGCGCCGGGTCGATCCCCCAGGCGGCGGCGAATTTCGCCCGCACGGCCGGGTCGGTGACCTCCTGATAGCCGGGGAACAGGTTCGGCAGCACGCCCATATCGCAGGCGCCCTGTACATTGTTTTGCCCACGGACCGGGCCCACGCCGACGTTCGCCCGTCCCAGGTTGCCGGTGAGCAGCGCCAGGCTTGCCAGGCCGCGCACCACATCCACCGCCTGGCCAAACTGGGTGACCCCCATGCCCCACATAATGGTGGCGGAAGGGGCGGCGGCAAACATGCGCATTGCCTCGCGGATCGCCTGCGCGCTGACCCCGACAATCCCTTCCACTGCTTCCGGGGCGTAATCTTTCACCGCCTCGCGGTAGGCGTCCAGCCCTTCGGTATAGCGTTCGACATAGGTTTTGTTGTACAGCTCTTCTTCCAGCAATACATAGCCGAAGGCGTTCACCAGCGCCATGTTGCTGCCGTTGTTAAGCTGCAGATGACGGTCGGCTATGCGTGCGGTTTCAATGCGTCGCGGATCGCAGACGATGATTTTGGCGCCGTTTTCCCGGGCTTTGATCACCCGGCGGGCGACGATGGGATGGGAGTCGGCGCAGTTGTAGCCAAAGACCAACAGGCACTTCGAGTTTTCGATGTCGCTTATCGAGTTGCTCATCGCCCCGTTGCCCAGCGCCTGCTGCAGCCCGGCGACGGAAGGGCCATGGCAGACGCGGGCGCAGCAGTCGACGTTGTTGGTGTTCAGCACCGCGCGGGCGAACTTTTGCATCACATAGTTGGTTTCGTTGCCGGTGCCGCGCGAGGAGCCGGTGGTCATGATGGCGCGCGGGCCATGTTTCTCTTTGATCTCCCTGAGCTTGCTGGCGGTATAGCGAATCGCCTCCTGCCAGCTGACCGGCGTGAAAGCGCCGCCTTTCTGGTAGCGGATCATCGGTTGTTTAAGACGGGGCGTCAGGAGCTGCGTGTCGTTAAGAAAATCCCAGCCGTAATAGCCTTTCAGGCACAGCTGGTTCTGGTTGGTGACGCCGTCGGCGGCTTCCGCGCGAATGATTTTATTGTTGTCGACAACCAGTTTAAGTTTGCAACCCGCCCCGCAGTAGGGGCACACGCTCGTGATTTTTTTCATCAGTAACAGACCTGTTAACAGTGAACAGAGGATCGCTGTCGCGCCGGGCCCGACGGGCAACGATCGCGGTATCGCCTGGTGGTGATGCGGACGCAGGCCCGCTGCGCTATGCAGGTCTCGTGCCAGATTTTAATATATTGATTTACAATGAAAAATAACAGGAGAAGGATGACGGGAGCGTGACCTCGTCACTAATGACGATGACGCAGAGCGCCGACGTCAGACGCTCTGCAGGGGATAATGCCGCTACGCGAGAGGGCGGCAGCGGGCGATATGCGACTCGCTCAGGCCGACGTCGCGTGCGGCGGCGCAGATTGCCTGCCAGCTGCCCGCATCCAGCGGGATCCCCTCGGCCAGGCGCGCTTCGCGGTTGGCGGCCTCCCATTCGCCGGGGGCCAGCACCGGGGCATCGGGATCGTGCGGCGACTGTTTACACCATGCGATAAAGGCCTCCGTCTGCGCCTGGCTGTCCGGGGCATCGAACGCGTCCGGGCGCAGGATCACGGTGGTCATGCAGTTAAAGATGGCGTCGACGCTGGTCTGCAGGCTTTCCTGATGGGTGGTTTGCCCCCCGGAGAGCGCGCCGCCGAGCACTTCGCACAGTGTCGCCAGGGCATAGCCTTTGTGCTGGGCGAAGGTGAGCAGGGCGCCCAGCGGCGAGGTCTGCATCACCGCCGGGTCGGTGGTGGGCAGCCCCTGGGCGTCGATCAGGCAGCCGGGCGCCACGGCTTCTCCTTTGTGCCAGGCGACGCGGGTTTTACCAAAGGCGATGGCGCTGGTGGCGTAGTCCAGCAGCAGCGGCGGATGGCCCGCGCGGGGAAACACCACGCACAGCGGGTTAGTGCCGAAGCGGCTGTCTTTTCCGCGGAACGGGGCGACCATCGGGTCGCCGATCACGCTGACGAAGTGAATGGAGATCAGCCCGGCGGCGGCGCACTGCTCCGCCCAGTAGCCGATGCGTCCGACGTGATGCGCATTGCGCAGGGCGATAGCCGCCATGCCGTGCTGCTTCGCCTTTTCGATGCCTAACTGCATCGCTTCGTGGGCGACCACCTGGCCGAAGCCGGCGTTGCCGTCGAGGGTGACCACGGCGCCGGCGTCTTTGGTGACCGTGGCGTGGCGGTTGAGCTGCAGAAAGCCGCCGGCGTGGGATTTGACATAGCTTGGGATCATCCCGACGCCATGGGAGTCATGCCCGGCCAGGTTGGCGGCGATCAGATGGTCGGCGACCAGCGTCGCTTCTTCTGAGCGGCTGCCGAGATGGGTAAACAGTGAGACGACAAACTGATGCAGATCCGTCGCCAGAAAGCGGTGTCCTGTTGGCACTGATTCTCTCCTGTAGTCTGTTGTTATTTTGTTATGTTTGCCGTTTTATGCTGCGCCGCCCGGCGCAGAAGGTCAAGGGCGGACTCTCCCGGCGACAGGCCACTGCGCCAGCGCCTGGGTTATACGACAGACGATAAAAAACCGGTCCGGGATCGCGTTTTAATTAACGTCATAAACACCACATTTTTAAATTCTGCCACTGTCACAAAAGCCAGAAAAAAGCCAGCCCCGGCGTTGCAAGGGGAGCTGATACCACTATATGTTAAATTTGTGTTTATTAATTGATGATTAAAGGTTGGTATCATGTATAAGAAAATAAGTGGTTTAGTGGTTTCACTGACGGCCGTTTTCGCCTGTGCCGCCTGGGCGGAGGTGCCTGCGGGCTATCCGGCGGATTATCAAAAAACGGTTGATGCCGCCGTCAAAGAGGGCAAGGTGGTGATCTATTCCACAACCGATACCAAAGCGGCCGGGCCGTTAATTAAAGGATTTGAAGCGCAATATCCGGGCGTAAAAGTCGAATATAACGACATGAACAGCACCGAGCTGTATAACCGCTATATCAGCGAGCAGGCCGCCGGGGGCGGCAGCGGGGACGTGGTGTGGAGCTCATCGATGGATACCGCGCTGAAATTAGCCACCGAGTACGCGGAACAATATGCCTCGCCGGAGGTGAAGCAATTACCCGACTGGGCGGTGTGGCAGCAGAAAGCCTATGGCACCACCTACGAGCCGGTGGTATTTATCTATAACAAACGGCTGATCCCGCAGAATGAGGTGCCGGACTCGCACACCGCGCTGGCCAAATTGATCGCCAGCCAGGCCGATAAATTTAAAGGCAAAGTCACCACCTACGATATCGAAAAATCGGGCCTCGGCTTTATGCTGGCGGTCCAGGACAGCCAGGCCGACGCGAACTATTTTACCGACCTGGCGAATATCGCCAAAGGCGGCCTGACGGTGCAGTCTTCCACCGGCACGATGATGGAGCGTGTCTCCTCTGGCGAAAACCTGATCGGCTATAACATTCTTGGCTCCTATGCCGAAGCGCGGGCGAAAAACGATCCCTCTTTAGGCATCGCCTATCCGAAAGATTACGTGCTGGTGCTTTCCCGCGTCTCGTTTATTAGCCAGGAGAGCGAACATCCCAATGCGGCGAAATTGTGGCTGGATTATGTCCTGTCGGAAAAAGGCCAACAGATCCTCGCCAGCCAGGCGGATATTCCCTCTCTTCGTCGCGATATTGAAGGCAAAAATGATATCGACGGCATGACCACGCTGCTGGGCAAAGCGTTAAAACCGATCCCGGTCAACGAAACGCTGCTGGATTATTTACAGCCGCAAAAACGTCTGCAGTTTATTAAACAATGGCGCAGCGCCGCCGCGAAATAATCCTCCCCCGGGGCATCGCCGATGCCCCTTATTCACACCCGGCGGGTTTATTCACCTGACCAAAGGGATGAACCATGAATGTATTACGCAGAAAGTGGCAGGGGCTGCCGCGCGGCGTGGTGGTGTGCATCACGGCGCTGGTGATTTACGTCCCGCTGTTATTTATTGTGGTGCAGAGTTTTCTCTCCGCGCCGTTCTTTTCCCGCTCCAAATCCTGGAGTCTGGAAGCCTTCGCCTTTATTTTTACCGACCCGGATTTTTATCTGGCGTTAAGGTCAGGGTTTATTCTGGCCTTTGGCCTGGTGATTATCGCCATTCCGCTGGGCGGTATTTTGGCCTTTCTGATGGTACGCACCGATTTACCCGGCCGGCGGTTCATTGAGCCGCTGATCCTGGTGCCGATCTTCGTCTCGCCGATGGTGCTGGGCTTTGGCTACGTGGTGGCCGCCGGGCCGGTAGGCTTCTTTTCCCAGTGGGCGCAGCAGCTGATCGGCTTTGTGCCGTGGAATATCTACTCGATGTTCAGCATTGTGGTCATCGCCGGCTTAACCCACGTGCCGCACGCCTATCTCTATATCTCCTCGGCGCTGCGCAGCGTCGGCTCGGATGTGGAAGAGGCGGCGCGCACCGTCGGCGCCACGCCGCTGCAGGTGATGACTTCGGTGAGTCTGCCAATGGTACGGCCCTCCATTCTTTACGCCTGCGTGCTGCTCTTTTTCCTTGGTCTGGAAGTCTTCGGTCTGATGCTGGTGCTGGGCGACCCCGAGGGCAACATGGTGCTGGCGACCTATCTCTACAAGCTGACCAATAAGCTTGGCACCCCCTCCTACCATCTGATGGCGGCGGTGGCGGTGGTGCTGATCTGCATCACCATCCCGCTGGTCATGCTCCAGCGTCGGCTGATGCGCACCGCCAACCGCTTTGTCACCATGAAGGGCAAGGCGTCGCAGGCGCGGGCGCTGCCGCTGGGCAAATGGCGCTGGGTGGCCGGGGCGGTGGTGGTGGCCTGGCTGACGGTGACCATCGGCGTGCCGCTGCTCGGCGTGGCGCTGCGCGCCTTTATCTCCAACTGGGGCGTCGGCGTGTCGCTGTGGGATGAGCTGTCGCTGACGACGTTCCACAATATCTGGCAGCAGCCCAACCTGCTGCGGGCGATCGTCAACTCGATGGCTATCGGCATCGTCGGCGGCGCGCTGGCGGTGATCTGCTATCTGTTTGTCGGCATCGCCATGCACCGCAAAGCGGACAACGTCACCCGCTTTCTTGATTACAGCGTGCTGGTCCCGCGCGCGGTGCCGGGGCTGCTGGCCGGTCTGGCCTTCCTGTGGGTGTTCCTGTTTGTGCCGATGTGGCTCGATCAGTCGCTGAAGCATGGCTGGCTCTCGGCGCTGCCGGTGGCGGACTGGCTGCGGGAGCACCTTATCGTGCAGCTGCGCGCGCTGCGCAATACCATCTTCAGCGTCTGGCTGGCCTACACCGTGGTATGGATGGCCTATGGCCTGCGGCTCATCTCCTCGACGCTGCTGCAGGTGGGACCGGAGCTGGAGGAGGCGGCGCGCAGCACCGGCGCCTCGCGGGGGCAGATCACCTGCCACGTCACCGTCCCGCTGTCGCGCTATGGGCTGATTGGCTCCTGGCTGCTGATGTTTCTGATCTTTGAGCGCGAATATTCCACCGGCGTCTATCTGCTGTCGCCGGGTACCGAAACCATCGGCTCGATGCTGGTGTCGCTGTGGGCGGCGGGGGCCATCGATATCGTCGCGGCGCTCTCCTTTATCAATATTCTGCTGGTGGTGATTGGCCTTGGCATCGCCCTGCGCTTTGGAGTGAAATTACATGATTGAGTTATCGGTTGAAAATCTGCATCTCACCTATGGCGACAACCCGGTGCTGAAAGGGGTGTCGATGACGCTCGGCCGGGGAGAGGTGGTGTCGCTGCTGGGGCCTTCGGGAAGCGGCAAAACCACACTGCTGCGGGCGGTGGCCGGGCTGGAGAAGCCGACGAGCGGGCGGATCGCCATCGGCAACCGCACGGTGTACGACGGCACGCCGCGCAGCGAAATCCCGGCCGAAGAGCGTAACCTCGGCCTGGTGTTCCAGTCCTATGCCCTGTGGCCGCACAAAACAGTGTTCGACAACGTGGCCTATCCGCTGAAGCTGCGTAAAGTCGCCGCCGGGGAGATAAAAGAGCGGGTGCAGCGCGTGCTGGATCAGCTGGGGCTGGGGCATCTTGGCAACCGCCATCCGCACCAGCTCTCCGGCGGCCAACAGCAGCGGGTGGCCATTGGCCGGGCGCTGGTCTACAACCCGCCGGTGATCCTGCTGGATGAGCCGCTCTCTAACCTCGACGCCAAGCTGCGCGAGGAGGCGCGGGTGTTTCTGCGCGAGCTGATCATCAAGCTGGGCCTCTCGGCGCTGATGGTCACCCACGATCAAAATGAAGCGATGGCCATCTCCGATCGTATTCTGCTGCTGAACAATGGCGTCATCGAGCAGCAGGGGACGCCGCAGGAGATGTACGGCAGCCCGGCGACGCTGTTCGCCGCCGAGTTTATGGGCAGCAATAATCGCCTGCACGGCAAGGTGATGGCGCTGGAGAACGGCAGGGCGCGCATCGAAGGCGCCAGCTGGAGCCTGTGGGGGCGAGCGGGCGAGGGGGTCAGCGTCGGCGAGCCGGCGACGGCGGTGATCCGCGTCGAGCGCCTGCGTCTTGACGGCGCGGCGCAGGATAACAGTCTCCAGCTACCGCTGCTGACCAGCATGTACCTCGGCGACCGCTGGGAGTACCTGTTCCGCACCGAGGGCGACGACTTTCCGCTACGCGCCTACGGAACCGCGCTGCGCGATGCCGAACATTGCCATCTGACGCTCCCGGCGGAGGATGTGTGGATTTTTCCGCAGCGGTAACCGTTTGTTACGACGCCAGATGGCACACGGCTTCAATATTGTGCCCGTCTGGCGCAATCACAAAGGCGGCGTAGTACCCGGCGTGGTAGTTGGGCCGTAACCCCGGCGCGCCGTTGTCCTTTCCTCCGGCGGCCAGCGCCGCCTGCCAGAAGGCGTCTACCTGCTCGCGGCTGTCGGCGCGAAAGGCGATATGCAGCGGCGCCGGTTTGTCCGCACTTTGATAGAGACACAAAGAGACATCCCCGCTGCCGGCCAGCTCTGCGCCGTAGGTCGGCTCGCCTTCGCCGACCAGCGTTACGCCCAGCGGGGCAAGGGCTTGTAAAAAGAACGCTTTGCTTGCGGCATAGTCGCTGACGCCGAATTTCACATGATCGAACATCTCTTCTCTTCTCCTGTGGACGGGGTATCGCCAGCCGAACGCGTTAGCCGGGAAATAGATGCAAAATAGTTAACAACGGGTAGTAACTTTTTTAACAGCTCAAAATGTTTAATTATTCCTAATACGAGTATTTACAGACGTTTAATCTGCCATGTACCATAAACAAAAAATAACATTTGTGATACAAGTCACTCTTTTTTGGCGCATGGGTAAGCTCAGCGCGGTGTGAACGCCGCCGGTTTACCGCCTCAAGGTTATGGCAGCACCCTTCTCACGATGACATTCCGGTGAATTTCTCTCCGATTTCCCGCGTTTCGTTGAGAATCGTCTACTATCCAAACGATAACCCTATAAATGATATCGCCTCTGGCGATGTTTTATCCGACTTGCCGGTCCGGGCCAGACGCTAAGCGGTTTAAAAGCGCAATGGTATCGGTTCCAGCACGACATTCACTGGTTTTGTCAGCGACAAAAACAGTAATTTTCAATGACAGGAATGTGATGATGTCGAGCGAGAAAACTAACAATTCCAGGCGTGATTTCCTGGTGAAATCGATGGCGCTGATCCCGACGGTGGTGATCGGCGGCGCGGGAGCAGGGGCCATTGGCGTGGCCACCAGCGCGACCGCGCAGGCGGCCCCCGCTTCAGAGCCAGCCGCCGGGAACACGGCGGCGGCCAGCGACTGGAAGCCGCAGTTCTTCAACGATCGTGAGTGGGCGTTTATCAACGCCGCCGTCGCTCGCTTAATCCCGGCGGATGAACTTGGCCCCGGCGCTAAAGAGGCCGGCGTGCCGGAGTTTATCGACCGCCAGCTCAATACCCCTTACGCCACCGGCTCCATCTGGTATATGCAGGGGCCCTTCAACCCCGACGTGCCGAAAGAGATGGGCTATCAGCTGCCGCTGGTGCCCAAACAGATCTATAACCTCGGGATCGCTGATGCCGAGGCCTGGTGTCAGGACAAGTATCACAAGACTTTTGCTGAACTGAGCAGCGAGCAGCAGGACGAGGCGCTCGGCCTGTGGGAATCGGGCAAAGCCGAGTTCAAACAGCTGCCGGCTTCGCTGTTCTTCACCTATCTGCTGCAGAACACCCGCGAAGGCTTCTTCAGCGACCCGATCCATGGCGGTAACAAAGGCATGGTCGGCTGGACGCTGATTAATTTTCCCGGCGCGCGCGCCGACTTTATGGATTGGGTTGAACGGGGCGAACGCTACCCCTTCCCGCCGGTATCAATTAATGGGGAGAGGGCGTAATCATGGCCACCGTATTGAAAAAAACCGATGTCGCGATCGTCGGCTTCGGCTGGGTTGGGGCGATCATGGCCAAAGAGCTGACCGAAGCCGGGCTCAACGTCGTGGCGCTGGAGCGCGGCCCGATGCGCGACACCTGGCCGGACGGCGCCTATCCGCAGGTGATTGATGAGCTGACCTACAACATCCGCCGCAAGCTGTTCCAGGATCTGTCGAAAAGCACTGTCACCATCCGGCATAACACCAGCCAGCAGGCGGTGCCGTATCGCCAGCTGGCGGCCTTCCTGCCGGGTACCGGCGTGGGCGGCGCCGGGCTGCACTGGTCCGGCGTCCATTTCCGCGTCGATCCCATCGAACTGCGGATGCGCAGCCACTATGAAGAACGCTACGGCAAAAACTTCATCCCCCAGGATATGATCATCCAGGATTTCGGCGTCACTTACGACGAGCTGGAACCGTTCTTCGATAAAGCGGAGAAAGTGTTCGGCACCTCCGGGACCGCCTGGTCGATCAAAGGCAAGGTCGTCGGTAAAGGCCGCGGCGGCAACGCCTTCGCCCCGGACCGTTCAGATGACTTCCCGCTGCCGGCGCAGAAAAACACCTGGTCAGCGCAGCTGTTTGAAAAAGCGGCGCTCGAGGTGGGCTACCATCCCTACAACCTGCCATCGGCCAACACTTCCGACTCCTATACCAACCCGTACGGCGCGCAGATGGGCCCGTGCAACTTCTGCGGTTTCTGCAGCGGCTACGCCTGCTACATGTACTCCAAAGCCTCGCCGAACGTGAACATTCTGCCGGCGCTGCGCCAGGAAAAACGCTTTGAGCTGCGGACCAACGCCAACGTGCTGAAGGTCAACCTGACCGACGACAAATCCCGTGCCACCGGCGTGACCTACGTCGACGGCCAGGGACGCGAAATGGAGCAGCCGGCGGACCTGGTGATCATCGGCGCCTTCCAGTTCCATAACGTGCACCTGATGCTGCTCTCCGGGATCGGCAAACCCTACAATCCGGAGACCGGCGAAGGGGTGGTGGGGCGTAACTTCGCCTACCAGAACATGACCACCATTAAGGCCATTTTCGACAAAGACACCTACACCAACCCGTTTATCGGCGCGGGCGGCAACGGCGTCGGCGTCGACGACTTCAACGCCGACAACTTCGACCACGGCGCGGCGGGCTTTGTCGGCGGTTCGCCGTTCTGGGTCAACCAGGCCGGGACCAAGCCCATCTCCGGTTTCCCGGTACCGCCGGGCACCCCGGCGTGGGGCAGAAAATGGAAAGCGGCGGTGGCCGATACCTACACCCATCACCTGTCGATGGATGCTCACGGCGCGCACCAGTCCTATCGGCAGAACTACCTCGATCTTGATCCGAACTACAAAAACGTCTTTGGCCAGCCGCTGCTGCGCATGACCTTTGACTGGCAGGAAAACGACATCAAGATGGCGCAGTTTATGTTCGATAAGATGGCGCCGATCGCCAAAGCGATGAAGCCGAAATATATCCTCGGCAGCCCGAAAAACGCCAACAGCCACTTTGATACCACCACCTACCAGACCACCCATATGAACGGCGGGGCGGTGATGGGGGAGGATCCGAAAACCAGCGCCGTTAACCGTTATCTGCAAAGCTGGGACGTGCATAACGTCTTCGTCATCGGCGCCTCCGCTTTCCCGCAGGGGCTGGGCTATAACCCAACCGGCACGGTGGCCGCGCTGGCGTACTGGTCAGCGAAGGCGATCCGCGAGCAGTATCTGAAAAATCCGGGTCCCCTGGTGCAGGCATAAAGGAAGGCAGATGATGAAAATGCAATGGTTATCGGCCCTGGTGCTTGGGGCATTGAGCTGCGCGGCCTTCGCCGAAGAGGCGCCTGCGGACAGCAATCTGATTAAGCAAGGGGAGTATCTGGCGCGGGCGGGGGACTGTGTCGCCTGCCATACCAACGGCAAAGCGGGCAAACCTTTCGCCGGCGGTCTGCCGATGGAGACGCCGATCGGCACCATCTACTCCACCAATATTACGCCGGATAAAGAACACGGCATCGGCGGGTACACCTTCGAAGAGTTCGACGACGCGGTGCGCAAGGGTGTGCGGAAAGATGGTTCCACGCTCTATCCGGCAATGCCGTATCCCTCATTCGCGCGGATCAGTGAAGCGGACATGCGCGCCATGTACGCCTATTTTATGCATGGCGTGGAGCCGGTGAATGTCGCCAACAAGGACACCGACATCCCGTGGCCGCTGTCGATGCGCTGGCCGCTGGCGTTCTGGCGCGGCATCTTCGCCCCGACGCCGAGCGACTTTGTCGCCAACCCGCAGGTTGACCCGGTGCTGGAGCGCGGTCGCTATCTGGTGGAAGGCCTGGGCCACTGCGGCGCCTGTCATACCCCGCGTAGCCTGACGATGCAGGAAAAAGCGCTCAGCGAAAGCGAAGGCGATGATTACCTGGCGGGCAGCAATGCGCCGATTGACGGCTGGGTCGCCTCCAGCCTGCGCGGCGAAAATCGCGACGGTCTGGGGACCTGGAGCGAAGCCGAGCTGGCTGAGTTCCTGAAAACCGGACGTAACGATAAATCGGTGGTCTTCGGCGGCATGAGCGATGTGGTGGAGCACAGTCTGCAGTATCTCTCTGATGACGACATCACCGCCATCGCCCGCTATCTGAAGTCGCTCCCGCCGCGCGGCGGCAAACAGACCCCAGCCCCGGTGGAAGACAGCGTGGCGAAAGATCTGTGGAAGGGTAACGACAGCAAAACCGGCGCCGCGCTGTATGTCGATAACTGCGCCGCCTGCCACCGCACCGACGGCGCGGGCTACCAGCGCGCCTTCCCGTCGCTGAAGGGCAACCCGGTGGTGCAGACCGAAGATGCCACTTCGCTTATCCACATCGTTCTGACCGGGAGCACCACGCCGGCGGTGAAAGATGCGGTCTCCAACCTGACCATGCCGTCGTTCGGCTGGCGTCTGGACGACCAGCAGGTGGCGGATGTGGTCAACTTCATCCGCACCAGCTGGGGCAACAACGCGCCGGCGGTCAGCGCCAGCGATGTGGCGAAGGTGCGTAAGGAGACCGCGGCGCACGATGAGAAGGCGTTAGGCAACGCCGATACCTCGAAGCTGCCGGGGGCCGGACAGTAACCGTCAGGGTTGCGTCGCCCGCGCGGCGCAACCCTGACTTAGCCAGGACGTAAAATACTGTCTGAATCAAGGAGTTTGCCTTCATGCTGCATGCAGAGCGACTGACCTGCATCGTTGACGATCGACCGCTGTTTGCGGAGCTGACGCTATCCCTTGCTGCCGGCGAGCTGCTGCAGGTCGCCGGTGATAACGGCGCGGGGAAAACCTCGCTGCTACGGATCCTTTGCGGCCTGGCGCGCCCGGAAAGCGGGGTGGTGAGCTGGCAGGGCCAGCCGCTGGCCCAGGTGCGGGAGTCATTTCACCGCCAGCTGCTGTGGCTGGGCCATAAGCCCGGCGTCAACGCGGCGCTGACCGCCGATGAAAACCTGCGTTTCTTCTTTCCGGCCAGCCGCCTTCAGCAGCGGGAAAGCGCCCTCGCCGCCGTCGGCCTGGCGGGCTATGAAGATCTCCCCTTAAGCCAGCTCTCCGCCGGGCAGCAGCGCCGGGTGGCGCTGACCCGCCTGTGGTTAACCGACGCGCCGCTGTGGATCCTCGATGAGCCGTTCACCGCCCTCGACGCCACGGCGATAGAAACCCTGACCCGTCGCCTGGAGCAGCACGCCCGGCAGGGGGGAAGCGCGATCCTCACCACCCATCAGCCGCTGCGGCCGCTGGGCTGCCCGTTGCGCACCCTGCGCCTCGGCGACGACGGCGGGAGGCGGCAATGATGAGAGCGCTGTTGGCCCGGGAACTGCGCCTGGCGTGGCGCAGCGGGGCAGAGATCCTCAATCCGCTATGGTTCTTTCTGATCGTCATCACCCTGTTTCCGTTCGGCGTCGGCGCCGCGCCGCAGCTGCTGGCGCAGATTGCGCCGGGCGTGGTGTGGGTCGCCGCGCTGCTGGCGGCGCTGCTGGTGATGGATCGGTTGTTTCGCGACGACTGGCAGGACGGTTCCCTGGAGCAGCTGATGCTTCTGCCGACGCCGCTGGTGGCGGTGGTGCTGGTGAAGGTGGTCGCTCACTGGATGATGAGCGGCCTGCCGCTGCTGATCGTCTCGCCGCTGGCGGCGCTGCTGCTGGGGATGAATCTGCACGACGCCGGCGTGCTGGCGCTGACCTTGCTGCTTGGCACGCCGACGCTCAGTTTTCTTGGCGCGGTGGGGGTTGGCCTGACCGTCGGCCTGAAGCGCGGCGGCGTCCTGCTGAGCCTGCTGGTGCTGCCGCTGGCGGTGCCGCTGCTGATTTTCGCCACCGCGGCCTGCCAGGCGGCGGCGGCCGGGCTTCCGGTCGGCGGCTATCTGGCGATGCTGGCGGCGTTCTTAACCGCCAGCGCCACCCTGTGCCCGTTCGCCACCGCCGCCGCGCTGCGGCTGACCGTGCAATAATTCGCTGCGCCTGCGGGCGCGGCCATCATAACCGTGTGAGTAAGCGTCTATGTGGAAAGCGTTACATCAACTGGCGATCCCCGAGCGGCTGTACCGCCTGTGCGGGTGCTGGATCCCCTGGCTGGCGGCGTTGAGCGCGCTGTTGCTGGTCATCGGCCTGGGGTGGGGCTTTGGCTTCGCCCCGGCGGACTATCAGCAGGGGGAAAGCTACCGGATCATGTATCTTCACGTCCCGGCGGCGATGTGGTCGATGGGGCTGTACCTGGCGATGGCCGTCGCGGCCTTCGTCGGGGTGGTCTGGCAGATCAAAATGGCCGACCTGGCGATCGCCGCCCTGGCGCCGGTGGGGGCGGTCTGCACCCTGGTGGCGCTGGTCAGCGGCGCGGCGTGGGGCAAGCCGATGTGGGGGACCTGGTGGATCTGGGACGCCCGTCTGACCTCGGAACTGGTGCTGCTGTTTCTGTATGCCGGGGTCATCGCCCTGTGGCACGCCTTTGACGACCGCCGCCTGGCCGGGCGCGCGGCGGGGATCCTCGTCCTGGTCGGGGTAGTCAATCTGCCCATCATTCATTACTCGGTTTACTGGTGGAACACCCTGCACCAGGGCTCGACCAACCTGCAGCAAACCATCGACCCGAGCATGCGTCTGCCGCTGCGGATCTGCATTTTTGCTTTCCTCGCGCTGTCGGTCACCCTGACCCTGATGCGCCTGCGTAACCTGATCCTCCAGCTGGAACGTCGTCGACCGTGGGTGGTGGCGCTGGCTAACAAAGGAGCCGCCCGATGAGCCCCGCTTTTTCTTCGTTCGCCGCCTTCCTGAATATGGGCGGCTATGCCCTGTACGTCTGGCTGGCGGTGGCCGTGGCCATCGCCGCCTTTGGCCTGCTGACGGTTCATACCCTGTGGGCGCGGCGGGCGCTATTCCATGAGGTGCGACGCCAGCAGGCGCGCGAGCGGCGGATCGCGGCCGCTCGCGAACATGACAAGGAGGCCGCGGATGCAAGCGCGTCGTAAAACCCGGCTGTATATCGTGCTGGCGGTGCTCGCCGGCCTTGGGCTGACCGTCAGCCTGACGCTGTACGCCCTGAGCAGCAATATCGATCTGTTCTACACCCCGGGAGAAATTATCTACGGTAAAACGGAAACCCGGGCGCTGCCCCATACCGGGCAGCGCCTGCGGGTGGGAGGCTACGTTCAGCCCGGCTCCCTGCAGCGCGACCCGCAAACCCTCGACGTGCGCTTTAAGCTGTATGACGCCCGCGGGGTCGTGGACGTCAGCTATAAGGGCATTTTGCCGGACCTGTTCCGTGAAGGACAGGGCGTGGTGGCCCAGGGCGTTCTGGACGGCGAGCGGCATATCACCGCTCAGCAGGTGCTGGCCAAGCATGATGAAAATTACACCCCGCCGGAGGTGAAAAACGCCATGACGCCGGCGAAAGCGGAGGCGCAGCCATGATGCCGGAGCTGGGCAACTTTTTATTGTGTCTGGCGGCGGGGCTGGCGCTGCTTCTGAGCGTCTATCCCCTGTGGGGCGCGTCGCGGCAGGACCGGCGGCTGATGGCCCTGGCGCGGCCGCTGGCCTGCGGGCTGTTCGCCTGCATCGGCGGCGCCTTCCTGCTGCTGGTGCACGCCTTTGTGGTCAATGACTTTACCGTCCGCTACGTGGCGGAAAACTCCAACAGCGCGCTGCCGGTGTGGTATCGGGTGGCGGCGACCTGGGGGGCGCACGAGGGCTCGCTGCTGCTGTGGGTCCTGCTGCTCAGCGTCTGGACCTTCGCCGTCGCCCTCTTCAGCCGCCGGATGCCGCTCGACGCCGTCGCCCGGGTGCTGGCGGTGATGGGGATGATCGCCTTTGGGTTCCTGCTGTTCATCCTCTTTACCTGCAACCCGTTCAGCCGCGGCCTGCCGCAGTACCCCATTGACGGCCGCGACCTTAATCCGCTGCTGCAGGATATCGGCATGATTTTTCATCCGCCGATCCTCTATATGGGGTACGTCGGCTTCTCGGTGGCTTTCGCCTTCGCCATCGCCTCGCTGCTTGCGGGGCGGCTGGACACCGCGTGGGCGCGCTGGTCGCGTCCCTGGACCCAGGCGGCGTGGATGTTCCTCACTCTCGGCATCGTGCTGGGCTCGGCGTGGGCCTATTACGAATTGGGCTGGGGCGGCTGGTGGTTCTGGGACCCGGTGGAAAACGCCTCGTTTATGCCGTGGCTGGTAGGGACCGCGCTGCTGCACTCCCTGGCGGTGACCGAGAAGCGCGGCAGCTTCCGCGCCTGGACGGTGCTGCTGGCCATCGCCGCCTTCTCCCTGTGCCTGCTGGGCACCTTCCTGGTGCGCTCCGGGGTGCTGGTCTCGGTGCATGCCTTCGCCTCGGATCCGTCGCGCGGGCTGTTCATTCTGGCGCTGCTGATTGTCGCCATCGGCGGGTCGCTGCTGCTGTACGCTCTGAAGGGCGGCAGGGTGCGGGCGCGGGTGGAACATACGCTGTGGTCGCGCGAGTCGTTCCTGCTTGGCAACAATATCTTGCTGATGGCCGCGATGCTGGTGGTGCTCCTCGGAACGCTGCTGCCGCTGGTGCATAAAGAGCTGGGCCTCGGCAGTATCTCTATCGGCGAGCCGTTCTTTAACACCATGTTCACCGCTCTGATGGCGCCGTTTGCGCTGCTGCTGGGGCTGGGGCCGCTGATCCGCTGGCGGCGCGATGACATCGCCAGGCAGATTAAGCGCCTGGTGGTCGCCCTGGTGGTGACGTTGTCACTTTCTCTGGCGCTACCGTGGCTGCTGCAGGATCGTATCACCGCGATGGCGGTCATTGGCCTGATGATGGCCCTCTGGGTGCTGATCTTCGCCCTGATGGAGGTTCATGAACGGGCCACCCATCGCCACGGCTTCTGGCGCGGCCTGCGGACGCTGACCCGCAGCCAGTGGGGGATGGTGCTCGGTCACGTCGGCGTGGCGGTGACCGTTATCGGCATCACCTTTAGCCAGAACTACAGCGTGGAGCGCGATGTACGGATGCGCCCCGGCGACAGCATCGATATCCACCGCTATCACTTTGTGTTTAACGGCGTGCGCAATATCGTCGGCCCCAACTGGACCGGCGGGGAAGGCATTATTGCCGTGACCCGCAACGGCCGCCCGGAAGCGACGCTGTATGCCGAGAAGCGCTTTTACACCGCCAGCCGGATGATGATGACCGAGGCGGCGATCAGCGGCGGGCTGACCCGCGATCTGTACGCCGCGCTGGGGGAAGAACTGAGCGACGGCAGCTGGGCGGTGCGTCTGTACTACAAACCGTTCGTTCGCTGGATCTGGTACGGCGGGGTGCTGATGGCCCTCGGCGGTCTGTGCTGCATGCTCGACCCGCGCTACCGGATGCGTAAGAAACTGCAGGAGGCCTCATGAACCGGAAGCTGCTGTTTATCCCACTGGTGCTGTTTCTGGCGCTGGCCGCCGCGCTGTTCTGTCAGCTGATGCGTAACGCCGATGGCGACGACCCGACGACCCTCGAGTCGGCGCTGATCGGCAAACCGCTGCCGGAATTTCGCCTTGAAGCGCTGGATACCCCCGGTCAGACGCTGGACCGACGGACGCTGATTGACGGCAAGCCGCTGCTGCTTAACGTCTGGGCCACCTGGTGCCCAACCTGTCGCGCCGAGCATCAGTTTCTCAACGGCCTGGCGCAGAAGGGCGTGCGGGTGGTGGGGATGAACTACAAAGACGATCGGCAGAAGGCGATCAGCTGGCTGCAGCGCCTGGGTAATCCGTACAGGCTGAGCCTGTACGACGGCAACGGCATGCTCGGCCTGGATCTGGGGGTTTATGGCGCGCCGGAGACGTTTCTCATCGACGGTCAGGGCATCATCCGCTGGCGGCACGCCGGCGACCTGAACGACCGGGTGTGGCGCGAGGAGCTCCAGCCGCTGTGGAATCAATACAACCGGGGGGCGGGCTGATGAGAGGTGTCATAGGCATCCTGCTGGCGCTGATGCTGACCGGCCAGGCGTGGGCCGCCATCGATACCTGGCAGTTTAAAGACGAGGCCCAGGAGCAGGCGTTCCGCGAGATCACCTCCCGGCTGCGCTGCCCGAAATGCCAGAACAACAGCATCGCCGACTCGAACGCGATGATTGCCGCCGATATGCGGCAGAAGGTGTACGAGCTGATGCAGCAGGGGAAAACGAAAGGGCAGATCGTTGACTATATGGTGGCCCGCTACGGCAATTTTGTCAGCTACGAGCCGCCGCTGACCGCGGGCACGGTGCTGCTGTGGCTGGGGCCGGGGCTGTTCGTGCTGGCGGGCGCGGGGGTGATTATCGCCCGCGCGCGTCGTCGCGATATTCCTGACGCGGCGCTCAGCGTCGAAGAGCGCCAGCGGCTGGCGGCATTATTGAAAGAAGGAAAAGAACAATGAGCCTGTTGGTGGTTATCGCCGGGCTGCTGCTGGCTGGCGCGCTGGGGCTGCTGTACTTCCCGTGGTCGGGCAAAGGGGCGGTGGACCGCGATACCCTCAACCGCGCCCTGTATCAGTCGCGCCTGCAGGAGCTGGCGCAGGAGCGCGGCGAGGACAACCCGGCGCTGGTCGTCGAGCTCCAGCGCACGCTGCTGACGGATATCCCGCCCCAGGCACAGCCTGGCGAACGGCCGCTAAGCCGCTGGGCGCTGTTTCCGGGCGCGCTGCTGCTGGTGGTTCTGAGTCTGGGCCTGTATCTGAAAACCAGCGATATTGGCCAGGTGCTGCTCTGGCAGCAGGCTGAGCGGCATTATCCTGCGCTGTTACAGCAGGTTAAGGACCCGACCGCGCCGCCTCTGCGTATGGATGAACTGGCGGAGCTGCGGCTTGGCCTGCGCAGCCATCTGCAGAATACTCCGCACGACCTCGCCGGCTGGCAGCTGCTTGGGCGGCTGGGGCTGTTGTTGAACGATGGCGAGACGGCGATCGGCGCTTTTGGCCGGGCGCATGCGCTGGCGGCGGACGACCCGGCGGCGGCTTTCGATTACGCCAGCGCGCTGGTGCGGGCGGGGGATAGCGGCCAGCTTCGGATGGGCGAACTGCTGCTGCGCGACCTGCATGAGCGACAGCCGACCAGCCTGCCGGTGCTGGAGATGCTGGCCCTGAGCGCGGTGCGCAATGAAGATTACCCCGAAGCCGTGGCGGCCCTGCAGGCGTTGCTGGCCCGGCTGCCGGAAGAGGATGCGCGGCGCGAGGCTATTGTCCGCCAGCTGGCGCAGGCGCAGCAGCAGGCGCAGTAACTGCCCGGCGGCGCTGAACGTGGGGTCTGCCGCGAGGACGGTACGGACAGCCCTGGTTTTGTAGGCCGGGTCAGGCGCAGCCGCCACCCGGCAACATGGCGGCCACGGTGCGATATCTTGCCCGGCGGCGGGGGAGACTGTTATCGGTTTTACAGGTTCTCAGCCCGGGGAAAGCGTTTATCACGCGTGACTTCAGCGTAGTTTGCGCTCCCGGTTAGTCTTCTGCGTTATGTCAATCATGGCGCAGGGAGCGCACAGGGGGCGGCCAGTCGCCGCCGCCCCCTGTACCCCCGGGCTCCGGCCAGCAAAATCGCCGCTACGCGGTCCCTTCGACTTATCCCTGCAGGCTTCGGGTCGGGCCGAGGCAGCGTCCGTGCAAAACACGGCCCTCAGCCCGCATCCATGCGGGCTGCCCCGGCCTTCCGGGAACGTCTCAGCGATTTTGAGGCCGCCAGCACCGGCAGTTTCAGCAACAATGTTGAATAAATTAACGGCAGGCCGCACGGACCCCAGGCCGGGTCAGGCGTAGCCGCCACCCGGCACAAAATCGGCTCCGTGCCCGCTGTCCTTGCCCGGCGGCGCTACGCTTGCGCGGGCCTACGAAGGGCGCGAATAGAGCGCCAAATCGCGGGCAGCTTTTGTAGGCCGGGTAAGCGAAGCGCCACCCGGCAAAATGTTGAGCGCGGAGCCTGATACCTTCCCGGCGGCGCTGCGTTAGCGTGGGCCTGGGGATATGAGCTGACGGGAGGCCTTTGTAGGCCGGGTAAGGCGCAGCCGCCACCCGGCACAAAATCGGCTCCGTGCCCGCTGTCCTTGCCCGGCGGCGC
>NZ_JBEAJA010000023.1:0-35260 GCF_040064755.1 Klebsiella sp. GB_Kp056 | reverse complement strand
TGTGCGCTCCCTGCGCCATGCCAGGCATAACGCAGACGATTAACCGGGAGCGCAAATTTCACTGAAGTTACACGTGATAAACGCGTTGTCTGGCCGGGAAAGTTGCAAACCGAAAACAGTGTCTACGGCGACCCGCAGGCGCATATATCACACGCCCGGCAAGCGCAGCGCCGCCGGGCAGGACACCTCTGGCGCCATACCCGTCTTGTGCCGGATGGCGCTACGCTTATCCGGCCTACGGCATCCCCCCGCAGGCTTATCCCGCGCCGCCGCGCAACCGACGCCAGGCGGCCTATCTCACGCCTTCTGCTTGGCCTCGGACTCCTGACTGCTGTTCAGCGCCAGCGAAACCGCCAGCGTCTGGGCCAGGCACAGGGAAGCAACCTGCGAGCGGAAGCCATCCACCTGCGCTTCCCGCACCACAAAGCAGACATCGCTGAAGGCCGCCAGCGGGCTGACCTGGCTGTCGGTAATGGCGATCTGCCGCGCTTTGCGCTGCGCGCCCAGCTCCACCAGCTCGACCACTTCCCGGGCGTACGGCGAGAAGCTCACCGCCACCACCACGTCTTTCGGGCCGACCAGACTCAACTGTTCGGTGAACATGCCGCCGAGGCCGTCGATCAGAAAGGCTTTGCGATCGAGGTGGCGCAGCGCATAGGTCAGATAGGAGGCGACGCTGAACGACCGGCGCAGGCCAATGACGTAGATATTTTCCGCCTCGCCCAGCAGGGCCACCGCGCGCTCCAGCTCATCGCTGGAGGTCTGCATCGCCAGCTGCTGCAGCGCCTGGTTGTTCACCATCGTGAACATATTGAGGATCTCCGTCGGCGTTTCCGGCGGGCTGGACTCATCGCTGGTGGTCTGGCGGAACAGACGGGCGCGCTCGGTATAGTTGGCGGTCTCTTCCATCAAATGCTGCTTGAACATCTGTTTCATTTCGTTAAAGCCGCTGAAGCCGAAGGCGTTGGCAAAACGAATCAACGTGGAAGGGGGAACATCCGCCTGTTGCGCAATGGAGGCCACGGTATCGAAAGCCACGCTATTGCTGTTATCAAGGATATAGCGGGCGACCTGTTTCAGACGTTTGCTTAACGTATCGTAGCGACGCCTGATTTCATCCTGCAGGATGGTCAGCTGTGTTGGATTATTGGCCATAGAGTGCGCTCTGAGAAAATGGAAGGAATATGGCTTCCAGTGTACCAAATGAAGCGAATTTTTCATTTATTGCGACGAAATACGCGATTCATTTCACGAAGAAACAGAAAAACGCCCGCTCCGCAAGGTGACGGAGACGGGCGTTGGGGGATCAGCGGCGGGCTTCGCGCCAGTAGCCAATAAGCGTCAGGTAGTTGCGTTTCACTTCCTCTATCAGCGCCTCATCGCTGAGCTCGCCCTGCATCCAGCGCCGCGACGGCTGGCCAAAGATGGTGCGCCCGACGGCGAAACCTTTGATCATCGGGTGTGCGGCCGCCTCGGCGAAACCGGCGCGCAGTTTGTCGGAAGGCGCATCGAGACCGAGGATCAGGATCCCGCGGCTCCACGGATCTTCGCGCTCGATAAGGGCGGTGATCTGCTGCCAGCTGGCGCTGGAGAGCGGCGGCAGCTTCCACCAGTCCGGCTTGATCCCCAGCTGATAGAAGTGCTCCAGCATGGTGTGGTAATGGCGCTCGTCTTTGTCCGGGCCATTTTCCGGGAGGATCACCTCCAGCAGCAGCTCGTGGCCTGATTTGTTACAGGCCTGCCACACCTCGAGCAGCAGAGCGTCCTGCTCTTCACGCAGCGCCGCCGGGTCGTCCGGGTGATAGAAGACCAGACATTTGACGACATGCTCCAGCGGCCAGTCGATCAGCTGCGAGCCGATGTTGCCATGCTCCAGACGCAGCGGGCGCGAGCTGGGCAGTTCGATAGGGCGCCCGATCCACCAGCCCTTGCCGGTAATGGCGTTCAGCGCACGCTGGCCGTAGGTGCCGTCGGCCAGAATGCCGCTGCGCTGGTCAAGACCCGCCTCCTGCGCCGCCGCTTCGGCCGCGGCCAACAACAGCAGCTTGAGCTGCGGAATGCAGGCTTCATCGCGCCCGGTCTCCCGCGCCAGGTCGGCCAGCTGTTTGCGATGGTCGAAGGCGAAAATGCACAGCTCCGGCCACTGCTGGCGGCGGCTGGTCACCCGGTGCAGATGGTTGAGGCGCTCGTCGACGTCCGGGCGCGGCACCGATTCGGCGCGCTGCAGGTAGTCATCGAGTTCGACTTTGGTCGGCATCGCCGGCGCGCAGCCATGGCGGGAGACCACCAGCGCCCCGCAGGCGTTGGCGTAACGGCAAGCCTGCTCCCAGCCCTCGTCGTTAAGCCAGCCGCGCAGCAGGCCCGACATAAAGGCATCCCCGGCGCCCAGCACGTTGAGCACTTCCACGCGCACGCCCTGCTGCAGCGGCACCTGGTCCCAGCTGTCCGGGATGTCGCCTTCCAGCACCACGCAGCCCATCGGTCCGCGCTTGCAGACGAGGGTGGCTTTGGTGGCATGGCGCACATTTTTCAACGCGGTCAGGGTATCGGTGCTGCCCCCGGCAATATGAAACTCTTCTTCGGTTCCCACCACCAAATCGAACAGATGCAGCACTTCCTGCAGCTGGCTGGTGACCGGCCCGGACTCAATGAAACGGGTTTCGCCATCGCCGAGCGAGGTGAGTCCCCACAGCACCGGACGGTAATCGATATCCAGCGCGGTACGCAGGCCGTGACGGCGAGCGTACTCCAGCGCCTTCAGCACCGCGGCGCGGGTGTTGGCGTGCGACAGGTGGGTGCCGGTCACCGCCAGCGCCCGTGAGGAGGCAATATACTCCTCGCTGATGTCGTCAGGCGTTAAGGCCATATCGGCGCAGTTATCGCGGTAGAAAATCAGAGGGAAGGTCTCCTGATCCTTGATCCCCAGCATCACCAGCGCGGTCAGGCGGGATTTGTCGGTAATCAGATACTCGGTATCCACCCCGGCGCGGTTGAGCGTTTCACGCAGGAAACGGCCGTTGTGTTCATCGCCAACGCGCGCCAGCATGGCCGATTTCAGCCCCTGAATCGCGGTGCCAAAGGCCACGTTGCCGGAGGAGCCGCCCAGATATTTCGAGAAACTGGCAACGTCTTCTAGCCGCGAACCGATCTGCTGGGCATAGAGGTCGACGGCCACCCGACCTATACAGATGACGTCGAGCCGCTTTACTGCTGCATTCATAGCTAGGATTTCCTTTTTGGTGTCTGCTGCCTGGAAGGGTCGGGATCCCGACGTCGACTCCGTGAACAGCCTGAGGGTTATTGGTTACCCTTAGTTTGAGAAATAAATATTTCATTTGCAAACTCGTTCGAAATTAAAAAACCAAAAGTGTGAGGGATCTACCACTCTGCCGCACTGAGCCTCGCGTTAGCGCGGATCGCCCCCACTGTCGACCCTGAGGAAAATGAAACGCCAAACGACAGCTATTTACCTATGATTTTTAAGGGGATATTGCCGTCTGGCGCCGCCAAAAAGGGTCCGAAAACGTGTCAGGAATGTAAGTGAAACGTATGAAATGGGTAGAGAGTTTGATCCTTCTCGCAAAATGAAATATTTCTTCTGTATTTGTATTTAATGAAAAAAATGTTTGCCTATAATCCACAGGTATTCCAGTGACGTGAACGACGGCCCCGGCGGCATCGGCGCGACGCCACACACAAATACTGAACAATAAGGATTGTGCAACATGGGCAAACTGAGACTGACAACGGCGCAGGCGCTGGTGAAGTTCCTCGATAACCAGTACCTGGAAGTGGATGGCGAAGAGCTGAAGTTCGTGAAAGGTATTTTTGCGATTTTCGGCCATGGCAACGTCCTGGGGCTGGGGCAGGCGCTGGAGCAGGATAGCGGCGACATGCGCGTCTATCAGGGGCGCAACGAGCAGGGGATGGCCCACGCGGCCACCGGTTTTGCCCGCCAGGCCCTGCGCCGGCAGATTATCGCCTGCACCTCCTCCATCGGCCCGGGGGCGGCCAACATGATCACCGCCGCCGGCACCGCCAGCGCCAACCGCATTCCGCTGCTGCTGCTGCCGGGCGATGTCTTCGCCACCCGCCAGCCGGACCCGGTGCTCCAGCAAATTGAACAGAGCTACGATCTCAGCATCAGCACCAATGACGCCTTCCGCGCGGTCAGCAAATACTGGGACCGCATTACCCGCCCGGAACAGCTGATGAGCGCCTGCATCAACGCCATGCGCGTCCTGACCGACCCGGCGGAAACCGGCGCAGTGACGCTGTGCCTGCCGCAGGATGTGCAGGGCGAAGCCTGGGACTACCCGGAATCCTTCTTTGCGCGTCGCGTACACCGTCTCGATCGCCGTCCGGCCAGCGCCGCGCAGCTGGCGGACGCCGTGGCGGCCATCAAAGCCAGTCGTAAACCGCTGATCGTCTGCGGCGGCGGGGTGAAATACTCCGGCGCGGGCGAAGCGCTGTCCCGTTTCGCCGAGCGCTACGGAGTGCCTTTTGCCGAAACCCAGGCCGGAAAGGGGACGGTGGTCTCTTCTCACCCTCTGAACGTCGGCGGCGTCGGCGAGACGGGCTGTCTGGCGGCGAACCTGCTGGCGAAAGAGGCCGACCTGGTGATCGGCGTCGGCACCCGTTTCAGCGATTTTACCACCGCCTCGAAATGGATTTTCCAGCACCCGGAGGTGCGTTTCCTGAATATTAACGTCAGCAACTTCGACGCCTGGAAGCTGGACGGCATTGCCATGCTGGCGGACGCCCGGGAAGCGATGACCGCCCTCGACGCGGCGCTGGCGGACAGCGGCTGGCAGGCCGGCTGGGGCGCGCAGATCGAGAGCGTGCAGAGCCGTCAGTTAAAAGAGACCCAGCGCGTGTACCAGGCGGTGTGGCAGGAGAAATCCTTTGTGCCGGAGATCGACGATCATCTCGATCGCGAATCGGTATATCGCGAGTTCCGCCAGATCACCGACTCCACCCTGACCCAGAGCAGCGTCCTCGGGGTGCTGAATGAAACGCTGCCGGCCGAGGCAGTGATCGTCGCGGCGGCGGGCAGCCTGCCCGGCGATCTGCAGCGCGTCTGGCGCAACCGCGCGGAAAACACCTATCACGTGGAGTACGGCTACTCCTGCATGGGATACGAAGTCAACGCGGCGCTGGGGGTGAAGCTGGCGCAGCCGCAGAGCGAAGTCTACTCCCTGGTCGGCGATGGCTCGTTCATGATGCTCCACTCTGAGCTGGTCACCTCCCTGCAGGAGAGGGCGAAGATCAACGTCGTGCTGTTCGACAACATGGCCAACGGCTGCATCAACAACCTGCAGATGGAGCACGGGATGGACAGCTTCGGCACCGAGTTCCGCTACCGTCAGCCGGAAACCGGCCAGCTGCAGGGCGGTCTGGTGCCGGTGGACTTCGCCACCATCGCCGCCGGCTACGGCTGCAAAACCTGGCGCGTCACCACCCTGGACGAACTGCGCCACGCGCTGGACGCCGCCCGTCGCGAAACGGTCAGCACCCTGATTGATATTAAAGTGCTGCCGAAGACCATGGTGCACAAATACGGCAGCTGGTGGAACGTCGGGGTCGCCCAGACGGCGCTCTCAGAGCGGATCCGCAAAGTTGCGCAAATGATTAATGAAAAGCGTGCCCAGGCGCGTGATTACTAAAACGAACATCCACCCTGAATCCTACAGACTTACGGAGAAAACCATTATGTCGCTCAAATTAGGTGTCATCGGCGCTGGCGCTATCGGTAAAGAACACATCCGTCGCTGCACCCAGGTTCTGCAGGGCGCCACCGTTGTGGCGGTGTCTGATATCAATGCCGACAACGCCCGTGCGGCGGTTGCGCTGCCGGGCGTGCAGGCGGAAGTCTACGCCGACGGCCACGACGTGATTAACGCCAGCGATGTCGATGCCATCCTGGTCACCTCCTGGGACCCGACCCACGAAGAGTACACCCTGGCCGCCATCGCCGCCGGTAAGCCGGTGTTCTGCGAAAAACCGCTGGCGATGTCTGCGGAAGGCTGCCGCCGTATCGTCGATGCTGAAATGAAGGCCGGCCGTCGCCTGGTGCAGGTTGGCTTTATGCGCCCATACGACGAAGGCTATCTGGCGCTGAAAAAAGTGATCGACGATGGCGATATCGGCGCGCCGCTGATGCTGCGCTGCGCCCACCGCAACCAGGCGGTTGGCGAGAACTACACCACCGATATGGCGATCACCAACACCCTGATCCACGAGCTGGACGTGCTGCGCTGGCTGCTGAACGATGACTACCGTTCCGTGCAGGTGCGCTTCCCGCGCTCCACCTCGCACACCCATGCGCGCCTGAAAGATCCGCAGATCGTCTCCTTTGAAACCAAAAAAGGCACCCTGATCGACGTCGAGGTGTTCGTGAACTGCCAGTACGGGTATGACATCCAGTGCGAAGTGGTCGGCGAGACCGGGATTGCCCGTCTGCCGGAGCCGTCTGCCGTCCAGATGCGCAAGTCCGCCAGCCTGTCGACCGCTATTCTGACCGACTGGAAAGACCGCTTTATCAAAGCCTACGACGTCGAACTGCAGGCCTTTATCAACGACGTCAAAGCCGGTCAGCTGCACGGCCCGTCGGCCTGGGACGGCTATGCGGCGTCGGTAGCGGCGGACGCCTGCATTAAAGCGCAGGGAACCAGCGAGCCGGTTGAGGTGATGCTGCCTGAGTGCCCGGCATTCTACAAACGTTAAGCACGCTTTGCCGACGGAACTTCTTTGCACAGGTAACGACGATGAAAATTGCCTTTGATGTGGATGTGATTAAGGACCTCGGGATCACCCGAATGGTCCATCAGGTAGCGGAGTGGGGCTACAAGTACATTGAACAGTCGCCGCACCCGCAGATTAACCCGTTCTACAAGCACCCGCGCGCCAGCCGGGAGATCATGGCCGAGTACAAGCAGGCGCTGCGCGATACCGGCCTTGAGCTGTCGTCGTTTATCTGCGTCTACCGCTGGTCCGGCCCGGACGAACTGCGCCGCCAGGCGGCGGTGAAAAACTGGAAACGGCTGGTGGAAATCGCGGTGGAGATGGGCGTTCAGGTGATCAACACCGAGTTCTCCGGCGATCCGAATCAGCCTGAGATCTGCGATGAAATGTTCTATCGCTCGATGGAAGAGCTGCTGCCGATTTTTGAGCGGGAAGGCATCCGCGTGGAGATCCAGGCGCATCCCTGGGATTTCTGCGAAGAGAACAATGAAACCGTCGATATCGTGAAGTCGTTCCGCAGCGATAACGTGAAGTACGTCTACAGCGTGCCGCACACCTTTTTCTACGACAAAGGCGTCGGCGACGTGGCGAGCATGCTGCACTATGCCGGGAGCGATCTCTCCCATGTCCTGATTGCGGATACCCGCAACCATACGAAACATTGCCGCTATATCGTTAACCCGCCGGGCGTGGATGCCGTGGTGCACCAGCACGTAGGCGTCGGAGAAGGGGATGTGGATTTTGACGCGCTGTTCCGCACCCTGCGCGAAATGAAATTCGCCGAGCAGACCTTCAAGGTCGGCGGGGAGCCGATTGTCGCCACCTCGCTGTTTGGCTACCCGGAAAAAATGAAATACCAGGCAGTGGAAACCCGTGAACTCATTGAACGTGAATTGCTGCGCCGCTAAGGCGCAGCGGCAGGAGCCCTACTATGAACAAAGATAACGTCAAACTGGCTATCGCCCCGATCGGCTGGACTAACGATGATATGCCGGAGCTCGGCAGCGAAAACACTTTCCAGCAGATCGTCAGCGAAATGGCGCTGGCCGGCTTTACCGGCAGCGAAGTCGGCAGCAAATATCCGCGCGATCCGGCGGTTCTCAAGCCGATGCTGGACATCCGCGGCATTCAGATCTGCAACGCCTGGTTCAGCACCTTTTTCGCTAACGGCCAGCGGGAAAAAACCATTGATGAATTCGTCAATCACATGAACTTCCTCCATGCGATGGGCGCGAAGGTCATTGGCTGCTCCGAGCAGAGCGGCAGCATTCAGGGGCTGGATAAACCGATCCTCGGCGATGCGAAGCCGTGCTTCAGCGACGAAGAGTGGCAGCGGGTGGCGGAAGGCTACAACACCCTTGGTCGCCTGGCGGCGGAGAAGGGGATGCAGGTCTGTCTGCACCACCACATGGGCACCGGCATCCAGACCACTGCGGAAATCGACAAGTTTATGTCGCTGGTGGACGAGCGCGTCTTCCTGCTGTTCGACACCGGCCACGCCTGGTACTCCGAAGGCGGCGAAGCGCCGATGCTGGCGATCCTCAAAAAGTATCTGCCGCGCATCAACCACGTCCACCTGAAGGACGTCCGTCCGCCGGTGATCGACCAGGTGCGCCGCGACGGCCTGTCGTTCCTCGACGGCGTGAAAAAAGGCACCTTCACCGTCCCGGGAGACGGGGTGATCGATTTCCGTCCGGTGTTCAAGCTGCTGGACGACTTTGGCTATAAAGGCTGGATGGTGGTGGAAGCCGAGCAGGATCCTGCTCTGGCCAATCCTTTCGAATACGCCGTAAAAGCGCGCAAATATATCCGCGAAACGGCAGGGATCTAATCGTTGTGACATTTTCAGGCCATACCGGGTATGGCCTGCTTTTTTTCCTTTCTCAATCCCTGTTCCCGCTTGCAAACCGCCTGACTGGATCTTAACCCCGGCGCCGGACTGTCCCCTTTCCCTCAGGGAGAGGGCCAGGGTGAGGGTGGCGATGACGGGTAACGCGTCACTTCACTTCCGCCAGCGCGGTTTTATCCACATAAGGTTTCATCAGCGCGTCGGCTTCCTTTTGCGCCGCCTGAACCGCCGCTTCCGGCGTCACTTTGGCATCGTTAACCACCGCCGCCAGCTGGTTCTCCATCGCCTTACGCACCGCCACGGTCTCCCAGGTGGAGTACCACGGATGGGCGTACTTCAGCTGCTCAAGCGCGATCGCCGCCCGCGGATCCTGCTGCAGATAGGCCTTCATCTCCGGCGTATCGTATGACGCCTTGCGCGGCGAGAAGTAGCCGGTAAAGCGGCTCCACGCGCCGTTCACGTCGGGGCTCACCAGATAGGTCAGGAACTGATACGCCGCTTTCTTCTGCGCCTCGTTGATGCCTTTAAAGCTCACCAGGCTGGCGCCGCCGATCGGCACCGCGCGCTGCTCTTTGGCCGGCAGCATCGCCACCCCAAGCTCAAAGTCTTTGCTGTTCTCGCGCATAAAGCCCAGCGCGCCGGTGCTGAGCATCGCCATCCCGAGCTTGCCGGAGAAGAACGCAGCGCTGATCTGCTTCGAGTTCAGCACCCCGGACGGCATCACCTTGTCCTTGTAGATCAGATCCTGCCAGAAGCGCAGGGCGCCGATGGCGGTCGGCGAGTTGTAATAGACTTCGCCCGGATAGTCTTCGTTAAAGTATTTCCCGCCGTTGGCGCGCACCAGCGCCGAGAAGATCCAGCCGCCGTAGTCGTCGTTGGTCGACGGCAGCATGATCCCCCACTGGCCGGTGCTCTCGTCGGTCAGCTTTTTGGCATCGGCCAGCAGCTCGGCCCAGGTCTGCGGCGGCTGTTTGATCCCGGCCCGATCGAACATCGTCTTGTTGTAGTAGAGGATCGGCGTCGAGTTATGGAACGGGATCGCATAAGTGGTGCCCATCACCTGGGCGTTCTTATGCATCGCGGGCCAGAATTCTTTTTGCAGAAAATCGCCGGCCTTTTGATCGCCATATTTAAACAACTCATCCATCGGCAGGATCTCATCCTTCAGCGCCAGATCGGTGGTGAAGTTAGCGGACATGATCACCAGAGCCGGCGGCTGGCCGGCCTTCTGCGCCGATTCGGCTTTGATCTTGGTGGTGTCGTAGTTGCCGGTGAAGATGCCGCGCACTTCCACATCCTGCTGGGAGTCGTTGAATTGCTTAATGACGCGGGTCATCTCCATGGTCAGCTTGCCGTCCACCGGCGCCGGGAACATGAAGTCTATTTTCTCTTTTGCCAGCGCCGCGCCGCTCAGGGCGAGGCTGAGGCTAACCGCGACTACCGTAAGAGGTTTAAACATGATTACACTCCATCAGTAAATTATGCTGGGTCTCAGCATGAAAAAGATGCACATCGGCAGGCGAAAAGCCGATCGGTAGCGACTCGCCTTTCTCCGGCACCGTGCCGCGGTGGCGGCGGCTAAAGCGCAGGGTGCCGATCGGGGTGCTGACGTGGAGCAGGTAGTCGGCCCCCATCAGTTCTCGTTGCAGAACGGTGGCCGGCAGGCGCAGATGGCCCTCCTCCACGCGGTCGGTAATATGTTCCGGGCGAACGCCCAGCCAGACGCGGGTCTGATCCCGGTGGCGCGGCGGCAGCGGATGGCGCTGTTCTCCCAACAGTACTTCACCGTTGGCGCAGGGCAGCGACAGCAGGTTCATCGCCGGTGAACCGATAAATCCGGCGACGAACAGGTTGGCCGGGTTGGCGTAGAGATACTCCGGGCGCCCGACCTGCTGCACGTGGCCGCCGTTCATCACCACGATGCGGTCGGCCATCGACATCGCCTCGGTCTGGTCGTGGGTCACATAGATGGTGCTGGTTTTCAGCTGCTGATGGAGCGCCATAATGCTGTCGCGCACTTCGCTGCGCAGACGGGCGTCGAGGTTGGAGAGCGGCTCGTCCATCAGGAACAGCCGCGGATTACGCACAATCGCCCGGGCCATCGCCACCCGCTGGCGCTGGCCGCCGGAGAGCTTCGCCGGTTTGCGGTCGAGCAGCGCCTCCAGCTGCAGCATCTGCGCCACGTTGTCCACCCGCGGCTGCCAGCTGCTTTTCTCTTCCTTGCGCACCTTCATGCCGAAGGTGATGTTGTCGCGCACCGACAGATGCGGAAACAGGGCATAGTTCTGGAAGATCATCGCGAAGTTGCGCTCGCGCGGCGTGGTGGCGGTGATGTTCTCATTATGCAGCCAGATTTGGCCTTCGCTGACCGGCTCCAGGCCGGCGAGCAGGCGCAGCAGGGTGCTTTTCCCGCAGCCCGACGGGCCGACCAGCACCACGAATTCGCCTTCGTGAATATCCAGCGACAGGGCGCTGAGCGCCGGCTTACCGTCGAAACGTTTACTGATGCTTTGCAGACTGAGCATGGCGGTTAGCGCTCTTCCGTTGGGCAACTGATGTTTTCGTCGTACAGCCACGGCCCGGCGTAGTGGGCCAGAGAGTGCTGGTAGCTCACCCACTGCTCGCCGACCTGGCGGTGCATCAGACACGAGGCCGGAGAAAGGTCGTAATAGGGCCGAGTGTCTTCGTGGCAGTACGGCACCTGATGGACGGTGCCGGGGATAGTGGAGATCAGCGCCTGGCGATACTGGGTCATGGTCAGGCTGTGGTTGTGGCCGCAGAAGATGCGCGTCAGCGACGGGAAACGCTCCACCAGCGCCAGCAGACGGTGGCCGTTTTCGCAGGCGATCGGGTCCATCTGCGCATTGCCCAGCGGCAGCGGCGGGTGGTGCATAAAGAGGGTCGCCGGTTTGTCGCCGCCCTCGAACAGCTGGGCTTCCAGCCAGCCGATGGTCTCGTCGGTCAGCCAGCCCTTTGAGGTGCCGGCGCGACTGGAGTCAATAAACAGCAGGCGGGTGGCGAAGTCATCCACCGCATAGCGCATATTTTGCGGATCGTTGCCCAGCTGCGGGCACAGCGGGTGAAGATGCTCCAGAAAATGGGCTTTGTCGTCGTGGTTGCCGGGGATCAGATACAGCGGATAGTTCAGGCTGCCGAGGATCTGGCGGGCCACCTGATACTCCGCCGGGCGGCCGCAGTTGACGATATCCCCACTCACCACCACCGCGTCCGGGCGCTCGCGCAGCGCGTTAAGCTGGGAGACCACGTCGGCGTTGGCGGCATTGACGTCGATAAAGCCGTACAGCTTTTCGCCGCGGCTGCGGAAATGGGTATCGGAAATGTGCGCTAACAGCATGAATCACTCCTTATTTGATCCCGGAGAAGCCGAAGCTCCGCAGGAACTGTTTCTGAAAAAGGATGAACGCCAGCATCAGCGGCAGGCAGACCATCAGCGTGCCGGCGCCGATGGTGCCCCACTGGCCGCCGGATTCGGCGCCCATGGCGAACGAGACCAGCCCGACGGTCAGCACCTGCTTATCGGGATCGTTGAGCATCATCAGCGGCCACAGGTATTCGTTCCAGTGGTAGGTGATGCTGACGGTGGCGAAGGCCAGCACCGACGGCCAGGACATCGGCAGCAGCACGCGGAACAGCACCTGCCACCAGCGGCAGCCCTCCATCAGCGCCGCCTCCTCCAGCTCTTTCGGAATGGCGAGGAACGCCTGACGCATCAGGAACACGCCGAACGCCGAGGTGAAGTAGGGCATCATCACCCCGGTGAGGGTGTTGAGCAGGCCGAAGGTTTTCAGGGTCAGCATGTTCGGCACCATCATCACTACCGGCATGATCATCAGCTGCACCAGGAACAGAAGAAACAGCGTCTGCTTGCCGCGAAACTCGTGGCAGGCGAAGACGTACCCGGCGGTGGTGATGGTCAACAGCTGCACGAAGAAGGTGCCGAAGGTGAAGATAAGGGTGTTGGCGTACAGGCTCAGCCAGTCGGCGCTGTTCCAGGCGTCGCGGAAGTTATCGAGGGTCAGCGGCAGGCGCGGCAGCAGCGAGGCCATATCTTCCCCGAAGGTGGTGGCGCTGAACGAGGTGGCCAGCATCCAGATAAACGGGCTGACCCACAGCAGCGCCAGGCAGCACATTAATACCGTCAGCGTAAAGGGCGACGAGCGGCGCAGGCGCAGCCACAGCGGACGGGCGGCGGCGGGCGTGCGGACCAGCAGCGGCGAGATGTCAGCGCTCATAGTGGGCTCCTTTCTCCAGCAGTTTCAGGTTAATCAGCGAGAAGGCGAACAGCCCGGCCAGGGTCAGGAAGGTGGCGGCGGAGGCTTTACCGAGGTCATGGGTATCCCAGGCGAGATTCTGGATGTAATAGAGCAGCACGGTGGTGGCGTTGTCCGGCCCGCCGCGGGTCATGACCGCCACGTGGTCGATCTGGGTGATGGAGTAGATCAGCGCGGTGGTGATCACAAAGCTCAGCGTCGGGCGCAGCAGCGGCAGCGTGACCTTAAAAAAGACCTGCGTGCGGGTAGCCCCTTCCATCAGCGCCGCTTCCCGCGTCGAGGCCGGAATGCTCTGCAGCCCGGCGAGGAAAAACAGCATGTAATAGCCGGCGAACTTCCACACGCCGATCAGCGCCAGGGCCAGCAGCGCGCTGTTGCTGCGCCCCAGCCAGTTGTTATTCATCGGCCCGAACAGCTTCGCCAGATAGTGATCGAGCAGGCCGAGACCGGGCATAAAGATAAACAGCCACAGCGCGGCGGCGCTGACCATCGGGATAATCATCGGGAAGAAAAAGGCGGTGCGCAGCCAGCGGTTGACGCGATGGTTCTCGCTCAGCGCCACCGCCAGCAGCAGGGCGAGGGTCACCCCGGGCACCACCGTCAGCAGGATATAGAGCATGTTATTGCCCAGCGAATGCCAGAAGACGTTATCGGCAAACAGGCGGGCGAAGTTATCCAGCCCGACGTACTGTGCGCCGTCGCTGGCCATGCGGGTATCAAACAGGCTGTCATACACCGAACGCCCCAGCGGGAACCAGGTAAACAGCAGTAAAAACAGCAGGGAAGGCGACAGGATCAGCCAGGGAAGCCAGGTCTTTCTCATGGTGACGCGCATCTCGTTCAGCCATTTATCGAAGCCCGGATTGTGGGAAGCAATGACTACAGAGGCATGGCGGGGAGATGACGGTTTGATGAAGCGACGGGGAACACGCCGGGCGAGCGGGCCGCCCGGCGGGAGAGAACCATCAGAAGTCGGCTTTCAGCACCGCGCGGTAGCGGGCTTTGCCTTCGCGAACGTGCTTCAGCGCTTCGTTAATCTGCGACATCGGGAACAGCTCGGTGGTCGGGGCCACTTTGCTGCGCCCGGCGAACTTCATCAGCGTGCGCAGTTCGGACGGGTTGCCGGTCGCCGAGCCGGAGATGCTGCGGTCGCCGCCGATAAGGGTAAAGGCCGGCACCGGGAACGGCTTCATCACCGCGCCGACGGTATGGAAGTTGCCGCCGTAAGCCAGGGCTTCGAAGTACGGCTGCCAGTCGAGATCCACCGCCACGGTGTTGATAATCAGGTCGAACTGACCGGCCAGCGCTTTTAAGGCTTCCGGATCGCGGCTGTTGACCACGCGATCGGCGCCCATCGCCAGCACTTCCTGCTCTTTGGCCGGGTTGGAGCTGAAGGCGGTCACTTCCGCGCCCATCGCCCGCAGCAGCTTAATGGCGATATGGCCGAGGCCGCCGATGCCGATCACCCCGACGCGGCTGGTGGCGGTGACGTGGTGGGTCAGCAGCGGTTTAAAGACGGTGATGCCGCCGCACAGCATCGGGCCGGCGGACGCCAGATCGATGCTCTCCGGCAGGGGGATCACCCACTGCCAGTCGGCGCGCAGCTTATTGGCGAAGCCGCCGCGGTTGAGAATGGTCGGCACCGAGCCTTCCAGACAGTTGATCTGGTTGCCGCTGATGCAGGCGTCGCAATGGCCGCAGCTGCGCGCCGTCCAGCCGATGCCGACCTTCTGGCCAATCTTCAGCCCTTTATCCTGCGCCGCGCTGCCCAGCGTCGCCACCCGGCCAATCACCTCGTGACCGGCCACCAGCGGGTAGCTCGACATCCCCCATTCGTTGTCGATCATCGACAGATCCGAATGGCAGATCCCGCAGTATTCCACCTCAACTTCGACATCTTCCGGCTGCAGCTCGCCGGCATCGTATTCCCACAGCGACAGATCGGCGCCCGCTTCTTTGGCGGCGTAGCTTTTAATGATGCTCATGTTTATTTCCTTGGGGTTGGCGTGATAACCCAGAAAGTGTAGAGCATGGTATTCCCCGGCGCTTGGCAATCGGAGGGGTAGCGAAGCGGGCGGACCTGCCGCCCGTTAAGGTCAGCGGCTGGCCAGCGGCCACTGATTAAGGCGGATGCCGCGCTGCGGGGCGTTCTCGGCAAAATCATCCAGCACCGCCTGCACGTCCGGGTCGAGATAGCCGACGCTGTCGTGCTCGACGATCACCACGCTCTTTTCCGGAATTTTCGCCAGCAGGGCCAGCAGATGCGGATTGTGCATAAAGGTCAGATTCTGCTGGATGCGCAGCACGTAATGGTCATCGTAGCGCGCCAGCTGCAGCGAGTGGCGATGGCTGCGCCAGAGGCTGAACGCCATCTGGGTGGCAAGACCAATCCCGATCCCCGCCAGCATGCCGAAGGCGATAATCCCGCCGATGGTGGCGAGGAACGGGACGTACTGCGCCGCCCCCTGGCGGAACTGCTCGATGAACAGCCGCGGCGTCGCCAGCTTATAGCCGGTATACAGCAGCACGGCGGCGAGGCTGGCGAGCGGGATCAGGGTCAGCAGGCCGCTGAACCACAGGCCGCAGATCAACAGCAGCACGCCGTGGATAAAGATCGACAGTTTGCTCTGCGCGCCGTTGCTGACGTTCACCGAGCTGCGGACGATCACCGCGGTGATCGGCATCGCCCCCAGCACGCCGGAGAGCAGGTTGCCGACGCCCTGGGCGACCATTTCGCGGTTCGGCGAAGGGGGCGGATTTTGCGGGCGCAGCTTTTTCAGCGCCTCCTGGCTGAGCAGGGTTTCGAGGCTGGCGACCAGCGCCAGGGTTACCGCCACCACCCACACCGACGGATTGCGCCACGCGCTCCACGCCGGAGACTCCAGCTCGCCCAGCAGGTCGCCGAGGCTGCCGAACGCCGGCAGGGTAATACGCGGCAGAGCGACCAGCTGCTGCGGCGCAAAATGGGTCAGCAGCAGGGTGGTCACGCAGCCGAGCAGGACGGCGATCAGCGGCCCGGGGATCCAGCGCAGGCTCTTCACCCGGCGGATAAGCGGCGAGCCCCACAGCCAGAGCACCAGCAGGCCGCCCGCGGCGACGGCAATTGCAGTGACGGAGAAAGCGGCATTGCCCTGAACCACATCGGCAAGCCCGGTCTCTTCCGCCGTACCGAGCGCGACGGGAATCTGCTGCATAATCAGCAGGATGCCGATCGCCGCCAGCATGCCTTTGATGACGCTGGCGGGAACCAGCGAGATAAAACGCCCGGCCCGCAGAATGCCGAACAGCAGCTGCAGCACGCCGGCCAGCACCAGCGCCATCAGGAAGACGGAGAAGGAACCCAGGGATTCGATGGCGGCGACGACGATGGTGACCAGTCCGGCGGCGGGGCCGCTGACGGCGAAGCGGGAGGGGCTGAGGGCGGTGACGACCAGGCCGCCGATGATGCCGGTCAGCAGGCCAACGAAGGGCGGTAAGCCGCTGGCCTGGGCGATGCCGAGGCACAGCGGCAGGGCGACAAGGAAGACGACGATGCCGGCGAGAGAGTCCTGACGAAGTGTGTTCATGGGGCGTGCTCCTGCGGTGAGAGGTGTTCGACGAGGGTGGTTAAATGGCCGGAAGCCAGATCGTAGACGCAGCCGTGCAGGCTGAGCGGCCGCCCGCTGGCGAGCACCGTCTGCACCGGTTCACTCTCCAGCAGACGGGCGAACTGGGCGCGAACGTTGGCTTCCACCAGGGCGTCCAGCGCATGACGAGAGCGCTCCGCGTCGGTGCTGGCGCTGGCGCCGGAGGAGGCCGCAACACCACCTCCATCGGCGATCTGCGCAATTTCGTGATGCAGGGTGTGGCGCAGCTGGCCGATGCGGCGAGCCAGCGCCGAGGATTCCTGCGCCAGCGGCAGGGTGGGCAGAGAGAGCGCCGCCTGCACGCCGCCGCAGCCGTAGTGGCCGCAGAGCACCACCCGCTCCACCTCAAGGTAGTGCAGGGCATACTGCAGGACGCTCATGACGTTGTCGTCGGCGGGATCGAGCATGTTGGCGATATTACGGTGGACAAAGAGCTCGCCGGGCTGGCTGCCGGTGAGCACCTCGGCGGGAACGCGGCTGTCGGAGCAGCCGATCCACAGCGAGTGGGGCCGCTGCCCGTCGACCCATTTTTCGAAATAGTCCGGGTCATGCTGACACTTCTGCAGTGCCCAGCTGCGGTTGCGGGCCAGCAAAGGTTTTAACGTCGTCACAAGTATTCTCCTGAGTTAATTCATCGAGTGAATATGTCCATCAAGACTCGTACAGCGACTAGTTAAAATAGTGTTTACCGGAACCCTTCACGCCTGAGGAAAATCCTGGAATAAACGGCAAAAAGAAAACTTTTCATTAATGTAAAGTTATAAAAATATTGATGAAATTAATATTTTGCTGCGGAACGGATGAATAACAAAAAGGCATTGGTTAAAACTTTCTGGAATATATGGGAATGATGGCGGGTGGGGTTAGGAGAATAGTTGGGGAGTGGATTTTGGGGATTTGTTTGGGGAGAGAGGGATTGTGATGGGGATGCGAGTGAGAGTGAGGTGAGAAAAATTTGAGATAAGTTTGAGTGGGGTTTGGGGGGCTGGGGTAGAAGGGGGATGGCTGGCAGGTGGGGTTGGGTCGCGGGGTTGTGAGAGGAGGGGGGCTGGTGGCCGTCGCGCTATGGAACGGCGGTAAAAGGTGACGCCGCGCAGGATAGCGCTGTTTTTTTCAACACTTAGCGCAATGGCGACACGCTGTCGCTTGCATGGCCGCCGCCGACAGGTATAATCCAGAACGTTTCCGCATCCCCTTCAGTGCCGAAGTGGCGAAATCGGTAGACGCAGTTGATTCAAAATCAACCGTAGAAATACGTGCCGGTTCGAGTCCGGCCTTCGGCACCATCGGAACATCAATAGACGTCAACGGACGTCTTTTTTTGTGCCCATTTCCGTCAAAATTCATCCGTATCCACGTGTAATTCAAAGATAATTAATCTTTCTGTAAAAACCATAATAATTTTATGGCTTTTACGTGTTGGTCGTTTTTTATCCATTGACATCCACGCGATTTGGGGGCAAACCCGGTTCGATAGAGGAGTGACCCCCAAATGGCGCTTACAGATCTCGAGGCCATAGTTAAACAGGAGCGAGTGGCCACTTTGTACTGCGACAGTACGTACAACAGCAGTAGCGGTTTATGCGGCGCGCATACGTCACCCTGACGCCAGACAGAGACCTTAGAGATGGCAGCTTGCAGCGTTTCTGGAGAGATCATAAAAATAAATCGGCTAACAGGCTGATGTTATTGCGATCATGCTCGCAAAAGCGGTGAAATTCAATTGCGGTTCGTCACGTTGGTGACAGAGAAATCGATGCTTTATGTCTGTAACACTGAAAGGTAAACTGAGCTCATCCACAGGAGTTGTAAATCACGCATCGCTTAAAAGCTGATACGCAAAGCCGTGCGTACAAACGCAGGAAGGCATATGACCAGTCGTCCCCAGATGATAATCAACGTGTTACAGGCTAATCCTGGCCAGCAGTTCACTGCCCGCCAACTGGCGCAGAAAATTATCGATCACTACAGCGCAGAACTGGCTGAAAAGCGCAAAAATCCGCGTTTTGCTAGCGACGAAGATTTTTTAAGTCAGATAACCGCAGAGGTGGGCGGTAGCCGAACTGTTAAAGCGAAGGCGATGTGTCCGCTGGTGATGACTCGTGATAAGCCAAGGCCGCGCCTGTTTTACTGGGGGGAACCTGTGGTTGAAAAGACAGATTCCAATGTGGCACCCGAGCCAACAGTTGAAACGGTCAGCCTTACCGAGCACTCGTTATATCCGATCCTGATTGATTACCTTTCACAGGAAGAAGGGCTGTTGTGCCGTCGTATTGACGAAAAGCGCTCCAGCAATAACAAAGGGTTGGGTGGCAATCATTGGCTTTATCCCGATATCGTCGCACTGGAGCCTCTGGATAAAGAATGGGACGATGTGGTGCAAAACTGCGTTCGTCATAGTGAAGGACGTTTAACACGGCTGTGGTCTTTTGAGGTGAAAAAGCAGCTAAACCGTAGCAACGTGCGTGAATGTTTCTTCCAGGCGGTCAGCAACTCCAGTTGGGCACATTTCGGCTATTTGGTGGCGACTGAAATTAACGAAGATAAGCAACGTAGTGTGGAGCGTGAATTGCAGATGCTCTGTGCGCTGCATGGTATTGGTGTGATCCTCCTCGATCCACATGACTTCAGTAACAGCCAGACGTTGATCCCGGCGCGGGAACGTACCAGTGTCGACTGGCAGTCAGTAAACCGTCTGGTGGAAGAGAATCGGGATTTTAAAGATTTTATTGAGCTGGTGGGGGAATACCATCAGACAGGAAAAATTCATAAGACATTGTGGAATAGATAATTACTGGGGAGTACTTTTAGTACTCCCACGCCTCAAACGCCAGCGGCATCTTATTGAGCAAATCCCGGCGCTCGCGCCAGTTAGGGATCAAGCGGTCCATATGCAGCCGAAAGCGCTCGTTATGATGGCGCTCCAGTAGGTGAACCAGTTCATGCACCAGAATATACTCCAGACACTCCGGTGGCTTCTTGACCAGCTCCAAATTGAGCCAGATTCGCTTTGTGGTGGTATTACAGGTACCCCAAAAGGTTTTCATCTTTTTGATGCCCCAGAACGTTGGGGGGACACCGGTTCTGGCCTGCCATTCGGGCAGCAATTTGGCAACCTGCCGCTTCAGTTCATGCCGATAAAAGTCGGTTAATACCAGCTCCTTATTTTCATTGCTGGTTCCCGGCTGAATATAAAGCTGGAGTTTATTGTTTCCTGCAACTTTTACCTCATGACGTCCCTGACGCTCAATCACAAAAAGGCGATATTTACGGCCCCAAAGGTAGTGGCACTCCCCGCTGACCATCTCCCGCTCGGATTGGCGGGGCTGTCTGGCAAAATCCTGCTGCTGCTTTCTGATCCAGCGAAAGCGGGAAGCGACAGCCATCCGTATCGCCGTTTCCGTCATGTGTTCCGGGGCAGAAACGCGGACTTTGCCATCGGGCGGCAGGACGTTGATATGCAGGTTCTTAATCGCTTTACGATTAACCTGCAAGCGCAGCGTGCCTATCTGCATGACCGGCATCAGTGGTATTCCTTCTGCTTTCGGGCAAGTTCAAGCACGTCATCAATATTGACATTATAACTAGCGGTTTCTTCGCGCAGCGCGCGGGCAAGTTCCCGTTCCTTAAAACGATCGCCAATCCACTCCGCTTTTTTGGTATAGCGGATCGTCGTATCAATACGGGTTGCCAGCACCTCGTCATGGCCGAAGTTATCATAAAACGCACGCTTTGCCTGTGTATCCATTGTTTCAGGATAGGATGCTCCGTTGGTTTGTTCCGGGCGGATGACCTGCTTGCTCAAATCCCGGATGCGCTCCAGGTACTGCTGATAATCAAGCGCATTCTGGCGGCGAAGGGTAATTAGCTCATCCAGCAACAGCGACATGCGGCCGTAGTATTTCGGGTTAACCGGGTTTTCATCCACGATGGTTTTACGCACGTTGTTTTCGATGGTTTCCGCCATCGCCTCCTGATTATTGCGGATCTCGTCCGGTAGAGCCGCGGTTGCTGCTGCGCCTTTTTCAACAATCAGCTCAATCAGGCTTAACTCTTCGAAATCCATCAGCACTTCGCTACCGTCGGCGCGAACGTACATGTCCAACAGGTGGCGCATGGCGGGTTCAAAGCGCTTCATGTCCAGCAGATCGCCGCTGGTCAGCTTAATGTCGTAGCGCAGTTTCTCGAATTTAGCGACTTCAGCTCGGATGCTTTCCACTTCTTCATCGGTATAACCAGCTTCCTGCATTTCATTTGCCAGGTTGGCGTAAGCGCGCAGCAGGCGGGCGACATTCTGATAGAACGATAGGCGTAGCGCCTCTTTTTCGCCTAATATCGTCTGGTTTTCCCCTGACTGGCCGCAGAAATAGTGCTGATAGTCCGGCAAATCGCGCGGTGCCCTGACGGGTTCGCACAGGCTGCGGACCACCTCCAGCGCGCTGTCAAGATCCAGCTTTGCCTGCTCCAGACGATTTTTCAGCAGGCCATCAACATCATCGCGATCGTAATCGTCAAACGCGCCCGTGGTGTAATCGGTTATCGCTTTATCCAGAGAACGGAACAGATCCTTATAATCGATAATATAGCCGTACTCTTTATCTTCCCCATCCAGCCGGTTTACCCGACAAATCGCCTGAAACAGCGTATGGTCTGTCATGGTTTTATCGATATAGAGATAGGTAGCAGACGGCGCGTCAAAGCCGGTCAGCAGCTTATCCACCACGATAAGCAGACGCATTTGCCCCGGCTCATTAATAAAGCGCTGCTTAACATCCCGTTCGAACTCGGCGATACGTCCAGCAACCTTCTCTTCGCTTTGCTCAAAATAGTCTGCCAGCATTTTGCGGTAGGTTGAGAATTTAAACAGTTTCTCGGTCAGGCCCGCGCCGGTTTCTTCACCTTTGATACTGGCCGCGTCGGGACGGAAGCTGGTCACAATCGCCACTTTTCCCGCCAGATCGGTCTGGCTGAACATCTCGTAAACCTTACAGGCCTGATACACGCTGCTGCATACCAACATGGCGTTACCACGTCCATCCATCAGGCGTGGGCGGGTATCCATATCCAGCAGAATATCGTTAACTATCTGCTCCAGCCGCGATTTGCTGGACAGCAGCTTTTGCATTGAACCCCATTTCTGTTTGAGCTGGGTTTTGGCTAAATTCGACAGGCCTCGCGTCTTGGCTTCAAACCAGTCATCAACCTTTTTCTCGGACGTCAGATACTGGTCAATATCGCGGGCCTCATAGCGCAGATCCAGCACCACGCCGTCTGCTACTGCTTCATCAAACTTATAGGTATGGATATAAGGGCCGAACACTTCCACCGATTTCTTTTTATCTTTCTTCATCAGCGGCGTGCCGGTAAAACCGATAAACAGGGCTTCCGGCAGAATAGCGGTCATCGCGTTATGCAATTTGCCGGACTGCGTACGGTGGCACTCATCGACGAAGACGAACAGATCGCCTTTGGCGCGGAACGTTTTTGTCAGGGATTGCTGTAACTCAGTGATGAAGTCGTCAATTGCCGCAGTGTCTTCTGCTTCACTACGCCGACCGAATTTATGCACCAGCGAGCAGATGAGCCACGGGTTAGGATGATTGAGCGTCGCGATAAGATCGTTGCCGCTGGAGGTACGATAAATCTCTTCATCCACTCCCATAAACACACTTTCTATCTGTTCATCCAGTTCAGTGCGGTCGGTCACAATCAGTACGCGCGAATTCGGCACGTTTTCGCGGATCCACTTCGCTAACCAGACCATCGTCAGGCTTTTACCCGATCCCTGCGTGTGCCAGATAATCCCGCCTTCACGACGGGCAATATGCTGTTTAGCCGCTTCGACGCCAAAGAACTGATTGTGACGACAGAGTTTTTTCACCCCAACGTCAAAAGCCATATAGTTATGGACGATATCCAGCAACCTTGATTTGTTGCATAGGCGGCTTAAATGGAAGTCGAGTTTATGCGTGTATGCGCCGGTATTCTCTTCTTTCCACTCCAGATAATATTTTTCCGGCGTTTCGATGGTGCCGTAGCGCAGCCCCTGCGTATCGTTACCCGCCATCACCAGTTGCATGGTGGTAAAGAAATTGCGGATAAAGGTTTTCTTCTGATTATCGAGATTCTGCCGGATGCCTTCGCTGACGTGGACAGACGAGCGTTTAAGTTCAATCACGCCCAGCGCGATGCCGTTAACGTACAGCACCAGATCCGGGCGCTTGCTGTATTCACCTTTTATTGTCACCTCATCGGCGATGGCGAAATCATTGGCTTCAGGATTTGCCCAGTCAATCAGCCACACGGTCTGATTCTGCTCGCCCGCGCCTTCCTTTTCCTTTACGCCGTAACGCAGCAGTCGATAGACCTCTTTATTGGCGTAATACAACTTCTTGCCTTCGCCCAGCGCGGCGGCGGAATCCAGTTGTCGAAGCACACGGGTGATCAGGGTATCGCTGACGCCGCGCCGCTTCAGCCACGCGCTCAGTATGTCCGTGTCGATATTGCTGTCCCCGGTATACCCGGCACTTCGCCCCAGATAGCGGTATCCTAAATCCTTAACAAAAAACTGAATCAAACGCTGCTGTGTGGCGCGTTCGCGCTGGCCGATAGTGCTCAAAGGGCGCTCTCCCTAAATGTTCAGCAATGGAACTCCATTACGCGGTTAATGGCGAATTGCAGATTTTTATCGTCAAAGAGCTTCATCTTGCGGTTGGCCCAGCGTTCCCCGGCAGGCCACTGGTGCAGCCCCTCTTTCACGGAATCCAGCGTGGGCTGGCATTGTCCCCGGGTCAGCAGCCAGTCAACGGTTGCCAGTAGCTCCAGACCAAACGGCGATTCAAAGCCGTCAATCAACTGGCTGACCTGCTCAAGCACCGGTAGCCACTCTTTGGCTTCGTTATTCAGCCAGAGGTTGACGTGTTTTTTTTCCCGATCGTTAAACCAGATCACGTCCAGCGGCTGGCTGTCCGGGATGCGTTTCTCGGCTTTCAGATAGGTGCCATCCAGCGCGTTAAGCAGATGGTTCAGGTTGGGGGCGTAGGGACCATAATAATGCGCCTCAAACTGCAGTTTTAGCACGTCTTCTTGTTGATGCTGTTCAATGGCGCGTTGTAACAGCCATGCCAGCTTCTGGATTTCCAGCAGGCTGCACTCCATGCCCAGCACCCAGTAGCGGCGCACCAGTTCAGCGATCATCGCTCTGGCGGGCGTGAGCCTTTTTACGCCGGTACTCTTGGCGACGTTCTGGTATTTTTCGGTAGGCTCATAAATCAGGATTTCCGTATCCTGAAGGTCGCCCAGCGCAGATTCAATCCGCGCCCGCACGTCCGGCCAGTTCAGGCCGCCGTTGCCCGCGCCCAGAGGGGGAATGGCGATGGACCGCACGTTCTCTTCGATCAAAAAGCGGCGCAGGTCCTGCAAGCCGTCTTCAATCCACTCCATGCGGGAATCGGCGCGCCAGTGCTGCTTGGTTGGGAAGTTGACGATCCAGCGCGGCCCCATCAGCTCGCTGGTTTCGGTAATAAACATCTTGCCGGTCATGACCTGCTTTTGTTGGCAGGCGAGAGCATAGGCTTTCATATTATCGGGGAAGCGCTCTTTGAACATCAGCGCGATGCCTTTACCCATGACGCCGACGGTATTAACCGTATTCACCAGTGCTTCCACGGGCGCGTCCAGTAAATTGCCTTGTGTATATGTCATCATGAGAAGTACCACCCGGCCCGTGTGTGAACGGGCATTGACAGATTGCGTTGCGATAGCCACTGCTCTAATTGTAACCTGACACCATCGTTGTAACAAATCATCCCACCCAGCAGCGTGATGGGGCAGTGCTGCCAGATTAACGCCTCGGCCTGATAGCGTTCAAACTTGGCCGGATCGTCCGGATCGCGACGGAAATCCCGTGTCTGTAAGATAGGCCAGTCGATCTGGTTCAGGTCTTCCAGACGGGTGTAGTAGTTGACCCAGTTATAGTAGGCGTGGCTGTCGGTAAACACGAAAGGGACATTTTGCGCCGCCACGTTTCGCAGGCTGCTGACCAGAATGACGATTTCCTCGTTGGGGCGCTGCGTAATGCCGCCGCGCCCGCTGTGGATATTCATCAGCATCGGCGAAAAGGGGGTAAAGTAAAACGGCACATAGTCATGCAGCGTCCCGCCCGTCCCGGCAGGCACCTGATGCCCGGCGCGTTTGACGATAAGCTCCGGGTTGCCGATATTGATCCAGTTTTCCGCCTGAACCGGGCTGTTGCCGCAGTGCAGGCCGTTGTCCAGTATCCACGGGATATTGTCCCGATGGACGATGCGCCAGATCAGGGCTTTTTCCGGGTTGAGATTGGCGCTGTAATCATAAGCCATGTGCGTTCCCTTCTATATTAAGCGGGTTTTCCCGGTTAACAGTTCCTGCATCATCCCCTGTTTAAGCTGGCGGGTTTTGTCCAGACGCTGTTGCAGGGCCTGAATTTCCTTGTCCATATCGGAGAGGATGGCGGCGATGGCGGTTTGTTCTTCTCTATTTTTAGGTGCGGCAATATATAATTTTTCAAATACACTACGCTTAATACCTTGGGCTGTTGAGCCAGTAGCACAGTCATAGATATATGATTGAAAAAAATCAGATAAGAATACTTGCAATATAAAGATAGAGGTGAACTTTTCTTCGTTTATTTGTAGCAATATAGTTCTTTGGCTTAGGATGTATTTTTTGTCGTCAGGGATTAGAGCTGCATTTCCTAACGGAGCTTCCATTGTAAATACAATATCATCTTTTTTAGGCGTACCGGATGTCATCCAGCGATTATATAGATCTTCTGAACCAAAATAACCTTCAGATGAGAAGTCTATGTATCCTTTTTTTACATTCCCAGCAGAAAGTGCAACGATATTTCCATTACCCCAATCCATTCCAAGTTTTTTGGGAGTCCTTCCGCGATAATCGATTATATTAGTTACTATATCTAGTATGGTTGATGTATTCCAGTCCTCAGGAATATCTCCTACTTCACTCTTTTTATATCCCTTGACAGAACCATCTTCAAGAAACGAAAAATGTGGCAAACGGGTTTTCCCTGTCAGCAACTGCTGCATAGTGGCTGTTTTGATGGTCTGTTTTTTAGCTATAAGTTTTTCCAGCTCAATAATGAGAGTATCGATATCAGATAAAGTTTCACCTATTGTTTTTTGTTCTTTTTTTGATTTTGGCGATATTATTTTTATTTTATTGAGGTGTGCAGGGCCAAAATTAGGTTGTGCTCCACCTGTGATTAATAGATCGATTTGTTCCTTGAAGTAAGGAGATTTCAGATATACATCCATAAATGTCTTTGAAAAACCACTTAGTGGTTTAAATCGAATAACACTTGTATTCATCAATAAAGGTAAATCGCAAGCGCGGACTATTGATGTTTTACAATATGAATTACCCGATGATGCAATGACAAGATCTCCTTCTTCGCACATAAAGTGTTTATAGTTTTTTTCGTACTCATCCCATGAAATATGCCGATCAGTTCTATCTAATTTTAAATGACCATTATCTTGAAGATTAGTTACATTAATTACTTTCAACCCATTAGATTTAAATTGCCATTTGCGAAGTCCTGGGCCTTCTTGATACCAGATAATTTCAGGAAGGCTAAATACATCCCAATCCTCCGGGATAACCCCTGCTTCGGTCAGCTTATACCCCACCGGTGCCATTTTTTCCGATGAATTTTGAACCTGACTTTCCATAATTAAATCCACCATCACCACTCCAGCCCCATCACCCGTAAATGCCCTGCCACTTTCTCGCTTAACTCCTCAACGGACGCTTCAAGAGCTGGTAGTGGATCAGCATAACGCTCTTCTAGTTCCTTCACACGCTCTGCTAGTTGCTGGGTGATACGTTCAATCTCTCGTTTAATCCCTGCTTGTAAAGTGGCAAGCCATTTATCTTGCACTATAAGCGCCTTGATCGCCGATTCGTCAAGTATTGGGTAATGTTTAAATACTGCTCGATCCAGCGCTTTCTGTGCAGCTTTCAGCGCTTTTTTCGCATTAGCCTCTGCTTTAATCAGCGTCAGACAGCGAGTCAGCGCCGTCAGCTCATCCGGGTCGGCAGTGGTTTTCTTCAATTTTGTGAGGCGAGCATTGACCAGCTTTTGCGTCACCTTGTCCTTATCGTTCTTTGCCTCGGCCAGCAGATCGTCTTCCCCGGCCTGCTCCTCGACATACTCGGCTAACTGACGGCTGGCTTCTTCACTGCGTTCTTGTGCGGCATTCAGCGCGTCCAGCAGCTCCGGGAAACAGTGAATTTCCACCAGTGAACGAGGTAGCACGTCGGCCTTATAGCGCCGCTTGTCAAACTCAAAATCGTGTGCTTCTTTCCAGACGTTTTTGCCGTCCTTGCCTTTCACCGGCTGGAGTTCGCGAATTTGCGCGGCGGCTTTCCAGCCTTCCTGCATAATCACGTATACATCGTCCTGCATGGCGTCGGCCCAGTAGTCCATCAGGATCTGGTACACGCTGTATTTATTCAGCAGTTCGCTGTTGGCATACTGCGCCAGCAGCATCTCGCTGATATCGCGGATCAGTTCCTTCGGTTTATCACCTTTGCCAATATCTGCCAGCGCCGCCTCTTTCACCCATGCCTTAAACGGCAGCAGGCTGCGGGTGGCAAAATCCTTAAATTCCTGATGCGCCAGAATGGTCGGCTTAACCTGTTGGGCTTCGACCTGCGCCCGACAGTAGCCGGGGCGATCGTCGGCAAACAGCACGTTGCGCAGGGCAGGGAATACCCGCCAGTAATCCTGCAAGGCATCAACATCGCGCACCGGAATACCGCCCTGTAAGTGGGCGGTCAGATCGTGCAGATCTTCCGGCTCGCCACCGTCGATATAGCGGGGGATATTCAGGTTGTAATCATTCCCGGCGATGTCGCTTAACGGCACCATCCTACTGTAGCCGGGCACCGTGTGCTGGTGGTTAAACACGTCCACGATACGGTGAATATCCCGGCTGCGCAGGCGGTTCTTGTTGCCGTCCTTAATAAAGCCCCGGCTGGCGTCGATCATAAAAATGCCTTTACGGCTGTGGGCGTGCTCCTTGTCAATCACGATAATGCACGCCGGGATGCTGGTGCCGTAAAACAGATTGGCCGGTAAGCCGATAATGCCCTTGATATAGCCCTGCTTGATCAGGTTTTCACGGATGTTCGCCTCGGCGTTGCCGCGGAACAGCACGCCGTGCGGCAGGATCACCGCCCCTTTGCCGGTGCTTTTCAGGCTCTTAATGATGTGCAGCAAGAAGGCGTAGTCGCCGTTCTTCTCCGGTGGAACGCCCCAGACGAAGCGCTCAAACGGATCTTTCTTCAGATCCAGTCCACTGGTCCAGTTTTTATTGGAAAATGGTGGGTTCGCCACGGCGAAGTCGAAGGTTTTGAGTTTGCCGTTGGCTTCTTTCCACTGCGGATCGCTCAGGGTATTACCCTGCCAGATTTTAGCGGTGGCATTGTTGTGCAGGATCATGTTCATACGCGCCAGTGCGCTGGTGGCGTTGTCCATTTCCTGCCCGAAGATCGACAGCCCGCGTCGCGTTTCGTCGCTGACTTTGAGCAGCAGCGAGCCGGAGCCGCAGGTCGGGTCATACACAGTGGCATCCTGCGGCGTATCGGGCGTAATGCCGATCACCTTCGCCAGAATGCGCGACACCTCTGCCGGAGTATAAAATTGTCCCTTGCTTTTACCGGATTCAGTGGCGAAGTGGCGCATCAGGTACTCATAGGCATCGCCCAGCAGATCATCGCCATCGGCCCGGTTGCTGGACAGATCCAGCCCCTCGAAGATACCGACTAGCTTCGTCAGGCGGTCAATCATCTCCTTGCCTTTACCAAGCTTGTCTTCGTCGTTAAAGTCGGCCTCGTCAATAACGCCTTTCAAATCGTTCTCTTCCGCCAGCTTGCGGATGATTTTGTTAATTTTATCGCCGATTTCTTTATCGTTCTTCAGCGCGACCATATCGTCAAAGCTGGCCCCTTTCGGGATAAGGATAATGCCGTCGGGATCGCCCTTATATTTGTCGGACACGTACTTCATAAACAACAGGGTCAGCACATAGTCTTTATACTGGCTGGCGTCCATCCCGCCGCGCAGTTCGTCGCAGCTTGCCCACAGGGAGGAATAGAGTTCGGTTTTTTTGATAGCCATTAAATATCTCGTTTTGCACGGTGATGTGCCGTAAGCGGGTTACAGCAGATCGGTGTTCAGTCCGGCGGCTTTCAGCCGACGGGTTAAGTTACGCATTTTGCTGAATTCGGTACCGAGACTCAGGCTCAGACCGGTGCCTTCGCAAAAGGCTTTTGCCGTAATGTGTTCCAGTTCGTCGGCATATTTGATCATTTGCAGATGCAGCTCAACGGTGTACTGATTACGCGGCGCGTTGGACAGCGCTTGCTGAATACGGCGATAAATATCGTTTTCGTTCATAACATAGGCAACCGGATGCGTATTAGCTAAGTTAGCTAAGTTAGCTAAAACTCATTCAGGGCTCAAGCTGATATTGTGTTTACTGCGATTAGTTGATCGAAATGCGAACTAAGCGAGGCAGGGCGTCATGCAATAAACTTTTAGGTTGATCATTATCACTTTGCCGTCATCCTACCAGCTATGTCTTATGAAAAAACTACCGGACCATTTATCCAGGGAATGCATCATCGCCGCCATTCGCGCTTACGATGCAGGCGTTGCGCATCAGTTTAAAAGCGCGCGTCTGTATGAGATCGAGTTTGAGGGGCGTCGGTATCCTTCAAAAGCCATCGTCGGGTTAGCGGCCACGCTTGCGACGGGGACGGAATTTACCCCGGCGGATTTCAGCGGAGGGATTAAATCCAAATGCGTGCGTCTGTTACTGGAGCAAGGATTTACGATCGCGTCGCAGGGCGCTGGCGATGACGAGGTTGCGCTTTTCCCCGATGAGGGGCAGACGACCATGGAGTACGTGGAAGGGGCGGCGTTGCAGGTGGTGATCAATCGCTATGAGCGCGACCGTCAGGCTCGTCGGGCGGCGCTTCGCCTGCATGGCTGCCGGTGTCAAGTATGCGGTCTGGATATGGCCAGCCGCTATGGCGATATCGGCCAGGGCTTTATCCATATCCACCATCTCATTCCGCTGTCCGGGATAAAGCAGGACTACCGTCTGAACCCTGAAACCGATCTGATCCCGGTATGTCCCAACTGCCATGCGATGCTGCACCGGCGAGATCCGCCGTTTACCCCCGAAGAGCTGAAGGCCCGGCTGCGCCCCACAGACTGACATCCGACAGCACTCGCTTTAATTACATCACACACAGCACAAACCCCACGCTACCTTACCGGTAGCGTGGGTCCGCTCTCCCTTACTTATCCCGCGTCTCGCCAGCCTCCCAGCTATAGCTCCCATCGGCCGCTAACCTATCGCCCAGCTCCTGATACTCGAACTGATAAAACTCAGCCTGGGTGCCGTACCCGGCGTAGTCTACCGCCGCCAGGCCGACGAACGCCCCGGTAAAGAACCCGCCGTAGCTCTGCAACACATAGTCATCGGACAGCACCGCGGCATCCAGCTGGACCGGGATCTCGGTGAACGTCACGCCATCGAAGCTGTATTCATAGTTGTAGGTCTGCTTGCGGACTTTGGTCCGGAACCAGACGTATTCCACGCCGTCCGGCACCTTGATGGCGTTATCTTTCAGGTACGACGTGTATTTCCCGCGGTTATTTTCGCCGACTTCGATGACCTTGCCGTTAATTTCATTCCATGTCAGGAAGACGAAGCTCCAGTGGCGGTCGTTATAGTAATTCGTTAACCCGGCCATCTGCTGGTAGCTGAAGGGCTCGAATTTCACCTTCACTGCAGCATCAAAATAGAAGGCCTGCCAGCGGCGGGCAATCAGCGACAAGTCATGCGTATTGGCTAACGAACCCTGGCCGATTAAGGTTAACTTGCCGTTGCCGGTGGTGCCCATTTTGGCCGTAAACGGCACCCGCAGGGTATTCCAGTTCGGATCGAGCGCTGGCGAGGTAAAGTCATCCTGCTGGCTATTATCGCTGGCGCTTTCGGTGAAGATGGCGTCTTTCGGCCCTTCGACGAAGGTTTTCCCGCCGTGACCGCCTTCAATACGCGGCCAGCCCTCGTCATCCCAGTACACTTTCTGGATCGCGGTTTCCCGGCCGAGGGTTGACCAGCCGCGCGGGTCGTAGATGGATTCCCCCGGGCGATTCCACGGCCGGGCGCAGAGCGAGGCGTAATACCATTCGCCTTCCGGGGTGGAGACCAGCGCGCCATGGCCCTGTTTCTGGATGTAGCTGTCCGGGGTGTCGACGTTGGTTAAGAACACGTCGCCCGGCTCGGTTTCAAAGCTGTCGGCCTCGAGGGTTTTCGACCGCGCCACCACCTCCTGGTGGGTAAACACGGTGCCGCCCTGGGCGGCAAACAGGTAGTAGTAGCCGTTCAGTTTATAGAGGTGCGGCCCCTCGACCAGCGCCACGGCGGTTCCGCGGTAGATGGTGCGCGCGGTTTCCGGCATTAACTTCAGCGTGTTGGTATCCAGCTCCGTTAAGGTAATGCCATCGAAGGGGTGATGGTACTCCCGGTGATCCCAGGTTTGCTGGACGATATATTTCCGGCCATCGTCGTCATGGAACAGCGAGGCGTCAAACCCGACGCCGTTCAGCTTGATCGGGTCGCTCCACGGACCCCGAATATCCTTCGCGGTGGTCAGGTAGTTGGTCATGTCTTTAAAGGCGCCTTCGGTGACCTTCACATCGGTATACACCAACCAGAATTGCCCGTCGGCCCAGGAGAGCGCCGGCGCCCAAATGCCGCCGGAGGAGGGGTTGCCCTTCATGTCCAGCAGGGTGGTGGTGGAGAGCGGCGAAGGCAGCAGGTTCCAGTTTTTCAGGTCTTTCGACTCATGTAAACGCACGCCCGGGAACCACTCAAACGTCGAGTTGGCAATATAGTACGTATCCTCGACGCGAATAATACTGGGGTCGGCATTAAAGCCGCGTAATATCGGGTTTTGAATAAGTGACATTTCATTACACCTTTTAAAATGGAAAGTGACGAATCGGTCTGATTTATAATTTTTTTAACTACACGCGGATCTCATCCAGCTGACGGTTGATGTCGGTAACATGTTTATCGGAGATCGGATAAACCTGGATAATCACCATCGAAATAGCGGCCAGCGCGATCGGGATCCACACCGCGGTCATAATAATCCCGTCGATGGCGCTGGCGCTCTGCACGGCGCCGCTTTCATTAAAGCCATACACCGCCAGCAGCCACAGCGGGATCGCGCCGCCGATGGTGAAGCCGATCTTGAAGAAGAGTCCCATAATGGCATTGATAATGGCGGCATTGCGTTTGCCAGATTTTAATTCGCCATACGCGATGACTTCCGGTACCAGCGCCCACATAAAGCCGGTGGCGGAAGTTAAGCCCCACTGTTTAATAAAGGTGGCGATGTAGGCCAGCCACAGGGCGTCGTGCATCCCTTCGCGGGACCAGACGTAGGTCAGCAGTTCGCCGACGATGAACATGGCGAGGAACAGATGGAAGAAGCCTTTTTTACCAAAGATTTTTTTCAGTTTCGGCCAGAAAATCGGGAAGGCGATGCCGGGAATAGACGCGACGAGACCCACCGCGCCCATCCATTCGGAGTGGCCGACGACGTACTGGTTGAAGAAGCCGTTAACGGTGTTCATGAAGAACATGAAGGTAAAGGCCAGCATAAAGAACATACCCAGAATAACCAGCGGGCGGTTATGTCGGAGCTCGTGGAAAAGGTCGGTGGTTTTGACGTTGGCGGTCTGCTCGGCGGTCGCGACAACGCGTTCTTTGGTGAATTTATAACAGATAAACAGAGCCACCGCGCCGATGATCATATAGATGGCGTACACGCCAAACCAGGCGTAATTTGCCGACGGATCGGCATAATTCCCCAGATTCAGCTCAAGGCCAAAAAAGCCGGTGTCTTTCAGGCTGCGATCTTTCGGCGCCGCCATCTGCACAAACATCGGGAACAGGGTATAGACCAGCAGGTTGGCGCTGTTGGCCAGCATCATGCGGGTACTGGTGAGCTTATCGATCGATTCCGGGTCGCGGGTCAGTGACGCATTCAGCGAGCCATAGGGAATATTGACTAAGGAATAAACCAGGTCCAGCGCCAGATAAATAATAAAGGCGAAAGCCACCGAACCTTTCACTCCGGGGATGGGCGCGAACAGTAATGCCGAGAGGATCACCAGCGGCACGCCGGCTCGTAACAGCCACGGACGATATTTCCCTGCCTTCGAGGTTCGTTTATCCACGTAGGTGCCGACCATCGGATCCCAAAACACGTTAATTATGCGGACAAAAAGAAAAATAAAGCCTGCCGTTGCCGTGCTGATGGTATTTACCGTCAGCATATGCAAAGCCAGAAAACCCCCAATTGTGCCGAAAACCAGGTTTTGCGCAAAGTCGCCCATGCCATAACCAATTCGTTCTCCACGGGTTAATTTATGATATTCATCATGCCGACTGTGCATTATGTTTTTACTCATTCTAAGCAGACTCCGGTTTGTTTTGTGTAGGTGAAACACTTTCTGACACAGTTGACATGGAAGAATCTATTACGTTTTTAAATTAAGTAATTATGTTTTTTTACTTCTGTGATCCTCAAAGCAAAGGCCTGTATCACCTGCGTTGAGCCGCCATCCGCCGCTAATTTTTTGGCAGACAGGCAATGTGACAAAACCGGCATTTTAATTCGCTATGTCCACCTGAATTCCCCTGGAAGTGTACTCTATACGCGCGCGAAGCGAGATATTTAAAATAGTTTTATTTGCGAGATGGCTCACATTTGAGCATTTTCTCAATCGCCGAGTGAAATAACGTAATTGAGCAACCGACGATGAGAATACACGATGTGTCACAGTTGTTAATTTTCGGCTTCCTCAATTTCGGAGTTCATCATGCAAACTTATTTTGACCAGCTCGAACGCGTTCTTTTTGCCGGACCTAAAACCGATAATCCTCTGGCGTTTCGCCACTATAATCCGGATGAAATCGTGCTGGGAAAACGCATGGCAGATCATCTGCGTTTTGCCGCCTGTTATTGGCATAACTTCTGCTGGAATGGCGCGGATATGTTTGGCGCCGGCTCGTTTGAGCGTCCCTGGCAGGCCGCGGGCGATGCGCTGGAAATGGCCAAACGCAAAGCGGACGTGGCGTTTGAGTTTTTCTACAAGCTCAACGTGCCGTATTACTGCTTCCACGATGTCGACGTCTCGCCAGAAGGCGCGTCGCTGAAAGAGTATTTGCATAATTTTGCCGTGATGACCGAGGTGCTGGCGGAGAAACAGCAGCAAACCGGCGTGAAACTGCTGTGGGGCACCGCCAACTGCTTTACCCACCCGCGCTACGGCGCCGGGGCGGCGACCAACCCCGATCCGGAGGTGTTTGCCTGGGCGGCCACGCAGGTGGTGACCGCCATGAACGCCACCCACCAGCTCGGCGGCGAAAACTATGTTCTGTGGGGCGGCCGCGAAGGTTACGAGTCCCTGCTGAATACCGACCTGCGTCAGGAGCGCGAGCAGATTGGCCGCTTCCTGCAGATGGTGGTGGAGCACAAGCATAAGATTGGCTTTGGCGGCACGCTGCTTATCGAGCCGAAACCGCAGGAGCCCACCAAGCATCAGTACGATTACGATGTCGCGACGGTGTATGGCTTCCTGAAGCAGTTTGGTCTGGAAAATGAGATCAAGGTGAACATTGAAGCCAACCACGCCACCCTGGCGGGGCACTCTTTCCACCATGAAATCGCCAGCGCCATCGCGCTGGGCATTTTCGGCTCCGTTGATGCCAACCGCGGCGATGCGCAGCTCGGCTGGGATACCGATCAGTTCCCGAACAGCGTGGAAGAAAATACCCTGGTGATGTACGAGATCCTCAAAGCCGGGGGATTCACCACCGGCGGCCTGAACTTTGACGCCAAAGTTCGCCGGCAGAGCACCGACAAATACGACATGTTCTATGGCCATATTGGCGCCATGGACGTGATGGCGCTGTCCCTCAAGCTGGCCGCGCGGATGATTGAGGATGGCAAGCTCGATCGGGGTCTGGCAAAACGCTATGCCGGCTGGCAGGGCGAGCTGGGGCAGCAAATTATGGCCGGCCGTATGTCGCTGGATAATATTGCCCGGTACGCTGAGCAGCATAATCTGAATCCGCAGCATCAGAGCGGGCGTCAGGAATTACTCGAAAATCTCGTCAATACCTATATCTTTGGTTAAATTTGGCTGACATGCCCCTGCGGGGGCATGTATTCCGCCGTCTGCCCGCTGCCGGGAAATAGCGTTTATTTGTTCGTGTTGTATTTATGCTGTCTGTGCCGAAAGGCTATCTGTTTGACTGTCTATAGAGGAACAATCCGCCGCGCGGATGGTTCTGCCATTGTGCCACCTGTTTAATATCAGTGAGGGAGGGCGAGTAGCGATAATTGTGTAATGCCTCTGTGACCGTACAAAATAAAAAATAACTTGTTCTGATGATAGCGACATATTCTGTCAGCTCAGAATAGGCTGGTTATTGTCTGAATAAAATTAACCTATATTGAGAAACTCATGACAATGATAAAAAAACTTCCATTAACCATGGCGGTTATCGCCGCGTTTTTTCCGCTTACCTCTGTAATGGCGCAAGAATTTACTCAGGAACAGATCGACGCCATCGTCGCCAAAGCCG
>NZ_JBEAJA010000022.1:0-39383 GCF_040064755.1 Klebsiella sp. GB_Kp056 | reverse complement strand
TCCCCTGCTCTACCGACTGAGCTATCCGGGCAACGGGGCGCATTAAACCGTAATCCGCCCACCCCGTCAACCAAATTTCTTAAATTACTTGTCGATTGCTTATCTTTGCGGCAATTCCGCGTTCAAAGGCGCATTTTGACTCAATATCACTGCATGCCGTTATCGCCTTCACGGCTTTTCCAGCCGCTGGTGACGGAGATAACGTGGCGCAACCCGGAGATCAGGTAATCACCAATGACCTCTTCATCTTCCCGCGGCGAGCTCAGCGTAATTTCCGCATCCACGCCGTGACGATAGGCGCCATGATGGCTGAAAATGGTGCCGATATAACATTTTCCATTCAGCCAGACCGGAATATAGGCCACCGTCTCATAGATATAGTTAACGGCAACGCCGCTGTAATAGTTGTCCGCCTCGTCGGCGGAGGCGCCGGGCGGAATGGGGCAGATCGGCGCATCGTTGTCGCTGGCGGGTTTGTCTTTCAGCAGGTTGCCCTGCATCACCTCCAGCGAGCGCAGCAGATCCGCTTTATCGCTGTCGCTCAGGCTGGGGGTCAGCGGTTGGTCTTTCTCCGGGGAGCGGATGCTGTTCAGCGTATAGCGATAGCGAACCGTCACCGCGGGCGTCTGGCTGGCGGTGCTGAACGGGCGCAGCAGATAGAGATTATCTTCGCCAAACTGGCCGTTGTACCACAGGGCATACACCTGGCCGTTGATTTTGACCCAGTGGTTCCATTGGTTAGCCCCGCGGCCATTGATCGAAAAGAGGGCGCCGGGCACCCCGGCATCGAAATCATCGCCGTTATCACTGTCGCTATCGTTGACGGCGGCAAAATCATCATCGCCGCGCCGGAGCACCCCGGTGTAGCTGAAGAGCCCGGTGCCGCCCACGTAGCTGTCGATGATCAGATCGCGTTTGCCGTCGCCGTCGAGGTCGATAAGCGTAAAGCTGACTTTGCCGTTTTCTGAATCTGCGCTAATTGCGGAGCGCAGAAACGCCTGCCACTCGTCATCGCTGATATCCGGGGACGGTTTGCTGGTCGTCACCAGGCTGTCATCGGCGTAAGTGAGCGTGAAGTCGGTAATATGGCCGGTTAACGGAAACTGCTCGGCGACCCGGTTCAGCGCCAGTTCCGGATCGCTTTTTTGCGCTTTCAGCACCGCGTTATACAGCGTTCGCAGGGCCAGGTTATCCGCTTCTTTCTGCTGCTTCGGGATCACCTGGCTGACAAAGGTCGGCAGCATCCAGGTGCCGCCCGGGGTGATTTCCCGGCACATACCGGTGCTGTACTTCAGGCTGGGAACGAAGGTTTTACCCTCCCAGACGCGCGTCTCGCCGGTTACGCAGTCGGCCATGCCCCGCTCTTTGTGCAGGAAGACCAGCGTGCCGTTGGCGTAGCTGGAGGCCTCGGTAGTGAGCAGCCGCGGTTTGCTCAACTGGGCGTTATCGACCAGCCACAGGGCATAGCCATCGTTATAGGGCGCTCGCCAGCAGAGCGCCTGCGCCAGCGAATGGGTTTTATCCAGCGCGGTGAGGGTGATCTGGCGCTCTGCCGCCGGAATGGCCGGGTTCTGCCAGTCTTCACAGCGCTGGTTCAGCAGCGGCGTCAGGGCGGGCAACAGCTTCTGGCGCTGGAGCATGCTCAGCGGTACAGGTTGCGCGTTGTGGATCACCGGCGCGGCGATGATTTCCGGGGCGGGGGCAGCGGGCAAAATGGCATCGTCGCCCGCGTCGCCTTTATCCAGCAGCGCGTCGGCGGTGCCGGTTCGTCGCTGAAACGCATCCATTTTACTCAGCACCTCGCGGCTGCCGGCGCTGGAAAGCGGCAGGTGCTGGCCGTTAAGCGTGAATTCGATTTTGCGCTGGTTCGCCAGGGCCTGCAGCACGGCGGAGGTCTGATCGCTGTCCAGACGGAAGTGGCTGTCATCCACGGCATCCAGCGAGCCGAGGTCCCGGTCGTCGATCAGCAGGCTGGCGGTGGAGTCGGCGGGGATATCGTGTTCGATCTGCGCGAAGGTGACCGTGGCGGTGAGGTGCTGTTCGCTGCCGGCGTTGCGGGTCAACAGCACGCTGACCTCGCCCATGCGGACGCCGTAACCTGCCGCCCGGCAGGTGCCAGTGTTATCGCAGGCGAGCTCCCAGTCTTTTTGCGCAAAGGAAAAACCTTGCAGGGGCGCCGCCAGCAGAGGTGTGGAGCACAGCCCCAGCCAGGCAGCCCAGAAGAACGCGCGCATATCAATCCCTGTCAGCAATCAGTGAGGGGGAAATTATAGGCGCGACGTGGCGGTTAGGATATCAGAATCAGGTTAAGGCCCCGCCCATACGGCACTGGGCGAAGCGCAGAATATCTTCTGCCAGCCGCCGCGCCGTATCGACATCCGTCTGGCTACGCTTGATCAGCAGACGGCTCAGACAGCCCTCGACAATCAGCTCCATCTGCTTGGCGACCATTTCCGGATCATCCACCTCCAGCTGGGTCAGCAGCTCATGGGTGTAGGCCAGCGAAGCCTGCTTCTGCTGTTCCGCCAGCTGGTGGATCGGGTGCTGGGCATCCGGATAGAAGGTGCAGGCGGCGATAAATAAACAGCCGGGGTAGCGCTGGTTGCTGACGCAGGTGGTAAGCGCGCTATAGCGCGCCAGCAGCTTTTGCTCTGCGCTTAAGGTGTCGTCCAGCAGCAGCTGACGGCGCCAGGCATCCACCTGGTGGCTCAGATAGCGAAGCGCGTCGTAGAGCAGCGCTTCGCGATCGGGCCAGAAGCGTTTCAGGTCGCTCGTCGGACAGGACACGCGCTCAGCGACCATCTCCAGCGACGTGTTGGCGATACCTTCAATTTCAAGAATTTTAATGGCTTCTGCCAGGACGTCTTCACGTAGCACGGTGTTCTCCTCCATCTTTCCTCCTAAGTGTCGCTCACGCTTGCCAATCGCGCAAATGGGCGCTGAATGCCGCAGCATCCATAAAGCCGGTGACCCGCCGGTCGGGTTGTTCCTGGCCCTGCGCGTTGAAGAACAGGATCGTCGGCAGACCGAGCACCTGCAGGCGCTTCAGCAGCGCGGCGTCTTGCGGACTGTTTTTTGTCACATCAACCTGTAATAACACGACGCCTTTCAGCGCCTGCTGCACGTCAGGTGAACGAAAGGTGTATTTTTCAAACTCTTTGCAGGCTACACACCAGTCGGCGTAGAGATCGAGCATCACCGGCTGGCCTTTTGCCTGCGCCAGCGCCCGATCAAGCTCGGTCACCGAGCTGACGCGGGTGAAGGCCAGATGCGCCTGCTGCTCGGGCGCCGGGGCGCCAAACGCCCAGTCCTGCAGCGGACGGGCGCTGACCAGCGCGGCGGCAAGAAGAATGATTTGCGCCAGCCGCATCCACGACCGGGTCGCGCCCAGCGAGGTGATAAACGCCCAGCTGAAGAAGGCGACGCCAAGCATTGACCACAGACGTAATCCCCACTGGTCGCCGAGGATGCGCTCCAGCAGGAAAACGGGCAGAGCCAGGATCACGAATCCGAAGGCGGTCTTCACATGGCTCATCCACGGGCCGCTCTTCGGCAGCAGACGGTTGCCAAACACGGTGACGAGAATCAACGGCAGGCCCATGCCCAGCGCGTAGAGGTACAGCGTGCCGCCGCCCAGCCACAGATTACCGCTCTGGGCGATATATAACAGGATGGCGCTCAGCGGCGCAGTGGTGCAGGGGGAGCAGATCAGCCCGGCAATAGCGCCCATCGCAAAGACTCCGCCGGGCGAGCCGCCCTGGCGCTTATTGCTGAGCAGCGCCAGTCGGGTCTGCAGCGAGGAGGGCAGCTGTAGCGTGAACAGGCCGAACATGGAGAGCGCCAGCAGTATAAACACTGCCGACAGACCCACCAGCACATACGGGTGCTGCAGGGCCGCCTGGAACTGCAGCCCGGCGGCGGCCACCACCAGCCCCAGCGCGGTATAGGTTAAGGCCATCCCCTGGACATAAATAAAGGCCAGCAGCAGGGCGCGCGCGGTGGAAAGCCGCTGTTTGCCGCCCAGCACGATGCCGGAAATCAGCGGGTACATCGGCAGCACGCAGGGGGTGAAGGCGATACCAATGCCTATCAGCAGCGCCCACAGGGCGGTGAAAGGCAGGCGGGCGGGGGCGTCAGCGGGCGGCGCTGAGGCAGGCGCAGGTGAAGTGGCGACCTCCGGGGACGGACGCGGCTCAACCGGCAGCGGGGGGTTGAACGCCGGACGGCTGCTCGCCGGCGGCGCAGGGGCAATGGTGGTCTCCCGGCCATCTGCCGAAGCCGCCAGCACGGCGCTCAGCGGGATCACTTTGGTCTCCGGCGGATAACAGAATCCGGCATCGGCGCAGCCCTGCCAGGTGACGGTGAGGGTGGCGTCATTGTCCGCCTGCTTCACCGTCAGCGGGACGGTCAGGCGCTGGCGAAAGATCTCGCTTTTGCCGTAAAACTCATCCTCATGCCACTCGCCCGCCGGCAGCGCCGGTTCGGCGATCGTCGCCCCGGCGGCGCGGAAGGTAAACTGTTGACGATAAAGATAGTAACCATCCTTGATTTGCCAGCTCAGGTTGAGGTCATGCTGTTGCTGCTGAAAGTCAAAGGCGAAGGCCTGGTCAGCAGGCACAAAGTTCGAGCGCCCCGGCGCGTCGAATAACCCGGCGGTGGCTGACGCGCTGCACAGCAGCAGGATCAGCGTAAAGATGCGGTAAGCCATGAGAGGTAATCGTTGTCTCCATACGTGACGGGCAGAACCAGCAGTTCAGGGGTTTGATACGGGTGGTGAGACTTCAGGCAGTCCAGCAGCGCCTGCTGATGGGCAAGATCGGTTTTGAGCAGCATCTGAACTTCATACTCCTGCTCCAGCTTCCCTTCCCAGTAATAGAGCGAGGTGGCGCCCGGCAGGAGCGTGGCGCAGGCGGCCAGCTTTTCCGCCAGCGCTTTTGCCGCCAGATCCTGGGCGGTCGCTTCATCCGGCGCGGTACAGAGCACAACAACAGCATCAGGCGTAGTCATCATGAACCTCGTATCAGCGAAAAGAGGCACTATAGCACGCAAGGTGGGGAGGATTAACGAAACGGGCCAGGATCTGGCCCGAATTTGAAGAGATTTACAGCATGATGCCGCCAAAAATAAACCCGAGGATCACGCACAGCGTAATGGCGATGACGCCGGGGATCAGGAAGGCGTGGTTGAAGACGTATTTACCGATGCGGGTGGAGCCGGTGTCATCCATTTCGACCGCCGCCAGCAGGGTGGGGTAGGTCGGCAGAACGAAAAGGGCGGAGACGGCGGCAAACGAGGCGATGGCAGTGAGAGGGCTCACGCCCAGCATCAGCGCGGCGGGCATCAGCGCTTTGGTGGTGGCCGCCTGCGAGTAGAGCAGCGTGGCGGCAAAGAACAGCACCACCGCCAGCAGCCACGGGTAGTTATGCAGCAGGTCGCCGGCCACGGCCTGGATATCGCTGATATGCGCTTTAACGAAGGTATCCCCCAGCCAGGCGACGCCGAGCACGCAGACGCAGGCGCTCATGCCGGACTTAAAGGTGCTGGCGTTGAGCACTTCGCCGGTGTCGATTTTGCAGGTGATGCTGATCAGCGTGGCGATGGTCAGCATAAACACCACGATCGCCTCGTTACGCGGTAGTACCGGGTTTTTGATCAGACCGACGGTATCGCTGATGGCCGTGGCGTAGAACATCACCGCCACGATGCCGATCAGAAACAGCAGAACGGAACGTTTGGCGTGCGGCTTCAGCTCAAACACCTGGCTGCCGCGCAGTCTGACCTCACCCTTGGCCAGCCGCTCCTGGTAAACCGGGTCATCTTTCAGTTCGCAGCCGAGGAAATTGCAGACGATAGCGGTGAGCATCACCGCCAGCAGGGTGACCGGAATACAGATAGCCAGTAGCATCAGGTAGCTAACGCCCAGCGGCTCCAGGATCCCGGCAAAGAACACCACCGCGGCGGAGATGGGCGAAGCGGTGATCGCTATCTGGGAGGCCACCACCGCAATCGACAGCGGACGAGACGGACGGATGCCTTGCTCTTTGGCCACTTCGGTGATCACCGGCAGCGTGGAGAAGGCGGTATGGCCGGTGCCGGCGAGCACGGTCATAAACCAGGTCACCAGCGGGGCAAGGAAGGTAATATATTTCGGATGGCGACGCAGCATCCGCTCGGCGAGGCTGACCAGGTAATCCATTCCGCCTGCGACCTGCATGGCGGCGATAGCGGCAATCACCGCCATAATGATTTCAATAACGTCGAAGGGGATCGCACCCGGTTTAATTTGAAAAATAAGCGTCAGGACAAGGACGCCAAGGCCACCGGCAAAGCCGATACCGATGCCGCCGAGCCGGGCGCCGAGATAAATCGCCAGCAGGACAATAACCAGTTCTGCACCAAACATATATGCCTTCCTTGTTTTTTAACAAGTTGATATTGGATTGTTGTATTTTAGTAAAACTAAAAAGCAAAAAGGCATGTCATCGCTGACATGCCTTTGAATGACTATCCGGAAAGATTACTGTTCGCTTTCATCGGTATAACGCTTCGCTTTATAAGCGGGATGCATCAGGTTTTGCGCGGAGAAAATGTCATCCAGCTCCGCCGCCGTTAGCAGCCCACGCTCCAGCACCACTTCCCGCACGCTCTTCCCGGTTTCGGCGCAGATCTTGCCGACGATATCGCCATTGTGGTGGCCGATAAACGGGTTGAGGTAGGTGACGATGCCGATGGAGTTATAGACGTAACCTTCGCACACCGCTTTGTTGGCGGTAATGCCGTTGACGCATTTCTCCAGCAGGTTGTAGCAGGCGTTGGTCAGAATGTGGATAGACTCGAACATCGCCTGGCCGATCACCGGCTCCATCACGTTCAGCTGCAGCTGCCCGGCTTCGGAGGCCATGGTCACCGTGGTGTCGTTGCCGATCACTTTAAAGCAGACCTGGTTGACCACCTCCGGCACCACCGGGTTAACCTTCGCCGGCATAATAGAAGAGCCAGCCTGCAGCTCAGGCAGATTAATTTCGTTGAGGCCCGCGCGCGGTCCGGAAGAGAGCAGGCGCAGGTCGTTACAGATCTTGGACAGTTTCACCGCCAGGCGTTTCAGCGAGCTGTGAACCATGACGTACGCCCCGCAGTCCGAGGTGGCTTCAATCAGATCTTCCGCCGGAACGACCGGTAAGTTGCTCACTTCCGCCAGCTTCTGCACCGCCAGCTGTTGATAACCGTCCGGGGTGTTGAGGCGTGTGCCGATGGCGGTTGCGCCAAGGTTCACTTCCAGCAGCAGCTCCGCGGTGCGCAGAATGCTTTTGGTCTCTTCATTGAGCAGCACATTGAAGGCATGGAACTCCTGACCGAGGGTCATCGGCACCGCGTCCTGCAGCTGGGTGCGGCCCATCTTGAGGATGTCCTGGAACTCCTCGGCTTTCGCCTGGAAACCTTCGCCCAGCTGCTTAATCGCATCGATTAACTTGAGGATAGAGGCATACACCGCAATGCGGAACCCGGTCGGGTAGGCATCGTTGGTGGACTGGCATTTGTTGACGTGATCGTTTGGGTTCAGGTACTGGTATTCGCCTTTCTGGTGGCCCATCAGCTCGAGCCCGATGTTTGCCAGGACTTCGTTGGTGTTCATGTTTACGGAGGTGCCGGCCCCGCCCTGGAAGACATCGACCGGGAACTGGTCCATGCATTTGCCGTTATTCAGGACTTCGTCACAGGCGGCGATAATCGCATTTGCCGCGCTTTTGGGAATGGTCTGCAGCTCCTTGTTCGCCAGCGCGGCGGCTTTCTTCACCATCACCATGCCGCGCACGAATTCTGGTATGTCGCTGATTTTGCTGTTGCTAATGTAGAAGTTTTCAATCGCTCGCAGAGTATGAACGCCGTAGTAAGCGTCCGCGGGAACTTCCCTGGTGCCCAACAGATCTTCTTCGATACGAATGTTGTTTAACATGTGAACCTTCTTTTCAAGCTGCCAATGAATTCACCAAATACACAGAATATCCAGGATTCAGTATATTTTCTGGCCGACGATTATTTCCTTAACCGGCCTGGTGCCCAAGATCATATGCTGATGATAGCGAATATCAGTAAGCTTGATCACTTATTACATCGCGGGTGTGAGAAGATTTATTAATCTGTGAAATGGGTCACCGCTTTCCTATTCTTGGAAAAAATAAGCATTTCCGCTGATTGAAAAGCCGCTCAGCATCCCCATCTTAGTGGGATGCGATCAGCAAATTGATGACTACGGGGGCCGAATTCGGCGCCTGTCGATGAAGGAGACGCCGGTGCGTTGGATTCCGTTTATTGCCTTTTTTCTTTACGTTTACATTGAGATATCGATCTTTATCCAGGTCGCGCACGTGCTGGGCGTCTTTATGACGCTGATCCTGGTGATCTTTAGCTCGGTGGTGGGGATGTCGCTGGTGCGCAACCAGGGCTTCAAAAACTTCCTGCTGATGCAGCAGAAGATGGCCGCAGGCGAGAGCCCGGCGGCGGAGATGATCAAGAGCGTCTCGCTGATTATCGCTGGCCTGCTGCTGTTGATCCCGGGGTTCTTTACCGACTTCCTCGGCCTGCTGCTGCTTTTGCCCCCGGTGCAGAAGCACCTGACGATGAAGCTGATGCCGCATTTGCGCTTCAGCCGGATGCCGGGCGGCGGCTTTAGCGCCGGGACTGGCGGCGGAGAGACCTTCGAAGGGGAATACCAGCGCAAGGATGAACAGCGCGACCGTCTGGACCACAAGGACGATCGCCGCGATTAACGTTTATCGGCCCGGTCTGCAGACGCGACCGGGCCGCTTTCTTTTTGCGCCTATGCGCTTCCTGTCGCCAGCTTACGTCTCGGTAAAAACAACCACAGCACCGCCAGCATCACCAGCGCGTACAGACTCTTCCAGCCGACCATCGCCAGCAGCAGCAGACAGAGAATGCTGCCCACCGCCGCCAGCAGCCGATAGCGGCCGCGCAGCAAACGACAGCCTGCCAGCATGCACAGCAGATAGATCATGATGAAAATGCCGTTGGCATAGACGATCAGCGCGTCCAGATTGATATCGAGAAAATAGATACACAAGGTGCTGACCACGCAGGAGCCCAGCACGGCGTTGAGAGCGTTGCGCGGGATCTGCCGCGGCGACAGCCTCGCGAGGTAGCTCTGTGGCTTATGCTGCGCCTGCGACCAGACCAGGCGGGCGAAGCTCTGAATATAGATGTTGAGGCTGGCGAAACAGGCGAGGTAACCGATGACGCAGGCCACCCACAGCGCTTCGACGCCGAACAGGCGGACCACGATATTCGGTAATGACGCCGCCGCCGCCATCTCCACGCCAAAGGCGTGGAAGTGCAACACCAGCACGGTGCAGGCCCAGTAGACCGAACCGGCAAGCAGCAGGCCTATCATCAGCGCGCGGGGAAAATCGCGCTCGGGGTGTTTAAACTCCGAGGCGAGGTGGGCAAAGGCTTCCAGGCCGACAAAGCACCAGAACATCACCGACAGCGCGGAGAAGAGCTGGCCGCGGTCGATCTCCGCCGGGGCGGGGAAGGGGATCTGCGTCGGACTTATCCCGCCGCGCCACCAGACGGCGACGATCAGCGCCACGATCAGCACGGCAACCAGCGTCTGCAGGTTGGCGCTGGAGCTGGCGCCACGTGAACCGACCCACCAGACGATGGCCAGGGTACCCAGCTCCGCCAGCAGCAGCTGCGCATCATGCCAGCCGAACAGCGCCTGGCCGAAGCCGGTGGCGATGTGCAGGGCGGCGGGGAGTCCGACCGGGATAACCGATAAAAACAGCCAGCCGGTGACGCTGGCCAGACGTGGGCCAAAGGCCATATCGACAAAGTGGGCCACGCCGCCCGCGCTGGGGAAATGGCGGCCCAGCAGGGCGAAGACGATGGCAATCGGAAAAACAAGGAGGATAAGCAACGGCCATGCCCACAGGCTGTTATCGCCAGCGACCAGCGCCGCCAGCGCCGGAACGGCGAAAACGCCGGTGCCCAGCAGTGAGGTGGAAAGCAACCCGACTCCCTGTCCCAGCCCTAACTCCTGTTTTAAACCACTCATGATTCCATCCTGCGCCAGTGAAAAGAAAGAGAGTATCACAATCGCTTTTCCTTATGACCGGCTGCCCGGTGGCGCCGCTTTTTGCGCGCCAGCGCAAAGGTAAAAATTTTTTTTAATTTTGCCCTTGAAGCGGGAAATGGCCATCCCCATCTCTCTCTGCACTAGCCGGTAAACCGCGTTCGGCCCGGCGTCACCCATAACTGATAATGACTTTCTCGAAGGAGAGCTATCAATGAGTATTCGTCCGTTACATGATCGTGTGATCGTCAAACGTAAAGAAGTTGAAACCAAATCTGCGGGCGGCATCGTTCTGACCGGTTCTGCAGCAGCTAAGTCAACGCGTGGCGAAATCATCGCTGTCGGTAAAGGCCGCATCCTGGAAAACGGGACCGTGCAGCCGCTGGACGTTAAAGTTGGTGACATCGTGATTTTCAACGATGGCTACGGCGTGAAGACTGAAAAGATTGACAACGAAGAAGTGCTGATCATGTCCGAAAGCGACATCCTGGCAATTGTTGAAGCTTAATTCGCACGACCCTGAACGAATTTGAGGAATATAAGAAATGGCAGCAAAAGACGTAAAATTCGGTAACGACGCTCGTGTAAAAATGCTGCGCGGCGTAAACGTACTGGCAGATGCAGTTAAAGTGACCCTGGGCCCGAAAGGCCGTAACGTGGTTCTGGACAAATCCTTCGGCGCGCCGACCATCACCAAAGATGGTGTTTCCGTTGCACGTGAAATCGAGCTGGAAGACAAGTTCGAAAACATGGGCGCGCAGATGGTGAAAGAAGTTGCCTCTAAAGCGAACGACGCGGCAGGCGACGGTACCACCACCGCAACCGTGCTGGCGCAGGCTATCGTGAACGAAGGCCTGAAAGCGGTTGCTGCAGGCATGAACCCGATGGATCTGAAACGTGGTATCGACAAAGCTGTCGTTGCCGCTGTTGAAGAACTGAAAGCGCTGTCCGTTCCGTGCTCTGACTCCAAAGCTATCGCTCAGGTAGGTACCATCTCCGCTAACTCCGACGAAACCGTCGGTAAACTGATCGCGGAAGCGATGGATAAAGTTGGCAAAGAAGGCGTGATCACCGTTGAAGACGGTACCGGTCTGGAAGACGAACTGGACGTGGTTGAAGGTATGCAGTTCGACCGCGGCTACCTGTCTCCGTACTTCATCAACAAGCCGGACACCGGCGCCGTTGAGCTGGAAAGCCCGTTCATCCTGCTGGCTGACAAAAAAATCTCCAACATCCGCGAAATGCTGCCGGTTCTGGAAGCCGTAGCGAAAGCTGGCAAACCGCTGGTTATCATCGCTGAAGACGTTGAAGGCGAAGCGCTGGCGACCCTGGTGGTTAACACCATGCGCGGCATCGTGAAAGTGGCTGCGGTGAAAGCACCGGGCTTCGGCGACCGTCGTAAAGCCATGCTGCAGGATATCGCGACGCTGACTGGCGGTACCGTTATCTCTGAAGAGATCGGTATGGAGCTGGAAAAAGCGACTCTGGAAGACCTGGGCCAGGCGAAACGCGTGGTTATCAACAAAGACACCACCACCATCATCGATGGCGTTGGCGAAGAATCCGCAATCCAGGGCCGCGTTGCTCAGATCCGTAAGCAGATCGAAGAAGCAACCTCCGACTACGACCGTGAAAAACTGCAGGAACGTGTCGCTAAACTGGCTGGCGGCGTTGCCGTAATCAAAGTCGGCGCGGCAACCGAAGTTGAAATGAAAGAGAAAAAAGCACGCGTCGACGATGCCCTGCACGCCACTCGTGCTGCGGTTGAAGAAGGCGTGGTGGCTGGCGGCGGCGTAGCGCTGGTTCGCGTTGCAGCGAAACTCGCTGGCCTGACCGGTCAGAACGAAGATCAGAACGTCGGTATCAAAGTTGCGCTGCGCGCAATGGAAGCGCCGCTGCGTCAGATCGTGTCCAACGCCGGTGAAGAGCCGTCTGTTGTGGCGAACAACGTGAAAGCCGGCGACGGTAACTACGGTTACAACGCGGCAACTGAAGAATACGGCAACATGATCGACTTCGGTATCCTGGACCCAACCAAAGTCACCCGTTCTGCACTGCAGTACGCGGCTTCCGTGGCTGGCCTGATGATCACCACCGAGTGCATGGTGACCGACCTGCCGAAAGGCGACGCGCCTGATTTAGGTGCTGCTGGCGGTATGGGCGGCATGGGCGGTATGGGCGGTATGATGTAATCGTGCGCTCTACGGCATAAAAAAGCAGAAACCCCTGGCCAGTAATGGCTGGGGGTTTTTCTTTTGGCGCGCTTTTTAGTATAAGGCTTATACATAAAAATCATTTAAGCTGCATCAGAGCGGCAAGCACCTCCGTATCGGAAGCGACTAACTAGCGCGACCGGCTAAGGAATGAAAGCGGCTCATGCCGACGCAGTTTGAAGGATGACAGGTTTACATCCGGGCCAGTGCGTCCAGCTCATCGATCATGGGGATTAACATGCAGGTAAAATATTTAGCAGGGATTGTCGGTGCAGCCTTACTGTTGGCAGGTTGCAGTTCCAGCAATGAATTAACCTCTGCCGGCCAGAATGTGCGCTTCGTGCAGGAGAAGCCGGGCGCAGAGTGTCAGCTGTTAGGGACCGCGACGGGTAAACAGAGTAACTGGCTCTCCGGCCAGAATGGCGATGAGGGTGGCTCCATGCGCGGTGCGGCTAACGCCCTGCGTAACCAGGCGGCAGCCATGGGCGGCAACGTGATTTATGGCGTCAGCAGCCCGACGCAAAATCTGTTGTCGAGCTTTGTGCCCACCGACAGCGAGATGAACGGCCAGGTTTATAAGTGCCCGAATTGATGCGTGACGCCTCTCTCTGCGAGCTCGGAGAGAGGCGTGGTCGCAAGATGAGGATCAGGCGTTAAGCTCCGCTTTTTTCTCCAGATAGAAGGCGTGCAGGGGACGCAGACACTCTTCCAGACTGAGCATTCTTCCCGGCTGGGAAGGGATAATGGTACTGAAGATCTGGCATGGCGCCAGCTCCGCGTGCATCGCCTTGAGCTTGGGGCTTTTCTCAATAATCCGCATCGCGATGTTGTTTTCCAGTTCCGACAAATGCGGAACGCAGGTTTTTACCACCGCTCCGGAGACGATTTTCTTGCCTTCGTCGGTTTCGCAACAGTAGAGCACGCCAAGGTAATGGAAAAACAGGTTTTGCTTCCAGTCTTCGTGTGAGTATTGCTGGTAATCGATATTGGGCTGAGTGGTTAAGTCGACGGCATAGCACATTAAAAAATCCATGCTTGAACTTATGTACTGAATAACGGTCTGATCATCGGCTACTTTTAACGATTGATTAATCGCGAGAGTCATGGCTTCTACCTGTTTGTCTTCGATACATAATGTGCAAATATGTTCGTTCTGTAATGCCAGAATCAGAGTCGTGTCGGATTCCCCAAATTTAGGGACGATCGACATAATGCGCTTTTCCGGATCAGGCTGTTGGATTTCAGCCATGTCGACCTCTGGTATGCTGGCCATTAATGATTCATTGCAGGCAATCAGTTCTTCTTTATAGCTATCGCCTTGCTCCTGTAGCCGTTGGAATGTCCTAAGCAGTCTGTACTGTAATATCGTAAGGAGATCTGCTAGCACCGGGGCCTGTAAATAATAAATCTGACACTGACCATTTTTCTGCTTAACTTTTAATAGTAGAGCCAGGAATCGTTCTTCAAAAGTGATTCCCGCAGTATTAAAACTAATGAATGTTCCTTGCATAACTTTCTCCTTTTAAGCTGTTGCGAGCGTTTCCGATTGCGACAGGTCAATAATGCGATCGGCAGAGGCGATAGTGGATGGCCGGTGGGCGACAATAATCCGGGTAATGCTTAGCGCTGAGATTGACTGATTGATAACAGATTCATTCCGTAAATCGAGGTGGCTGGTGGCTTCATCCATAAACAAAATGCTTGGTCTGCGATAGAGAGCACGAGCGATCAAAATACGTTGTTTTTGCCCGCCGGAGATCCCCAGACCTAGTTCGCCGACGATAGTTTCATAGCCCATCGGCATCCTCATAATTTCGTCATGAATGTTGCAGCGCCTGGCGCATTCCATCACAAAATCTAAATCGACGTTATCTTCAAAGCCGCTGATATTATCGATAATCGACCCGGAGAAAAGACGGTCCTCCTGCAGTACACAGGCGGTGCCGAGGCGATAATTATTGAGACCAATTTTAGTGATATCAAGATTATCAGCCAGCACATCGCCACTGGTCGGCGACAACAAACCGCACATCACTTTTAACAGCGTGGTTTTACCGACCCCAGAAGGACCGACCAGGGCCACAGACTCACCGGGCTCAACGGTTATATTTAAATTAGAAAAAATAGGCTGAGAAAATGGGTCATATTGATAGCAGAGGTTTTTGACTTCCAGTCTGGCGCCAGAATCAGGAGAAAAGACCTCCCGCGCGGGAAGCTCTTTTTCCGGTTCGCTAAAGACAATCTCTGACAGACGCTCGTTATGTAAAGAAAGCATCCGCAGCTGCATACAGAGATCCACCAGGCTTGAAGCCCGCTGCGAAAACTGACCACGGTAGGCGTTAAATGCCATAAACATACCGAGGGTCATTTCGTTATCAATAACCATAATCGCGCCAAGCCAGAGCACAGCAACCTGATCGATCGCGGAAATAAAGGTATTAACGCCGCTAAACATCATATCGAAACGTGTTTGTTTGATCCCCGCATTACAGGCGTCGATATTAATATTCAGCCAGTGCTGGGAACGACGCTCTTTCAAGTTCAGCGCTTTAATCGTTGAAATGCCATACAACGACTCCATAAAATGCGAACTTGAGCGGGCGCCTTTAATCACCTGCTCTTCTGCTACGCGGCGATAAAAGCGATAGGTGGCCAGGCGCATAATTGCGTAGCATAGGGTAAAGCCAACAACGACCCAGGTCAGCCAACCGCCGTACAGCGTGAGCATCACTAGCAGACCGATGGTCATAATCGAGTCAATAATGCCGCTGACGATACTGTTGGTAAACGTCGAGCGTATGGTGTCCAGAGAGGAGAAACGCGATTGGATATCTCCCAGGTGGCGCTTTTCAAAAAATGACAGCGGCAGGCTGGCAAGATGGTCAAAAAGGGTGGTTTTCCACTGGATATTGGTCAGCGTATTTAACGTCAACGAGGTCCACGCACGAAGCATGCTGATAAAAGTGCGGAACAGGGTGAAGAAGACCAAACCGATACAGATGACCGATAGCAGGCTCTGATCGTGGGCCATGATCACGTGGTCAGTCACCAACTGCGTGCCTATCGGCAGCAATAGGCCGATAACTTCAACCACGACCGAGAAGGCGAAGATTTTCAACAGCGCTGATTTCAATCCGACGATATTGCGCATCAAATCTAACAGACGCAGACGAGATTTGGCTTTCTCTTGCTGGAAATGTTGATCGGGCCAAAGCTCTAACGCGATGCCGGTAAAATTATTGGACATTTCCTGAATGCCAATAATACGTTTACCCAGCGCCGGATCGTGGACAATAAAGCTCGATTTGCGCACCTTAGTCAGAACGACATAGTGGTTCATTCCCCAATGAATAACACAGGGCAGCTTTAATTGCCTGATTTCATCAAGATCGAGTGACAACGCCCGGCTTTTTAAGCCGGCATGTTCCGCCGTTTTGCTCAATGACATTAACGTCACGCCCTGAGAGGGACTGCCAAAACGCTGACGAAAGTTAAACAGATCAATATCCAGCCCATAATGGCCGCAAATCATGGCCAGGCAGGCAATGCCGCACTCAGCAGCCTCAGACTGCAATATTACAGGCGTCTTTTTAAGTATTGAAAAATTAACTTTGGTCGTGATCTTTTCAAACAGTTCATTAGTCATGAATCGGTCCACTCACGCTTTGTTTTATCTTATAAACCGGGGTAAACATCCACATATAGAGAGGGCGTTCTTCAAGGAAGACAACGGCTTGTGCTTTAAGCCCGTTGGACAGGCTTAGCTTTTTACCGTCATATTCGAACTGTTTGTCTTTAATTTTGACAATTGCTTTATACAGCGCCAATTCTTGCTGCTGATTACCACCATTACTGACGTTAGTATATTCAGACATCTCCTGGCGAGATGCCGGCATTGAGGATATAGATATAATTTCGCCAGGGAATTGCCCAAATTTATCTGATGGGAAAGCATCATAGCGGATATTAATAGTGTCACCCGTTTTTAAATATGGAATGGTTTTGTTTGGTAGCCATAGAATGAGATAATATTCAACGTTACCCGTCGGCTTGATCTGCGCCAGGCTGCTACCATTATCAACTGTTTGTCCCTGTGTAGCAGATAAAGACTCTATTTTGCCATCGCTGGTAGCTTTGATAACAATATTACCATTAGCATTCGATTCGACTAGTTGATTTTTAAAATCATTGGATTGGTTGTACTGACTGGAAATTTGGTTGTCAAAATCTGCTGCTTTAGTGATTTTGTCACTGTTAAACTGTGTGATTTGCGATTCCAGTTGCATTTTTTGGCTAACCAAAGACTGATAGGTACTCTGTTGCTGAAAATACAAAGAGTGCTGATAATTATATTGGTCTTTAGTAATAAGCCCGTTGCTCAGGTATTTATCATAGCTTGAAAGATTGTCGTGCATTTTTTTCAGACCTACCTGGGCGTTGGCCAACATGCGGTTCGTTTCCTTCAGGGAGGCTGAGGTGGTTTTTAACTGCTCATTAAGCGCATTTAATGTCTGCTTTTTATTTTCTACTAACTTTTTGATAATTTCGTCAGAATTGGCAATTTTCTCGTTAATGGCTTCTATTTGCGCAGCACTTACGTTCCCAGTGGTGGTGCTTCGCGACACATCTATTTCATAGAGCGGTTGGTTCTTTTTAACAACCTCACCAATTTTCACGAATTGCTTAACGATAAATCCCTGTTGGGGGGCAAACACGTTAATAGAGTGAGGGAGGGTAATCACTTCGCCATTAACATCGACACGTTGGGTGAATTTGCAAAATATCAGTGCGCAGATAAGCGCAATGAAAAATAATGCTGCTAAAGAGGCAATCAACCAGGCTGGTAAGCCTGCGAGTAACAAGGCTCTACCCTTCCAGTGATGCCTTTTGTATTCGATCGCTTCCTTGCGATAGAGGTTTTTTGACATGTGTATCGCTTTTTTTTTAAAAAAGGTCTGAATAATCAGACCTTTACTAGATATATTGAATATGAACGGGCTAATTATCACCCTATAACTTTTAGCGGTATTTTAACCCCAAAGTTTGAAGGTACCGTTCGCCGCACCTTCGGCAAATTCTGAGATCATTGCGTTAGTGGCGTCCCAGCCAATCGTAGCAGAGGCAATTGCACCACCAATTGCACCTACCACCAGACCCCAGGCCCCGCCTATAGCCATACCAAGAGTACCAAACCCTAACAGGCCGCCGCCATTGCCGCCATTACATCCGCCAATGATAGAACCCATCATTCCGAACATAGCACCACCGAATAAAGAGCTGGCAACAGCCTCAACACCATTTGATGCAATAGAAGTAAGCGCAGAGCCAAGGGAAGAAAAATCCCACGAATATCCACCAGAGATCTCTTCCATTTCAAATACAGTTAATTCTTTCATTACTTTTATTCCCTTAAATATTGTATGGGTTTAAATTACGGGTCGATGTAATCGCCCGGAAAGAACGATACGGTGTAAGTTGGCTATAATCAACATGATTTACTATGAATTGTATATGAATCGCTTTATTCATATGTGAAACTATAAAGGTATATTTGTATGACGTGTCATATGTATTTCTGTTGTGACTATTATTTTTATGAGTTTTTGCTTGGTTTGAATATATTCAACATAGTTCTGTTAAATCTGTGGCTTAGCAGGATTTAATCGTGGGAAGGTATCGTTTTAATAAATCATGATAGCTCCCGCTTTATATTTCCATTGGCTTGCGTGCGGGAGCTTTTAAAGAGATTAATCTTCTTGTATAACAACCTCTAACATTGCTTTGACATTACCAAGGGTTACATCGCTGTTATTATCACTCGCACGATAATAATCTGCGGTCATGTTGATTGTATTTGACAGCATGCTGCTGTTAGTAATTTTATAATTATATTTGTCCATATCATAAAAAATGATTGGACTCCCGGCTAGTTTAAAAATGATTCCTACATTATTTGCTGCCGTTACACCAGATATCATATTGTCAACTACGCCGTCGCCAGAAGTACTCACTCCGCCAATAGGGTTAAACCAGTAGGTAACGGTATTGCCTAACGATGATGTTGGACAGTTGATATTCATAACGATATTCTTTTCGGATGGTGTTTTTGCCCCACGGGAAAGTGACATCAACTTACTCTTATCGATACGGTTCAGCGTGACCTGTGACTGCGGAGTGGAAATATTGCATGAGGTGGTGCGATAATTTATATTCTTAAATTCTATTTTTGTTAAAATATATAATAAACGATCATTAGCGATCGGATTAGTCACCGGATTTCCAACAGAAAAAGAAACGGAAGGATTGGCCCCGCTGCCTGATGTATCAATAACGTTTTTTGTTTTGATTAACCAGATAGTAAGAAATTGATAATTGTTTTCCGAAGATTTGGAAATTGGTACAAGCGTCGAACCTGCTTCACCTACAACTACTGAACCATTTTTACTACGTAAGAGATCCGATACCTGGAAACCAATTCCGTCGATCCCTGTCTCATAGACTTTCCCTCCCTGAAGGCCGGTAACCCCTGCTACCTCTGGTGCACTAATATTAATAATGTATTGATCATTAGTCGCTTTGTTACATTCAAATCTTTTGTATGCACTGGTTCCAATCTTGCGGGTATAAAGAATGCTCCCTACAGGAATGGAAGCGTCGGTTGGGATTTTTATATTATTCAGTGTAATAGCTTGCCGCTGAGTGTCACCAGTATATGAACATTTTGCGGCAACTTCGCTGCCTAGCATTAGTAACGTTATTAGGATAAATATCCGTTTCATCAAAAATTTCCTCTATAAATGACTAGCGACAAACCGTTTCGATTTGACTGATGCCAAACGCTTTGCCTTCCCTGGCCGGTAAAGTAAAGGAAGCATTGCATTGCTGCGCCGCGCTTTTGCCCCATTGCACGTTAAGTATTCCGGTTTGCTGCAGGCCGGACATATAGACCATCCCGGCGTCGCTGACGATGCTTGGCTGCGACTTGCTGTCGCCGGCGAGCAGCACCATCGCGCCATAAGGCACGTCCTGGCCGCTGGCCGTTTTCAGATGGACAAATGCGCGCTGGCCGATATTACCGGCATAATTGGCCCGCACGATGGCGCCGCGTGTCGGAACGACGCTCTGTGTGGTTTCCGGAAGCTCCATATCTTCGCCAAGCGAAGTACTATCGAGGGTGATATCGGTGCGACGATAAGGCGTGACATAAGGTACGATGGCGTAACCACGATAGTCGGTGGTGATGGTGTTATCGTTGGCCAGCTTGACGTTATCCAAACCTGGGGCCTTAACCAGTACGGCGGCATCGGTGATGTCCTGACCAAGCGTGACCCCATCGGCATGAGCGACAATGCTGCCGTTGGCGCCATAGTCTATACGCTCGCTACCGCGATCGTAGCTGTAACCGGCATTGACGCTGCCGCGAGCACCGTTATAGGTTGCGCGCATATCGCCGCTGTAGTATTCCCGGTTGCTGTACCCTTGCTGCAGGCTCCACTCCAGGCTGTCGTTATCCAGCGCGTTACCACCGATGGAGACCGACTGATCGGTAGACCCCGGATTACTGTTGGTTAACTGATAACTGGTATAGGTGCCCGGTAGCCAGTTGCTCAGCGGCAGCGTGACGGTCAGTGAGATACGCTGATCGTCCTGGGCGTCTTTCCCGGAGTTATTCCCGCTCCAGGTATAGCGGTTATAGCTGTACCCGAGGTAATAGTTTACATTGCGGAAGCCACCGTTGTACCCCACGCTGATCGACTTGTTGGTGCGCTTATCGTCCCAGTAATCTTCAATCAATCCACTGATAGACAGACTGCCGAGGCCTTTACCCAGGCTTTGATTCAGCGTCAGATTGGTGCGGTTGCGCAGCGAGCGAGGAGTATACTTGCCGTCATTAGAATAGCTATCTAACACTTCAGAGAGGGTATTAAATCCGCGGGTGGAATAGCGGTAGCCAGCGATAGTCACGTTTGTACCGGTTTCGATAATATTTTTCCCGTAACGGACACGCCATGACTGCCCAGAGGTCTTTTCGTCGTCTTTCATTTTTGACCAGGCCTGAGTGACGTCTGCCGAGGCGGCGCCAAGCTCGCCGAGGTTATAGCCGAGGCCTGTTGACAGCGCCTGATAGCGCGATGCGGCCTGCACCCCGCCATAAAGCGTCAGGCTGCTTGAGACACCGTAGGTCGCGGTAGCTTGCGTAAAGGGCGTTTCATCGACCCCGCCGTCGTAAGGACGATATTTACCAGACGTAATTTCATATTCCAGCTGATCTTCACGGACCATCACCGGCAGCGTAGCGAACGGTACGACGAACTCCTGCTTAGAACCGTCGGACTCTTCCACGGTGACGTAAAGGTCGCCGCTACCGCCGCTTGGGTACATATCGGTGATTTCAAACGCGCCAGGCGCCACGTAGGTCTGGTATACCTGGTAGCCGTTTTGTTTAATGAAGACACGGGCGTTGGTTTTGGCGATACCACGGATAATCGGCGCATAGCCGCGCATACTTTCCGGCAACATTGATGTATCGGTGGCCAGTTGAATACCGGTAAACGGTACACTGTCAAAGATGCCTGAGAGTGACGAGCTCTCACCCATCAGCAGGTTACTGTTGATGGGACGAATGCTGCGCTGCATGTAGAGATAGGCTGAGTCCCAATCACCCGCATCGCCGTTGTTTTTATTCCAGGTGCTGAGGTTACGGATACGCCATGGGCCAACGTTGAGGCCAGACTGCAGGTTCAGGCTGTAGTATTCGTCATTGGCCTGCATGTCGTTTGAGCCGCTGAACTGATAGTTCACCAGCAGGGCGTTGATGCCGTCATCAAACTGTTCCGGTGGAATATATCCCTGCGCGGTGGTAGATAGTGCCGCCTGCGGAATGGATATATTCAAGCGCTGGACGGTAAAGTCGAAATCCGCTTTGGTATCCGGGATGACTGAAAGATTGGCGCAGCCGTTTTTATCCTCGACCAGTTCGGGAAAGGCTTTAACCCGTACGCCATACTCTGCCAATGTTTTCAGGCTCAAACAGGGCACCAGGGCGGGCTCTCGATTATTCCCAGTGGCACGGCTATTCGCAACAAACTTCATTGTCCTGGTATCCAGATAGCGACCATTAAACATGATATCTACCCGATAATCCCCTGGCGCCTGTGCGTTCTGCGTCTGGAAAATAGATAAGTCGGGAGTGGTTGATGGATCGCTACCATTCAATGAGCTAATGAATGAGGGATCGAAAAAGTCACGTGCTTGCGCTTTATTATTCAAACCAGAAAGCAATGCCGGAAGCATTGCGAGGAAGACCGCGGATAGTTTGAATAATCCATTATTCTTATTTGGCATAGACACATCCCTATAATGATAAAATAAAATTCTTATTACAGCGATGAGGAATAGAGCGATCCTGCTCCGCCATAATCATTAACTACTTTCCAGTTGACGCTGGAGGCATTGATATTTTCTTTTAATGTCACTTCTTTGGTCGTCATTGGAGCGACCGAGTTGACTTCCGGCTTCACTTCTTTGCTACCAATCTGAACACTATGGAAATAGAAGAAAAACGGTGTCGGATTTTTAATCGTCAGTTTTGTGCCTGATTTCCGCCATTCGAGTTTTTTGGCTTCAATGTTTGGAGAAAGGTCGAAAAGTGCTTTTGGACGATAGACCAGACGCATGCGGTGGCGGACCGCCAGTTGAATAGTATTGGCGTTGGCTTTCTCATCGTCCGCCGGCGGGATGGCCATCACGTTAAAATAGTATATGGATTCCCGGTCGTTCGGGGCATTGACGTTTCCGGTAGAAAATAGACGCACGGTATTCTGCTGCTTACCCTCAAGGCGGAATAACGGAGGTGTAGCCATAAAAGAGGGCGTTTTCCCTGCCGGCGCTTCAACCCAGGATTTAATCAGATAAGGGATGTCATCTTTATTTTCGATTTGCGCGGTGATTTCACGCGCACCTTCTTTATAGAGGTAGCGTGTGGATTCAATCACAATACCAGCATGGGCAATACTACTGAGGAGTAATGCACAGGATGCGGTGATATTTAATAAGTTCCTGAACATGGTTTTTCTCTGAATGCGAAAAAGGGCCCGCTGTGAAGCGGAGCCCTTCGGGGAAAATTTAGAGGGTATAATCGATAGTAAAGGTCGCAACACCTTTAACCGGACCTTCGGTAACCGGAGTCGCGGAGTTCACTTTCACATAACCAGTGGTGTACTTCAGCTGAGTGCCGCCAGCTGCAGTGTAGCTTTCGGTCATCAGGTCAGAACCGTCGAAGCCTACGCGGTGAGCATCACGTACGCGCTGGATACCGATACCAATGCCGGTAGCGCCGCCAGGTGCGGTGTTGTCCAGGATGTTAGCGTTGCTGGAGGCACCGGTCACATTGACGGTTACAGCAGTAACCGGAGTGGCGCTACCCTGTGCGCAGTCTTTCACGTCAAAACCGAAGTCCTGAGTTTTAAACAGAGCACCAGCCGCTTCAGCATTCGCTTCGGTAGTGGTCACGGTCATCAGCTGAACGATACCGTTGTTCAGGGTACCCGTCGGAGTCACGACGCAAGAGTTAGCTGCATCAGAGACTTCACCCAGTACAGTTACCTGAGCGGTGTTGGTTGCCATTACCTGAGCACTCAGAACTGCAGAAGCAGCGACCATTACAGCTACGATTGTCTTTTTCATTTAATTAATCCATATATAGATACTTAGTCCTGTGTAGAATCGATAACAGTTATCATGGGAATGGAGTATACATTCCTATTGATATTGAAAATAAGCGCCAGCATTCCTTATACAGTGCTGAAACCTACCTTCCTGTTGAACGACGCTACAATATCACTTGCCATAGCGAACCATGGAGAAGCGGGGGTAATTTAAAAGTCTGGTGCAAAAAATGCTTGTGAATTCTTGATGAAGCACGCGTGAATTTAATAATGACCTTTTCTAATGAGATGTTGAGTTAGGTTGAGATAAATTTAATCCGAAAATGTGGCTTTTAAACAAGATAACTATCGCTTGTCATTTTTTATGCGGTATCCTCAAAGCTGAAGTTCAATGTGAACTGACCCCGCTTCTGTCTGAAGCGATAATGTTCACGCCATGGTTTAGCTGGGATTATTTATTTTTGTTATGGATAATAGGGTTGCGTGGGGCAAGGATATGGATGACATTGCATTATTTAATGGCTGTATAATTAATCAGGAAATTATATTTAATGCCAATATGAATGAGCTGCGACCGCTTGCCGGGAATGGGGAGAGCATCAGCCTCAATGCGCCTACCGCCAGATGCTTGCTGCTGCTATTGCAGAATTGCGGCAAAGTGATTTCTCGGGATGAATTTCTGGCGGCTGTATGGGAAACACGGGGAGTGGTAGTTTCGCAAAATACATTTTATCAAAATATCTCTTTGTTGAGAAAATCGCTGCTCAAAGCCGGACTATCTGAGGATATCATTATCACCGTCAGACAAAAAGGCTTTAGCGTCGCCCCGGATACTTTAGTTATCCCGCTCTCGGATGAAGAGTGTGAGAATATGAATCGGGAAAGATTAACGCATTTTCACAGTAGTAAAACTGCTGATGTCATTTTCAATGATACGGGGAAAATTGACCATAAATTAAGTCTTCCACTACCAGTGAATTTAGCAATCCAGGAGAATGATAGGCGGGAAAATAGCGTGAAGGTGGCAGAGAAAGTATCGGAACGATTACATATAACCTTTAAAGTGCCCACCTGGTTAATCGCGCTGATTGTCGTGATGATAGTTATCAATGTTATCGTACTGATCGTGTTACATCGATAATACGCCGCCACTGGGGTTTATATCGAGAAGGTAACGGTAAAGTGGATTGCCGAGTATGTTAGTCCCAACCTGACGGTGTATTCATATTAAGATGTCTGCCAGCACGACCTGGCAGACAAGGGAGGGGAGCTAACGCTGCTTCAGACCTAAATCCAGCGGCGTCTTGCTGGGTTCGCCGCCGATCTCTCGCGCCAGCTTCGGCACCATATAGCCGGAGATGAGGGTCAACAGTTCACGCATGATTTCACGGGCTTCATCATCGCTGACCATAAAGTGTGCCGCCCCTTGTACCCGGTCCAGCACGTGCAGGTAGTAGGGCATTACCCCGGCATTGAACAGCGCATTGCTGAGATCGGCCAGGGTTTGCGCGTTATCATTCACCCCGCGCAGCAGCACGCTCTGGTTAAGCAGCGTGACGCCCGCCTGACGCAGCATGGCCATCGCCGCGCGAAACTCGCCGTCAATTTCATTAGCGTGGTTGACGTGGTTAACCAGGATCACCTGCAGCGACGAACGGTGGAAGCGGCTGGTCAGCGTCTCGGTGATACGCGCCGGGATCACGATTGGCAAGCGGCTGTGAATACGCAGACGCTTAACGTGCGGAATGGCTTCCAGCTGGGTCATTAGCCAGTCAAGCTCATGGTCCTTCGCCATCAACGGGTCGCCGCCGGAGAAGATGATTTCATCAAGCTGCGGATGCTCAGCGATATAGTTCATTGCCGTCTGCCAGTTGCGCCTGGTGCCCTGATTTTCGGCATAAGGGAAGTGGCGGCGGAAGCAGTAACGGCAATTGACCGCGCAACCGCCTTTCACCAACAGCAGGGCCCGGTTGCGATATTTGTGCAACAGGCCGGGCACGACGCTGTGCTGTTCTTCCAGCGGATCGGTGGAGTAGCCGGGGGCGACGATAAACTCCTCTTCGGCGGTAAGTACCTGACGAAGCAGCGGATCGTCAGGGTTGCCTTTCTCCATTCGGGCAATAAACGCGCGCGGGACTCGCAGCGGGAACAGGCGTCTGGCCTCATGTCCGGCCAGCAGTTTTTCATCAGCGTCTACATTTAAAAGACGCAGCAGTTCATCAGGACTGGTCACAACATTGGCAAGTTGCGTTATCCAATCTTCTCTGGATGGGGTATTTAGGGTTACAATATGCGCCATTTTGTGGCTTAGCTACCAGTTAAACAATTTCAGAGGGCCTTATGGCGACTTACTATAGCAACGATTTTCGTGCTGGTCTTAAAATCATGTTAGATGGCGAACCTTATGCGGTAGAAGCCAGCGAATTCGTTAAACCAGGTAAAGGTCAGGCGTTTGCGCGCGTTAAGCTGCGCCGTCTGCTGACCGGCACCCGCGTTGAGAAAACCTTCAAATCTACTGATTCTGCAGAAGGCGCGGACGTTGTCGATATGAACCTGACTTACCTGTATAACGACGGTGAGTTCTGGCACTTCATGAACAACGAAACCTTCGAACAGCTGTCTGCTGACGCGAAAGCGATCGGTGACAATGCCAAATGGCTGCTGGATCAGGCTGAGTGCATCGTGACCCTGTGGAACGGCCAGCCGATCGCGGTCACCCCGCCGAACTTCGTTGAGCTGGAAATCGTTGAAACCGACCCAGGTCTGAAAGGCGACACCGCGGGTACTGGTGGTAAACCAGCGACCCTGTCTACTGGCGCTGTGGTTAAAGTGCCGCTGTTCGTCCAGATTGGCGAAGTGATCAAAGTGGATACTCGCTCTGGCGAATACGTATCCCGCGTGAAGTAATTTCACGTCATGATGACTGGCGCAGCCTCTGTGCTGCGCTGCTCTTTCTGTACTGGCACGACGAGCACGACACATGAAGCGCAGCGTAAAACTCCTGGCGTTACTGTTTCTGAGCAGCGCACTGCTGTCTGGCTGCAATACCGCCCGCGGTTTCGGTGAAGATATTCAGGGCCTGGGCCACGCCATCTCTCGCGCTGTAAGCTGACTTCCTTCCGTTTCGCCTGCCGCGCTCGCCTTCCAGTGCGCCTGCTTCCTTCACGAATACTCCTTTTCTCTTAAAAAACGCAAAGATCCCTTCATCTGTGGACGGTTTGTCTATGCTTATAGGGCATGAAAACAAAACTGACACTAAGGATGACATTATGGTGAAAAAAACGATTGCAGCGTTCTTTACGGTTTTGGTCCTCTCCTCAGCACTGACCGCTTGTAACACCACGCGCGGTGTGGGTCAGGATATTTCAGAGGGCGGCAGCGCAATCTCTGGCGCAGCAACCAAAGCTCAGCAATAACAGCCTTCGACGGTACGGTTTTGCGCCGTACCGTTCTTCACTTCCCCCATTCTGTTGGATATACTCACTACGACTTTTCATCCACCTTACGGGACGACCCGTAAGCGTTTCTCATCCGGGGACGGCCCCAGCAAAGGAGCCTTATGTCCTGGATAGTCTTATTTATCGCTGGCCTGCTGGAAGTGGTGTGGGCCGTCGGCCTGAAATATACCCATGGCTTTAGCCGTCTGGTTCCCAGCGTCATCACCATCGTCGCGATGGTCGTCAGCATGGCGCTGCTTTCATGGGCGATGAAAACCCTGCCGGTGGGTACCGCTTACGCCGTCTGGACGGGGATCGGCGCCGTGGGCGCCGCTGTGACCGGTATCGTACTGTTAGGTGAATCCGCCAGCGCTATGCGTATCGCCAGTCTTGTCTGCATCGTGGTCGGCATCATTGGCCTGAAGATCAGCGCGCACTAGTTGTAGCGCTGATTGACCCAGACCAGTTTGCTGATATCAAAACCCTGCCGGGTGGCAATATCCAGCATCTGCTGCCTGACTTCCGGGGCGATGGTGGGGGCTCGCGCCAGTAGCCAGAGATAGTCGCGGTCGGGGCCGCAGACCAGCGCGTACCGATACTCCTTATCCAGCGCAATGACGTTATAGCTGCCATAGAAGGGGCCGAAGAAGGAGATCTTCAGCGCGGCGCGGCTGGGTTCGCCGGTAAAATACGCCACCCCGTTCGTTTTCTGCCACATGTCGCGGTCGGGGTTATAGCCTTTATTGACCACGTCCAGACCGCCGTCATCGCGCGGCTGCCAGGCGATCGTGACCTTTTCAAGCCCGCTTTCAAAAGGATGGTCGAAGCGGGCGATTTCGTACCAGGTACCCAGATAGCGCTGAACGTCGAAGGGGGTGACCACGGTGACGCCCGGCGGCGGGGCAGGGGTGCTGCAGGCGACAGACAGGAACGAGACGGCGACCGCGGTGATTATCGGCAGGATACGCATGGTATGCTCCTTGCTGGCTTTTAAGCTAAGTGTAGAGTCCGGCAGGGCAAAGGCGGCAAGATTTTTCTATGAAGCGAGCCCGGTAGCAGAATTGCTGCCGGGCTCTTGCAGGATCAGATAAACAGTACGCCAACGAGAGTAATGACGCTGAGGATCGCCGCCAGACCGTAGAAGACCCATTTGCCGTTTGGCACATGGATTTTCAGGTCGTGCATGGCGTGGTGAATACGATGCAGCCCACACCACAGCGGCAGGACAATCATCAGAAAGATGAACGCGCGGCCGATAAAGCTTTGGGCAAAGGCCAGCACGCGCTCATAGCTGAAGGCGTCGGCCGGGGCGAGCCCCAGCGGCAGCAAAATGCCCACCAGCAGCACCATCACCGGCGCGACAATCGCGCCCCACATGCCGCCAGCGCCAAACAGCCCCCAGAAAACGGGTTCATCGGAACGTTTCGGATTGGGATTAATCATCTCAGCCTCCTTACCAGAACAGGGCGACAAACAGGATCACCACGGTGACCACCGCCGTCACCACCCAGAGACCTTTAATCACCGGCTCTGGCCCCATTTTTTCGCCTTTGATGATGACGTTGGCGGCTTTCGGCGCCAGCTCGAACCAGGTTTTGGTGTGCAGCAGCGCCGCCGCCAGGGTGATCAGATTGAGGATCACCACCACTGGATTTTGCAGGAATCCGATATATCCCGCCCAGCTTTCGGCGCCGTGCTTGAGGGCAAACAGCCCGTAAATCAGCACAATGCTAAACCAGACCGTCGGTACCGCCGTGCCTTCCCGCACCATGTAGAAGCGATAAAACGGCAGCTTTTTCCACCAGGTGGAGGTCATCGGCCGCACGTAGGGTTTGCGTTTCGTCGTCATAATGCACTCCTTAGCGTGGTTTCAGGGTGGCGATAAGAAAGTCTTTCGAACTTTCCACCTTGCCCTGCTGGATCGCGGCCGCCGGGTCGACGTGCTTCGGACACACTTCCGAGCAGTAGCCCACGAAAGTACAGGTCCAGACGCCGTTCTGGCCGTTAAGCTGCGCCATGCGTTCCTTTTTGCCGTGGTCGCGGCTGTCTTCGTTATAGCGGTGTGCGAGGGTGATCGCCGCCGGGCCGATAAACTCCGGATTCAGGCCGAACTGCGGACAGGCGGCATAGCACAGTCCGCAGTTGATACAGCCGGAGAACTGATGGTATTTGGCCATCTGGGCCGGCGTCTGCTTGTTTGGTCCCTGGTCCGGGGTGCGGTTATTGCCGATGATATACGGCTTAATGGCCTCCAGACTTTCGATAAAGTGGGTCATATCCACTACCAGATCGCGCTCGATCGGGAAGTTGGCCAGCGCTTCAACCTTGATGCCTTTGGTGTAATCCCGCAGGAAGGTTTTACAGGCCAGCTTCGGTACCTTATTGACCATCATGCCGCAGGAGCCGCAGATCGCCATCCGGCAGGACCAGCGGTAGCTCAGGTCGGGCGCCAGGTTGTCTTTAATGTAGCCCAGCGCGTCCAGCAGCGAGGTCTGCTCATCGTAAGGCACGTCATAGAACGCGCTGTGCGGTGCCGTGTCGACCTCCGGGTTGTAACGCACCACTTCGACTTTCAGGTTTTTCATCTCAGCCATGGGTGGTCTCCTTCTTCTCAGCCGCTTCCGCCTCAGCGCCATAAACACGTTTCGCCGGCGGCAGCGTGGTGATCTTCACATCGCCATATTCCAGGCGGGTGGTGCCATCAGCCTCGCGGAAGGCGAGCGTATGTTTGAGGAAGTTGACGTCGTCGCGTTCGGTACAGCCTTCATCCAGACGCTGGTGCGCACCGCGCGATTCTTTACGGGCGATGGCCGAGTGCGCCATACATTCGGCAACGTTTAAACCGTGTCCCAGCTCAATGGTGTAAAGCAGATCGGTGTTGAATACGCTGGAGTTGTCGGTAATGCGCACGCGCTTAAAGCGCTCCTGCAGCTCAGCCAGCTTGTCGATAGTTTTCTGCATCAGCTCTGGCGTCCGGTAGATGCCGCAGCCTTCCTCCATCGAGAGCCCCATTTCGTCGCGGATTTTCGCCCAGTTTTCGTTACCCTCCTGGTTGACGAGATCTTTCAGACGACGCTCCACATCGGCAGCCTGCGCATCGAGGGCGGAGCCGTTCGTCTCGCCCGCTTGCGCGGCGCGCTGCATGGCCTGTTCCCCGGCCAGGCGGCCGAAGACCACCAGCTCGGCCAGCGAGTTGGAGCCCAGGCGGTTGGCGCCGTGCAGACCAACGGACGAGCATTCGCCCACGGCAAACAGCCCTTTGATGCGGGTTTCGCACTGTTGATCGGTTTCGATGCCGCCCATGGTGTAGTGCGCGGTCGGGCGTACCGGAATCGGTTCTTTCACCGGGTCGACGCCGACGTAGGCTTTCGCCAGCTCACAGATAAACGGCAGGCGCTCCAGCAGCTTTTTCTCGCCGAGGTGGCGCAGATCGAGGTAGACCACGTCGCCGCGCGGCGTGGGAATGGTGTTCCCTTTCCGCCATTCGTGCCAGAAGGCCTGGGACACTTTGTCGCGTGGGCCCAGCTCCATATATTTGTTCTTCGGTTCGCCGAGCGGGGTTTCCGGGCCCATGCCGTAATCCTGCAGATAGCGATAGCCGTTTTTGTTGACCAGAATCCCGCCTTCACCGCGGCAGCCTTCGGTCATCAGGATCCCGGAGCCCGGCAGGCCGGTCGGGTGATACTGCACGAATTCCATATCGCGCAGCGGCACGCCGTGGCCCAGCGCCATCCCCATCCCGTCACCGGTAACGATGCCGCCGTTGGTGTTGTAGCGATAGACGCGTCCGGCGCCGCCGGTGGCCAGCACCACCGCGTTGGCGCGGATCTGCACCAGCGTGCCTTCCATCATATTCATCGCCACCAGGCCGCGGGCCTGGCCGTCATCGACCAGCAGATCAAGGACGAAATGTTCATCAAAGCGTTGAATTTGGGGAAACTGAAGGGAGGTCTGGAAGAGGGTATGCAGCATGTGGAAGCCGGTTTTATCGGCGGCAAACCAGGTACGTTCGATCTTCATGCCACCGAAGCGCCGGACGTTAACGCTGCCGTCAGGGCGGCGGCTCCACGGGCATCCCCACTGTTCCAGCTGGGTCATTTCCGTCGGGCAGTGGTGAACGAAATAGTCGACGACATCCTGCTCGCACAGCCAGTCGCCTCCGGCGACGGTGTCGTGAAAATGGTACTCAAAGCTATCGTGATCCTGGGCAACGGCTGCGGACCCCCCTTCTGCAGCGACCGTATGGCTGCGCATCGGATAGACTTTAGAAATCAGGGCGATTTTGGCATTGGGGTTGGCCTGGGCGGCGGCGATAGCGGCGCGAAGGCCTGCCCCGCCGGCGCCAATTACGGCGAGATCGGCTTGAAAAGTGTGCACGACATTCCTCCAGTTTTAGTGTATTTCGCCGCCGGGCTGGCGAAAAAGTATCACTGCTCCTTTATAGGTACAGGAGTATAGCCGTAGGGTCAGTATGGAAAATTGACGTGTTCGATTTTTTTATCGATATGTGCGGTTATTTATCAGTGATATTTATGCATTTAGGTTAACGATAGATTAATGGCATGTAATCTGCCGGGGATTGCACAAAATTTGTTTCACTCGCCGGTTGCGAGTAGACTTCGTGCCCTTGTTTGCAATCGGAGAAAGTACCATGAGCGAGACGGCAACCTGGCAGCCGAGCGCACCCATTCCCAATCTGTTGAAACGCGCGGCGGTGATGGCGGAAATCCGCCGGTTCTTTACCGATCGCGGCGTGCTGGAGGTGGAGACGCCTTGCATGAGTCAGGCGACGGTAACGGATATCCATTTGTTCCCGTTTGAAACCCGTTTCGTCGGCCCGGGCCACTCACAGGGACTCAATCTGTACCTGATGACCAGTCCGGAATACCATATGAAGCGCCTGCTGGCGGCGGGCTGCGGCCCGGTTTTCCAGCTGTGCCGCAGCTTCCGTAATGAAGAGATGGGGCGGCATCACAATCCGGAATTCACCATGCTGGAGTGGTATCGTCCGTGCTATGACATGTATCGTCTGATCAACGAGGTGGACGATCTGCTGCAGCAGGTGCTGGAGTGCCAGCCGGCGGAAAGCCTCTCCTATCAGCAGGCGTTCCAGCGTCATCTGGATATTGACCCGCTCTCTGCCGATAAAGCGCAGCTGCGCGAAGTCGCGGCGAAGCTGGATCTGAGCAATATCGCCGATACTGAAGAAGATCGCGACACGCTGCTGCAACTGCTGTTCACCATGGGCGTGGAGCCGCACATCGGCAAAGATCGGCCGACGTTCATTTATCATTTCCCGGCGACTCAGGCCTCTTTAGCGCAGATCAGCCCGGAAGATCATCGGGTCGCTGAGCGCTTCGAGGTCTATTACAAAGGAATTGAGCTGGCGAATGGTTTCCACGAACTGACCGACGCCCATGAGCAGCGCCTGCGCTTTGAGCAGGACAATCGCAAGCGGGCCGCGCGCGGCCTCCCGCAGCAGCCCATCGATAACAACCTGCTGGCGGCGCTGGAGGCAGGTCTGCCGGACTGCTCCGGCGTGGCATTGGGCGTTGATCGCGTGGTGATGCTGGCGCTGGGCGCTGAAAGCATCGGCGAAGTGATCGCCTTTACGGTCGACCGCGCCTGATGGCGAGCTAGAAAGCCTGCCCGGCGCCGCCGCCGGGCAGGGTATGGCCTACAGGCTGCCAGCCGTACGTCGGCTGGTTTTCCCGGCCGAGGTCATGGTTTTACTGCTTTGCCTGCCGTCGATACTTTCCAGCCGCATCTGGAACGGAGGGAACGGCATATCAATGCCATGCTCGCGGAAGCCCGCCAGGATCAGCTGATGCATCTCATGGCGTAGCGGCATGCGGTGCCCCATCTCGGCGGCAAAAATACGCAGCTCGAAAATCTGGATCCCCTGCTGCAGGTCGACGAGAAACGCCTCCGGCGCCGGGGTATCGATGACCAGCGAACAGCGATGCGCCGCGGCGATGAGGATCTTGGTCACCTCTTCGGTATCGGCATCCACCGGAGCCGGCACCGTCAACACCACGCGGGTGACCGAGTCCGACAGCGACCAGTTGATAAACTGTTCGGTGATGAACGCCTTGTTCGGCACGATAATCTCTTTCCGGTCCCAGTCGCTGATGGTGGTGGCGCGGGTATTGATGCGGGTGACGCTGCCCGTCAGGTCGCGGATGGTGACCGTATCGCCGATGCGGATCGGCTTTTCAAACAGGATAATCAGGCCGGAGATAAAGTTAGCGAAGATCTCCTGCAGGCCAAACCCGAGACCCACACCCAGCGCGGCGACCAGCCACTGCAGCTTCGACCACTCAATGCCGATCATCGAGAAGCCCACCAGCCCACCGATCAGCATCAGCAAATACTTGGTGATGGTGGTGATGGCGTAGCCGGTGCCGGGCGTTAAATCGAGGTGCTGGAGGATCGCCAGCTCCAGCAGCGCCGGCAGGTTGCGCACCAGCTGAGTGGTGATGATCAGCACCAGAATGGCAATCAGCACCGCGCCAAGGGTGATGGGCTCGAGGCTTTCCACCCCCTGCACCGTCGAGGTGACGTCCCACAGCGAGATATTCTCGAGGAAGCCAAACGCCGAGTGAATTTCCGACCACAGCACGATGACTGACAGCAGCGCGATCAGCATCAGCAGAGAGCGCACGAGACGCAGCGACTGGGTACTGATGGCATCGAGATCGACCTCGCTGACCTCCGTCTCCACCGACCCTTCCGGGCTGCTGACGTGAACAGGCTCATCTTCGCCGCGGGCTCGCTGGGCGAGAATTTCCGCGCGACGATGGCGGGCCCGGTCGAAGGCCAGTCGGCGCCGCTGGATCAGCATCCAGCGGCGGATAATGTGATAGACCACCAGCAGCAGGAACCAGATGGCGACGGAGGTTTCCAGACGCGCCAGCAGCGCCTGAGCGGTGGCGAGGTAGCCGACGGCGGCCGCCAGCATGGCTACCAGCGGGGCGCCAAGCATCAGGTTCCACAGCAGGCGGTTCACCATATTGTCGCCATTCCCCTCTTTATCCAGGTAGAGCGGGATGCCGGCATGCTTAAGGCTGAGGGTGACCACCGCCAGCGCGCCGCAGATCAGCAGGAAGCACAGGCGGCCCAGCGAGGCGGAGAACTCGCGGTCGTTAAGATTATCGAACATGATCAGCGCCATTATCAGCGGCACAATCAGTCCGATGCTCATCAGGTAGTAGCGCATCGCTTTCGCCACGCGGTTACGCGGCCAGCCGAAGTGGGCGATAAACAGCCCGTTTGGCCGGGCGAAGGTGGCGCAGATCATCACCACCCACAGCAGAGGCACCGTCGCGGTGACCCCATCGCCAATCGCCACCGCCAGCGGGAAGGGCCAGGCGGACTGCAGACCATAGCCGAGCGTCATCCACAGCACCGGCAGCGGCGAAGCCACCAGTATCGACCAGAAGACCGTGCGCAGCGTCAGCCAGAAGTGATCCTGGGTGACTTTCCCCACCCGAGCGCTGGAGCGCTCAAGGAAGCGGGTGAAATGGCGCCGCGAGCTGATGCTGAAGCCAACCAGCAGCAGGGCGGCAAACAGCGGTAGCAGGGTCTCTTTGCTGGTGAGCATCATCGCGCTGGCTTTACCCAGCTCGCTGATGGTATCCAGGGAGATCAGGCGCCGCAGATCCTGGACGATCTCCAGCGGCCAGGAGAAGCCGATGGGGCTGACGTCCGAAGTCCAGAACAGATAGCGGTGGGTGGCTTCGTTGATCTCCTTCAGCGCGTCTTCCAGCTGGCCGTTGGCGACCTTCAGCTTGGTGAGCTCCAGCATCAGGGTATCGCCGCCGCGCAGCAGCGAGTTCAGCAGCTCGTTCTGCGTGCGTAGCTGCGCCTGCAGGATCTTGTTCTGCTCGCTGGTCAGCGGTTCGCCGTCGGCCTGGCGGATCTGCCGCAGCTGCGGCTGCTTACTGAGTAAATCCTCAAAGCGCAGACGCTGCACGCGCAGCTGCGCCATTTCCGTATCCAGCTGCTGCGGGCGAGGGCGCTCCGGCAGCCGCGCCACCTGGGCGCGCAGGGCTTCGCCCAGCAGATTGGAGGAGCCCAGCCACTGCGACTGCTCGCGCAGGGTGTTTAACGCCTGACGCACCTGCAGCGTTTGATTCGTCGCCTGCCGCTGCTGGGACGCCACCAGATCCATACGCTGCGCCTGCTGGTTCAGCGCCTGGGAGAGTTCGCGGTTGACTTTAAACTGGGCGGTGATGTCCGGCGGCAGGTTTTCACTGTTCTCCGCCAGCAGTTCGGTACTCTCCAGCGCTTTTTCCGCCTCCCGCTGGCGCTGGCTGTTCTGCAGATTACGCAGCGCCTGCAGATAGGCATCCAGCTGCTCGCTCTGCTTTTGCGCCAGTTCAGAACGGGCGCGCGACAGCTCCTGGCGGTTATTGGCGGAAAGCTGGGCGAGGTCGAGCTCATCCACCAGCGCCTTCAGGCGCGCCGATTCCGCCTGCAGGGCAAGATTTTGCGCCTGGGCGAGAGCATTGTTGCCGGTTTGCGTGCCGATGCGGCGCTCAACCTCATTGAGCTGACGCCGGGCGTCGGTTTGCTGCTGCGGCAGCTGGTTCAGGGAGTCGGCGATTTCACGCGCGCGATCCTGCTCCTGCTGCGCCTGACGGCTTGACTCCAGCAGCTGGCTGCTGACCTGGAGGATCTCCTGGTTCAGCGCATCGGCGGTCAGGCCGACTGGCACCTGGCGCGGCTCTTCGCTCAGATTATTGAGCTGGGCACGCAGGCTTTGAAACAGTTTGGGGAAATTGTCGATAACGTCCTGATACTGACGGGCGCGCTCGAGAGACGATTTTCTCTCCTCAAGCGCGTTCAGGGCGGACTGCAGAACTTCAACGGTTTCAGGCTGGGCGGGCTTTGCCGCCTTCGCCTGTTCCAGTTCCTGGGTTATCTGTTTAGCATCCGGGGCTGTCGCAGCGTACGCCCCGAAACTGAGGCTCAAGGCCAACAGGAAAGTGTATATCAGGCGCACGGCATAACCCTTTTGCTGAAGAATTAACCTTGGTCTTGTTTATCGTCAACCAGCGGGCTGGCGCGATGTTCGGCGCGGATCTCTTCTTCCGGTAACGGCGCCGGTTCAGCGGCGGTGGTTGCTTCCACCGTTGTCGCCAGCGGTTGGCCGATTTTAGTCACGGACAGGCTTTGCAGCGTGTCGACCAGCTTCACCTGGCCCGGGGCAAACAGGTTGATCACGGTGGAGCCCAGTTTGAAGCGGCCCATCTCCTGGCCTTTCAGCAGGGCGACGGAGCCTTCGCTGTCGCCAGCGGGCCAGGTCCAGCGTTTAATAATGCCTTCGCGCGGCGGGGTTACGGTGCCGGACCACACGGTCTCGATGCTGCCGACGATAGTCGCGCCCACCAGAATTTGCGCCATCGGGCCAAACTCAGTATCAAACAGGCAGATGACGCGCTCGTTACGGGCGAACAGGTTCGGCACGTTCTGCGCCGTCAGATGGTTAACGGAGAACAGGTCGCCAGGAACGTAGATCATTTCGCGCAGGATACCGTTGCACGGCATGTGCACGCGGTGATAGTCGCGCGGCGACAGATAGGTGGTGGCGAAGCTGCCGTTACGGAACAGGTCGGCCATCTGGTAGTTGCCGGCCAGTAAGGCTTCCAGGCTGTAGTCGTGGCCTTTGGCCTGCAGAATTTTATCGTTCTCAATGGCACCAAGCTGGCTGATCACGCCGTCGGCCGGCATCACCAGTACGTTAGGATCGGTATTCAGCGGGCGAACGTCGTCGCGCAGCGGGCGCACAAAGAAATCGTTGAAGGTGCGATAGGCCGCGGTATCCGGCTTCTGCGCCTCTTTCATATCGACCTTGTAGTATTTCACGAACAGATCGATGACCAGCTTCGTCAGCCAACCTGCGCGTTTGCTCGCACCCCAGCCTGCGAGGCGGGTGAGCCACAGTTTAGGCAGAATGTATTGCAGTGAAAGTTTAAGATCGTTTAACAAAGTAGCCTCCAGGCCATGATATGTCGTTCCTGACCCCGCCTGCGGGCGGGGACCTGAAAAAAGGGGACGATTCTATACGTAAAACTCGCCAAATGGCATCCGCGTAAGCCGCGTCATCACCGCTACCCGGCAGCGCCTGACGTGACGCTCAGCTTAATGGTCAGTCATCGGTCGAGGAAAAGTTTTTACGCGTTTTTACCTGTACCTGCGCCATGCTTTCCAGGATGCGGTGGTAGTTCTCGAAACGGCTTTCGGCGATCTTGCCGCTCTCTACCGCTTCGCGAAGCGCACAGCCAGGATCGGTATCGTGTTTACAGTCGCGATATTTGCAACGGCCTAAATAATCATGGAATTCGACAAAGCCGTTGGTGATTTGTTCCGCTTCCAGATGCCACAGGCCGAACTCACGTACCCCCGGTGAATCAATCACATCGCCACCGTGCGGGAAGTGGTAGAGGCGCGCCGCGGTGGTGGTGTGCTGGCCTAAGCCGGAAACGTCCGAGACATCATTGGTGAGGATCTGATCCTCATTCAGCCCCAGCAGGGCGTTCAGCAGGCTTGATTTACCCACCCCGGACTGCCCGGCGAAGATGCTGATGCGGTCGGTCAGGGCCGCTTCCAGCGGCTTGAGGCCGTCCTGAGTACGGCTGGAGACCAGCAGTACGCGGTAACCGATGTTGCGGTAGATGTCCATTTGCTCATTGACGAAGCGCAGGCCATCGTCATCCAGCAGATCGATTTTGTTCAGGACGATTAACGGCTCGATATCCTGCGCCTCGCAGGCCACCAGATAGCGATCGATAATATTCAGCGACAGCTCAGGCAGGATCGCGGAAACCACCACGATCTGGTCGATATTGGCGGCGATAGGCTTCACGCCGTCGTAAAAATCCGGGCGCGTCAGGACGGAGGCGCGATCGTGAACCGCTTCGACGATCCCTTTGACGCTTACGCCGTCGGCGGCGTCTTTACCCGGCCGCCAGACCACGCGGTCGCCGGTGACCAGCGAACGGATCGTCCGGCGGATATTGCAGCGATGCACGCTGCCGTCAGCGGATTCGACGTCGGCATGCATGCCAAAGCGACTGATGACAATGCCTTCCGACGTGTCGCCAAACAGGTTGTCATCGTAGTCGGCCTTCTCCGCAGTGGTTTTCAGACGGCGCTGGTGGTTGGCTTTGACGCGGCGCTGCTGGCCTTTGGAGAGTTTATTTTTACTCAATCGAACTGGCTCCTGGTCGCCCTGATGGGGCAAAACCTCTATGATACACGCTATTTTAGATGAATATAGTCACGCAAGAAGGGTGGAAAATAGCATGAGTGCAAATGAAAACAACCTCATTTGGATCGATCTTGAGATGACAGGGCTGGATCCGGAGCGCGATCGCATTATTGAAATCGCCACCCTGGTGACCGATGCCAACCTGAACATTCTGGCCGAGGGGCCGACCATCGCGGTGCATCAATCGGATGCCCAGCTGGCGCTGATGGACGAGTGGAATGTGCGGACGCATACCGGCAGCGGGCTGGTGGATCGCGTGAAGGCCAGCGCCGTCAGCGAGCACGACGCCGAACTGGCGACCATTGAGTTTCTTAAGCAGTGGGTGCCGGCGGGCAAGTCGCCGATCTGCGGCAACAGCATCGGCCAGGATCGTCGCTTCCTGTTTAAGTACATGCCGCAACTGGAAGCCTATTTCCACTATCGCTATCTGGACGTTAGCACGCTGAAAGAGCTGGCGCGTCGCTGGAAGCCGGAAATTCTCGACGGCTTTAAAAAGCAGGGTACCCATCAGGCGATGGACGATATCCGCGAATCAGTCGCCGAGCTGGCTTACTACCGCGAGCATTTCATTAAGCTGTAAACCGCGACCGGGCCCTGTGCGCGGCCCGGTACACCTTTCTGCGTTATTTAAACCACTTCTGCTGCATCTGCTGGAAGTCAGGCGTCGCCATGACCGCGGTCAGGGCATCGTTGATCGCATTCAGTAGCTCCGGATCGTCTTTGCGCACCGCAATCGCATACTGCTTACCGTAATAAGCCGGGTCGGTGGCCCGTTCATCCATGATGGCGTAGTCAGGGTTCTCCTGCTGCCAGGCGTCGAGGGTGGCGAAGTCGCCCATGACGCCGGTTATTTGCCCGGCCTTCAGCGCGGCCAGGGCGCTGGCGACGTTGTCGTAAGGAACAGCCTGTACGGCTTTCTGTTTATCACGCAGATAGTGTTGATGCAGTGTGCCTTTCACCACGCCGACTTTTTTGGCTTTCAGGTCGGCAAAGGTATGGGCGACATCTTTGTTGACGATCACCACCCCGGAGAGCGCCTGGCGATAGGGACGGCTGAAGGCGACCTGCTTCTCACGCATCGGGATCACTTCCATGCCGGCAATCACCGCGTCAAATTTCTTGAAGCGTAAAGCCGGGATCAGCGTATCGAAACGCTGCGCCGTGAACTGGCACTGCGCCTGCATCTGCTGGCACAGGGCCTGGGCAAGATCGATATCGAAGCCGACAGGCTGATTTTTGCCGTTGGCGGTGACAAACGGCGGATTGGCCGTGCTGGTGCCAAAATGGAGCGTCTCGGCTGACGCGGTTCCGATGGCCAGCGTGCTCAGCAGCAGGACGGTGAGGACTTTTCTCATGCTAATTCCCTGTTTGGCGGCGTGGTGGCCTCGTTTTACGTCGCGCCACCGCTGTATGATGCGAGCGATTTTGCGTCATTCAGGCGGGCGGAAAAAGCGATTTTGCCCGAAATGACGCTTATTTATACAATTCAGCGGCGTAGGTGGCGAGAAAATATCCATTTAAACAAAAAACGCAAAAAAGTGATGAACAGGGGGTTGCAGGGGCATCGAATTCTCGTATAATGCGCCTCCCGTAACGACGCAGAAATGCAAATTACGACGCCATCGAAATATGGCAAAAAACGCAGTAACGCGGGAATAGCTCAGTTGGTAGAGCACGACCTTGCCAAGGTCGGGGTCGCGAGTT
>NZ_JBEAJA010000021.1:0-39851 GCF_040064755.1 Klebsiella sp. GB_Kp056 | reverse complement strand
GCGGTGGAAGCCGCCATCGCCCGCGCCAAAGCGCGCAAAGCCGAACAGCAGGCCGCCCAGGCGGAAATCGCGTCAACCGCAGCCAATGACGACCCACGCAAAGCGGCCGTCGCCGCGGCGATCGCCCGCGTTCAGGCGCGCAAAGCAACACAGCAGGCAGTTAACGAGGAATAAATGGTTTTCAGAATCGCAAGCTCCCCCTATACCCATAACCAGCGGCAGACTTCGCGCATTATGCTGCTGGTGCTGCTCGCCGCCGTGCCTGGCATTGTGGTCCAGACATGGTTTTTCGGCTGGGGCACCGTCCTGCAGATTGTCCTCGCCGCTCTGACGGCCTGGGCAATGGAAGCCGCTATTCTCAAACTGCGCAAACAGCCTGTTGCGTCCACCCTGAGGGATAACTCCGCCCTGCTCACTGGCCTGCTGCTGGCGGTGAGTATTCCGCCGCTGGCCCCCTGGTGGATGGTGGTGCTCGGCACCGCCTTTGCCATAGTGATCGCCAAGCAGTTGTACGGTGGACTCGGCCATAACCCCTTCAACCCGGCGATGATCGGCTACGTCGTGCTGCTGATTTCCTTCCCGGTGCAGATGACCTCCTGGCTGCCTTCATACGAGATTGCCGCCCATATCCCGGCGTTCAGCGATACGCTGCAGATGATCTTTACCGGTCATACCGCCGCCGGAGGCGACATGGTCAGCCTGCGGCTGGGTATCGACGGCATCAGCCAGGCAACCCCGCTGGATACCTTCAAAACCTCCCTGCATGCCGGACATAGCGTCCAGCAGGTACTGCAGTTGCCGGTTTACGGCGGCGTTCTGGCGGGCCTGGGCTGGCAGTGGGTGAATATCGCCTGGCTGGCGGGCGGACTGTTTCTGCTGCGGCAGAAAGCGATCCGCTGGCATATCCCGGTCAGCTTCCTCGTCAGCCTTGGCCTGTGCGCGACCCTCGGCTGGATCTTCTCGCCGCAGAGTCTGGCCTCGCCGCAGATGCATTTGCTCTCCGGAGCCACCATGCTTGGCGCCTTCTTTATTCTGACCGACCCGGTGACGGCTTCGACAACCAACCGCGGCCGTCTGATCTTTGGCGCCCTCGCCGGCCTGTTGGTGTGGCTTATTCGTAGCTTCGGCGGTTACCCGGACGGCGTGGCGTTTGCCGTTCTGCTGGCGAATATTACCGTGCCGCTGATCGATTACTACACGCGCCCGCGCGCGTATGGCCACCGTTGAGAGAGCGAAGATGTTAAAAACCATGCGAAAACACGGCGTCACGCTGGCGCTGTTTGCCGCCGGCTCCACCGGGCTAACGGCGGCGATCAATGAGTTGACCAAAAGCACCATCGACCAGCAGGCGGCCCAGCAGCAGAAAGCGTTATTCGACCAGGTTTTACCTGCCGACCGCTATAATAACGATCTGCTCAAGAGCTGCTATCTGGTCAGCGCCCCGGCGCTGGGCAAAGGCCAGCATAAAGTGTGGATTGCCAAAAATAACGACCAGCCGATCGGCGCGGTCATGGAAGCCACCGCGCCGGATGGCTATTCCGGAGCGATCCAGCTGCTGGTGGCCGCCGATTTTAGCGGCACGATCCTCGGCACCCGCGTGACCGAGCATCATGAAACCCCGGGTCTGGGGGATAAAATCGAGCTGCGCCTGTCGGACTGGATCACCCATTTTACCGGGAAAGTCATCCACGGCCAGGGCGACAGCCACTGGGCGGTCAAAAAAGACGGCGGCGATTTTGACCAGTTCACCGGCGCCACCATCACCCCCCGGGCGGTGGTCAATGCCGTTAAGCGCGCAGGCCTGTATGCACAAACGCTGCCTGCGCAACTTCCTGAATTCAGCGCCTGTGGAGAGTAACCATGAGCGAAGTTAAAGACGTCATCGTCCAGGGTCTGTGGAAAAACAACTCCGCTCTGGTTCAGCTGTTAGGGATGTGTCCCCTGCTGGCGGTCACCTCAACCGCCACCAACGCCCTTGGGCTGGGTCTGGCGACGACCCTGGTGTTGACCCTGACCAACCTGACCATCTCCAGCCTGCGCCGCTGGACCCCGGCGGAGATTCGGATCCCGATCTACGTGATGATTATCGCCTCGGTGGTGAGCGTGGTGCAGATGCTGATCAACGCCTATGCGTTCGGTCTGTATCAGTCGCTGGGGATTTTCATCCCGCTTATCGTCACCAACTGCATCGTGGTGGGCCGCGCCGAAGCCTTTGCCGCCAAAAAAGGACCGGCGCTGTCGGCGCTGGACGGCTTCTCTATCGGTATGGGGGCCACCTGCGCGATGTTCGTGCTGGGCTCCCTGCGCGAAATCCTCGGCAATGGCACGCTGTTTGACGGCGCCGACAGCCTGCTTGGCAGTTGGGCAAAGGTCCTGCGCATCGAGGTTTTCCATACAGACACTCCTTTCCTGCTGGCTATGCTGCCGCCAGGCGCCTTTATTGGCCTCGGCATGATGCTGGCGGTAAAATACCTTATCGATGAACGTAGCAAGCAGCGGAAGGCGCAGGCGGCCCGGGCCGACTCTGTCGCACCGTCTGACGCGACAGGGAAAGCGTAATATGAACAAAGCCAAACGCCTGGCGATCCTTACCAGGCTACGGGACAACGATCCCCACCCCACCACCGAGCTGCACTTCAGCTCGCCGTTTGAGCTGCTGATTGCCGTCCTGCTCTCGGCGCAGGCGACCGACGTGAGCGTCAATAAAGCAACAGCCAAACTCTACCCGGTGGCCAATACGCCTGCGGCGATGCTGGCGCTGGGGGTGGAGGGCGTGAAATCCTATATCAAAACCATCGGCCTGTTTAACAGCAAAGCGGAAAACGTCATCAAAACCTGCCGGATCCTGCTGGAGCAGCACAACGGCGAGGTACCGGAGGACAGAGCGGCCCTGGAGGCATTGCCCGGCGTGGGCCGCAAAACCGCCAACGTGGTGCTAAATACCGCCTTTGGCTGGCCGACGATCGCCGTGGACACCCATATCTTCCGCGTTTGCAACCGGACGCAATTCGCCCCAGGGAAAAACGTCGAACAGGTGGAAGAGAAGCTGCTGAAGGTGGTTCCCGCCGAGTTTAAGGTCGACTGCCATCACTGGCTTATTCTGCACGGCCGTTACACCTGTATCGCTCGCAAGCCGCGCTGTGGCTCCTGCCTGATTGAAGACCTTTGCGAATTCAAAGACAAAGTTTACGCCTGATCGTCTTACTCACAACCATAGCCTAACTTTAGGTTATGGTCCGCATTTAGCTATTTAACCCGCCGTTAACACCACATAAACCGCATTTTCATGGGCTATTATCCGGTTATATAACAAACAACCAGCTCATTCATTTTTTAGCGGCGCAAAATTTCTATGCATTTGTGATCCAGATCATGCTCGCAACTCGATGTTGAAATAATGTTATTAAAATGGAAATAAAAGTCAGGCAATACAACGGCTGATCAAAGATCACCAGGATAATAAGCCATGAATTTTTAGGATAATGGACCATATCACTACTTTATTGCGCAATCAGTAGAATATATCGCCTTTACGGGAAAAATGGGCGAATCAAAAAGATAAAAATAGCAGCGATAACGTAACGGTGAAATTTAACTCTGGATAACATTCATATGACCGGAGCATTATACCGCCCTGATTATGTGTAACAGATTATTACAAAGGCCTTGCCTGATGCGCCAGGATAGTGAACATTACCTGCCGTTTTCCCTCCAAGAATAACTATAAAGGCGGCGGTCCAACGAGATTGCGCCCCGAACACCCCCCAGTAAATATGGGATGTAAAAAAAGAGGTATATGTGTCTACTGCAAACAATAAACCAGCAGAAAGCGTGAGTCTGAACGCTTTCAAACAACCACGCGCGTTCTATCTCATTTTCTCGATCGAGTTGTGGGAGCGTTTTGGTTACTACGGCCTGCAAGGGATCATGGCCGTTTACCTGGTAAAACAGCTGGGTATGTCGGAAGCGGATTCCATTACTCTGTTCTCCTCCTTTAGCGCGCTGGTTTATGGCCTGGTCGCCATTGGCGGCTGGCTGGGCGATAAAGTGCTGGGTACCAAACGCGTCATTATGCTGGGCGCTATCGTGCTGGCCATCGGCTATGCGCTGGTCGCCTGGTCCGGTCATGACGCCGCTATCGTCTATATGGGTATGGCGACTATCGCCGTCGGTAACGGCCTGTTTAAAGCCAACCCGTCTTCCCTGCTTTCTACCTGCTATGACAAAAACGATCCGCGTCTGGACGGTGCATTTACCATGTACTACATGTCCATCAACATCGGTTCGTTCTTCTCGATGCTGGCAACTCCGTGGCTGGCCGCGCGTTTCGGCTGGAGCGTCGCCTTCGCCCTGAGCGTGGTGGGGATGGTGATCACCATCATTAACTTCGCCTTCTGCCAGAAATGGGTGAAACAGTACGGTTCGAAACCGGACTTTGCCCCGGTGCATATGGGTAAACTGCTGGCGACCATCGCTGGCGTGGTGGTGCTGGTCGCTATCGCTACCTGGCTGCTGCACAACCAGGGTATCGCACGCATGGCGCTGGGCGTCATCGCGCTGGGTATCGTGGTGATTTTCGCCAAAGAGGCGATGGGCCTGAAAGGCGCCGCGCGTCGCAAAATGATCGTCGCCTTCCTGCTGATGGTAGAAGCGATCGTCTTCTTCGTACTGTACAGCCAGATGCCGACCTCTCTGAACTTCTTTGCTATCCGCAACGTGGAGCACTCGATCCTCGGCCTCGCCTTCGAGCCGGAACAGTATCAGGCGCTGAACCCGTTCTGGATCATGATTGGTAGCCCTATTCTGGCCGCCATCTATAACAAGATGGGCGACCGCCTGCCGATGCCGCACAAGTTCGCTATCGGTATGGTGCTGTGCTCCGGCGCGTTCCTCGTCCTGCCTTTAGGGGCGAAGTTCGCCAGCGACGCCGGTATCGTCTCGGTTAACTGGCTGATTCTGAGCTACGCGCTGCAGTCTATCGGTGAGCTGATGATTTCCGGCCTCGGCCTGGCGATGGTCGCTCAGCTGGTTCCCCAGCGTCTGATGGGCTTCATTATGGGCAGCTGGTTCCTCACCACCGCCGGTGCGGCAATCATCGCCGGGAAAATCGCCAACCTGATGGCGGTACCGGAAAACGTCACCGATCCGCTGGTGTCGCTGGAAGTGTATGGCCACGTGTTCCTGCAGATCGGTATCGTCACCGCGGTCATCGCCGCCCTGATGCTGCTGACCGCGCCGAAGCTGAACCGAATGACTCAGGACGACAGCGCGGACGTAAAAGCACGCGAAACCGCGGCAGCCTGACGCCGCAGGGAAAACCAATTATTTTTAAGCCGCTAACGTTAGGTTAGCGGCTTTTTTTTTACCCCTGGCGGGACTAACATACAGAAAACTGCAGCCACGAGGAGTAACGCATGAAACTATTCTACAAACCCGGCGCCTGTTCCCTCGCCTCACACATCGCTCTGCGCGAAAGCGGCCTGGATTTCACTTTGCAGAGCGTGGATCTGGCAAGGAAACAGCTGGAAAACGGGGAAGATTATCTGCTGATCAACCCGAAAGGTCAGGTGCCGGCGCTGCTGCTGGATGATGACATCCTGCTTACTGAGGGCGTGGCTATTATGCAGTACATCGCCGATCAGGTGCCGGACCGCCATCTTCTGGCGCCCGTGGGCTCCGTTGCCCGTTACCAGACCCTGGAATGGTTGAACTACGTCGCTACCGAACTGCATAAAGGCTTTACGCCGCTGTTCCGCCCGGACACCCCGGAGGACTATAAGCCCGTTGCGCGCGCGTTGCTCGAGAAAAAACTGCAGTACGTGGATGCCTCGCTGGCGGATAAACAGTGGCTCACCGGCCATCGCTTCACTATCGCCGATGGTTATCTGTTCACGGTGCTGCGCTGGGGCTATGCGATTAAACTGGATATGGCCGCCTGTAGTCATATCGGCAGCTGGATGGCGCAGGTGGCGGCGCGTCCGGCAGTGGCTGACGCACTGGCAGCGGAAGGCTTAAAGTAAGACCAGAGACTGCCCGGCGCTCTGCCGGGCAGAGTCGGAAAGTTACAGTCGGGTGGCGCTGAAGCAGTGCTCCGGCACAGCAATACGATCCTGCGCCGCCACCACCTGCAGTTCATACTCCTGCATGTTTTTGGTGGTCAACATGATCTCGTACACTGCGGCGGTGACGTGCTCAAGCGCGTCGCGCAGGCTGGCGCCCTGCAGCAGTTTCACCAGCAGCAGACCGCTGGTCACATCGCCAACGCCCACCGGCTGACGCAGGCCAAAATCCACCAGCGGCCGGCTGATATGCCAGGCTTCATCTGCGGTCACCAGCAGCATCTCAAAACGGTCCATGCTCATGCCGGCGCGGGAAAGATGCTTAACCAGCACCACCTCCGGCCCCTGGGCAATCAGCTCCCGCGCGGCGGCCACCGCCTCGCTCACGCTGGCGACCGGATGACCGCAGAGGATCTCCAGCTCCACCAGATTAGGCGCAATGATATCGCTGGCCGGCAGTGCATAGCGCACGTGGAACTCCGCCACGCCCGGGGCGACGATGCAGCCCTTCTCCGGATGGCCCATCACCGGGTCACAAAAATACTTCGCCGGCGGATTGGCCGCTTTTACCTGACGCACGATGCCCAGGATATGCTCGCCCTGTTCAGCAGAGCCGAGATAGCCGCTCAGTACCGCATCACAGGTCTGCAGCTTATCGATAGCGGCGATGCCCTGGACGATCTCCGTCAGGTGCGAAGGCGGCATCACACAGCCGGTCCATTTGCCGTACTGCGTGTGGTTAGAGAACTGTACGGTATTGAGGGGCCAGACATTGGCGCCCAGGCGGCGCATCGGGAACTCGGCGGCACTGTTGCCGGCGTGGCCAAACACAACGTGAGACTGAATGGCGAGGATGTTCTTCATTTTCTTACCACAACCCTAAAAAGAAAAAGGGCGTGGTTTCCCACGCCCTGGTAGTATTTTTTTATTTCCAGCAGACCAGGCAGTAATTCTTCTTACCGCGGCGCAGCAAGGTGTAGCGGCCGAACAGGCGATCGCTGTCGGCAAAAACATATTCCGGATCGGCCTGTTTTTCACCGTTGATGGTCACTGCGTTAGAGGCGACGGTTTTACGCGCCTGACCGCGGGACGGCTGCAGCTCGGAATCCACCAGCGCCTGCAGCAGATCGGCGCCCTTTTCCATCTCAATCATCGGCACGCCGTCCTGAGCAAGCTGTTCGAAGTCAGCTTCGCTCAGGTCGCTCAGGTTGCCGTTGAACAGGCTCTCGGTAATGCGTTTCGCCGCTTCCAGACCCTCTTCGCCGTGCACCAGACGCGTCACCTGCTCTGCCAGCACGTACTGGGCGCGCGGCGCTTTACCGCTGTTTTTATCTTCTTCTTCCAGGGCATTGATCTCTGCGATGTCCATAAAGGTGAAGAACTTGAGGAAGCGATAGACGTCAGCATCCGCGGTGTTGATCCAGAACTGATAGAATTTATACGGACTGGTCTTTTTCGGATCCAGCCACACGGCGCCGCCCTCGGTTTTGCCGAATTTGGTACCATCCGCTTTGGTAATCAGCGGCACGGTGAGGCCAAACACCTGGTTCTGGTGCAGACGACGCGTCAGATCGATACCGGAGGTAATGTTGCCCCACTGGTCGGAACCGCCAATCTGCAGCGCCACGCCGTGCAGCTTGTTCAGGCAGGCGAAGTCGTACCCCTGCAGCAGATTGTAAGAAAACTCAGTAAAGGAGATGCCCTGATCGTCACGATTCAGGCGCTGCTTCACCGCTTCTTTGTTGATCATCTGGTTAACAGAGAAGTGTTTACCAATATCGCGCAGGAAGGTCAGCACGTTCATGCTGCCAAACCAGTCATAGTTGTTCGCCGCGATCGCCGAGTTGTCGCCGCAGTCAAAATCAAGGAACGGGGCTACCTGTTTGCGGATTTTATCCACCCACTCCTGCACGGTATCCTCGGTATTAAGCTTACGCTCAGCGGCTTTAAAGCTTGGGTCGCCAATCAGACCGGTAGCGCCGCCCACCAGCGCCACAGGTTTATGACCTGCCTGCTGGAAGCGTTTCAGGCATAACAATGGAACAAGATGCCCCAAATGCAAGCTGTCAGCGGTAGGATCGAAGCCGCAATAGAGCGCGATCGGGCCTTGCGCCAGTCGCTCTGCTAACGCTTCCTCGTCCGTCACCTGGGCTACCAGCCCCCGCTCTTGCAATTGTTTAATCAAGTTACTGCTTGCCATCAAATTCTCCATGTATAAACGACTGCACCTCTGCCGGTACACGACTTTTCGCCAGATGCGAAAAGTACATAGAATAAAGCGCCGGCCCTTTCAGCGCCAGCGCTTCGATAACTAATTTCGGCAATTACGGTGCCAGGCGGTCGATTTTCCAGGCGCCGTTATCGCGCTGGTATAAAAAGCGATCGTGCAGGCGATGTTCGCCCCCCTGCCAGAACTCCATCTGCTCGATGCTGACGCGGAATCCGCCCCAGAAACTCGGCAGCGGCACTTCACCCTGCTGGAATTTCTGCTTCAGCTCGAGGAATTTGCTCTCCAGGATACCGCGGGCAGAGATCCGGCTCGACTGTTGCGAGACCCAGGCGCCGATCTGGCTGTCACGCGGGCGGCTGTGGAAATATTTGACCACCTCCAGCGTCGACAGGCGTTCCGCTTTACCGATCACCATCACCTGGCGCTCCAGCATATGCCACGGAAACAGCAGGCTGACCTGCGGGTTATTTTCAATCTGATGGGCTTTGCGGCTGCCGAGGTTGGTATAAAACACCAGCCCTTTTTCGTCGTAATGCTTAAGCAGCACAATGCGCTGATAGGGTTGGCCGCGCTCATCGACGGTGGCAACCACCATGGCCGTTGGGTCGGCGAGTTTCGCGTCGCAGGCCTGACGCAGCCAGCGCTCAAACAGCGGCAGAGGTTCAGCAGGAAGATCGTGGCGACGCAAACCGCCACGGGTGTATTCACGGCGCAAGTGCGCGATTTGCTGGAGTTCGTCGTTATCAGACATGGCCATTGAGGATATAGTCAAAAGGTGGCGTTATTGTGCGCCCCCCGGACAGAAATCTCAACGTTTGGCGGTCTGCAGCTGGCAGTTATCGAGGACGATGCGGTCGCGCTTATAGACGGTGGCGGTATCGCCTTTCGACCAGAAGACATAGACGCCGTCGGTGTAGCGCGCGCCGGAAGCCGACAGCCCCTCTGACAGATTCAACTGCTGATTGTCATAGATAAAACTAACCTGCTGGCGTTGGTTATTGCGATGGACCGTCAACGGTTTCTGGTCGCATTGATACTCCAGCGTGTCCGTCTGCATCCGCTCGACAAACTGGTTGTAGTAGCTACAGCCCGCCAGCATAAAAGGTACAACTGCGATAAGAATTTTTTTCATTCGTTTGCCTTCGACTTTCCCGGTCACGGAGGGCACTCCGCCCTCCGCTTAACTTGTCCAGTTTACCGGTCGCGTCGTCTTTAAGATTTCAGTTAACTCTGATTCTGCGGCGGGTTAGCAGGGAAAATGGCGCCCAGCACCGTGGCTTCGCTGGCGCCGGTCACGGAGGGCAGATTACCCGGCAGGCCGGCGATCGTGCGCCAGGCCAGCCAGGCAAAGGCCAGCGCTTCCATATCATCGCCGCTGATCCCCGCCTCATCGGTGGTGGAGACTTCGGTTCCCGGCAGCAGGGCCGCCAGGCGCGCCATTAACAATGGGTTACGCGCGCCGCCGCCGCACACTAACAAACGCTCGCAGCCGCCGCTTAACAATACCTGCTCACTGATGGTCACGGCGGTTAATTCTGCGAGCGTTGCCTGCACATCCTGCCCGCGCAGCCCCGGATAACGAGCCAGATGCTGCTCCAGCCAGCCGTAATTGAAATATTCCCGACCGGTGCTTTTCGGCGCCGGCAGGGCAAACCATGGATCGCTCAGCATATCCTGCAGCAGCGGCAGGAGCACTTTGCCTTCGCTGGCCCATTGGGCGTCCTTATCGTACGGTTTGCCCTGCTGGCGCCAGATCCAGGCGTCCAGCAACATATTTCCCGGTCCGGTATCATAGCCCCGCACCGACTGGCCCGGCACCAGCAGCGATACATTAGCGATCCCGCCGATATTGAGCACCATCCGCCGCTCAACGGGGTGCGCCAGCAGCGCATGATGGAATGCCGGCACCAGCGGCGCCCCTTGCCCGCCAAGCGCCATATCCCGGCGACGAAAATCCCCCACCACGGTGACGCCGGTGTGGGCGGCGATCTGGTTGTTATCGCCAATTTGCATCGTATGCGGCGCGTCGCCCTGGGGTTCATGCCATACGGTCTGTCCATGGCAGCCGATGGCAATAACGTCGGTGGGTTTGAGCTTTTCCTGTCGCATCAGCGCCAGCACGGCATCGGCAAACAGCCGCCCCAGTCGGGTGTCCAGACGACCTAGCTGTGAAAGGGTCAATGACTGGCCCTGGCAAATCGCCAGAATCTCTTCTTTTATCGCGTGTGGGATGGGCCAGGTGAGACTGGCCTGCTGCGCCACCATGTTTTCATTGATGGCAGCCAAAACGACATCGATACCATCAAGGCTGGTACCAGACATAACGCCAATAAAGCGACCCGATCTCATACGTTGTTCCTTCATTCCATGACCCTTGTATGTCCTTCACTCCACCATAAAGTGTCCGCTAATGCTATGTTGTAATAATACTTTTTAACAATAGAGCGACAATTCAGAGAACATCGTAAAGAACCGGCGTTTAGTTAAGGTTGAAGCACTATTAATTATTATTTTTTGTATAGTCCGGAGAGAAGCTATGCCCGCCGACGACTAAATGCCATATAATTAACCGCATGGACGTTCAATTGAACACCTTCGGTGAACAGGAGATTCATAAATGATTTTACGTGTTTTGGCTGTATCGATGATTGGTTTCACGCTCGCAGGCTGCGTGAGCAGCAGCGGCCTGTCCGGCGATGTGTATTCCGCATCTGAAGCCAAACAGGTGCAGAGCGTGACATACGGTACCATCGTGCATACCCGCGCCGTACAGATCCAGAGCGGCGACGACAGCAATGCCATCGGGGCGATTGGCGGTGCGGTGCTGGGTGGGTTCCTCGGGAACACCATCGGCGGCGGTACCGGACGCTCTCTGGCCACAGCGGCAGGTGCGGTCGCGGGCGGCGTAGCCGGTCAGGGCGTGCAGGGTGCGATGAATAAAACCCAGGGCGTGGAACTGGAAATCCGTAAGGATGACGGCAATACCATTATGGTGGTGCAGAAACAGGGCAGCACCCCGTTCTCCGTGGGTCAGCGCGTGGCGATTGCCGGCAGCGGCAGCCAGGTCACCGTCTCTCCTCGATAATCCCTCTGACGATGCGGCCAGTTATGCCGCATCGTATTTTTCCTCTGCATTTATTACACCCTAATAGCTGCGCATTAGCATTCAGACATCTTAATTTTTGAATTGCATTAATCATTGCGCCTGCGCAATATTTTATCAGTCATCCCCGACTACTCTTCTGCACATTACTCTTTTTATGTCGACGCAATATCGTTGCCCTTGCTTTTCCCTGTGGAATATTGTCTATGCCCAAACACATGAATAATATCGTTAAACGTCTTATCGTTTATATTTGTATTTGTTTACTGGCCGGGGTCGGCATGACCGGGTTGACGGACTTTTTTCACACCAGATTTAACAGCACTTCATCTACACTATTTCCTCTGCTGACCAGTTTTCTGATGGTGTTTCATATCACTATTGCCTGTTTTATGGGCATGAAATACTGGAGCAGCAAGCGTCGCCTGTATCTGACCCCTGTCGCTTTCGGCTTTGCCTGTTCGGCGTTGCTGATGCTGGGCACGCTCAGCAGCTATCCGGACTGGCTCAGCTGCAATCCCTCGCCGGTGGTGAAACAAAATGACGCCGTCATATATTATTTCTTTCGCAATATAATGATGGCTATCTTATTCATGTCATCAATTATTTTGTATTACTTCCGCCGGCGCATCATGCATTCCTGGAAAGCCCATGTAATGACTTTCGCGGCATGTATTGTTCTTGTATTAACCATTATTTATTTATCATGGCTGTACTCCAGCCACTCGCCGAAGCTGAGCATCAATTTTATCGACGACCTGAATCATACTTTCACCCCGCTGTGGCAAAGTATTATCAGCTGGCTGCTGATAGCAGTCTGGTTTATCACGCTAATATTAATAATTTGCTTGAGCAAACTGCGCAATATTTTCTGGTATAGCGGCGCTTTTTTTTGTAGCGCATATTTGTTCACCCTCTTCCGGCTGCTCTCTACCGTTGGGGAACTCGATCAGGCCTGGTATCAGGCGCGTTTTTTTGAAACGCTGTGCACCCTGTTCCTGATCCTGGTGCTGCTGGTCGACGTCTTTATCCTCTATCGGGAGTCTAACCACAAGTATGTCAACTCCTACCAGAATTCGATCCGCGACCCGCTGACCCGCCTCTATAACCGCAGCTTCTTCTATGACACCCTAAACCAGCAGCTGGCGAAGGTGAAGGCCCAGCATCCGCTGTCGGTGATTATCAGCGACCTCGACCATTTCAAACGCATCAACGATAACTACGGCCACATCGCCGGCGACAAGGTGATCCAATTTGCCGCCTCGGTGCTGGACAGCCATTCGCGCAAGGATGATGTCGCCGCCCGCATCGGCGGTGAGGAGTTTGCCCTGCTGCTGGTCAACACCTCAGAGAACGAGGCGCAGGCGATCGCCGAGCGCATCCGTCTGGCGGTCAGCGCCGAGCAGACCGCTCTGCCAGAGCGGATGACCATCAGCATGGGGGTGTATACCACCCATGACAGAAGTGTGACGGCGGAGGAGTGCGTCCAGCGTGCGGACGAAGCCATGTATGAAGCAAAAAACAGCGGACGTAACCGGGTGGTGATCTGGCGACGCCAGGGCGGGTAAAAAAAGGCCCGGGATAGCCCGGGCCGCAAAAGGATTAATCTTTTGCCTGGAGATCGAGGATATTTTGTTCAAGTTTACGAATTAAGTGGAGCAACGTCTCCACTTCCTGCTTCGAGACCCCCGAGAGGATTTCATCGCGGGTCTTGCCTATCACCTCTTCCATCTCATTGATCAGCGGTTCGGCTTTTTCAGTCAACTTGATGCGTTTGGCCCGCCGATCGCTTGCGCAGGTCTGGCGAGAAATAAGCCCTTTCTCCTCCAGCTGATCGAGCGTACGCACCAGCGACGGTTGTTCAATACCGATGGCTTTCGCCAGCTGGATCTGCGACTGCTCAGGCGGCAGCTGGTGGATGTTATGCAGCGTGACCCAGTGGGTCTGCGTTAACTCCAGAGGTTTCAGGCGATGGTCGATTAGCGCGCGCCAGACGCGAACTAAACGTGCCAGATCAGAACCAAGTGGCGATTCCAATTTCATCTCCTTATAATTAGCTTGCTAAGTTATTATACTGATTTTAGAATAGTGTGCAGCATTTGAATAATCAAAACAAATGAATTACTTGATTCAACAAAAACCAAAACAATGATTTACACTGTTAAAGAGTAGCACGTCCTGAGGTTATCCCTGTTATGGCAAAGGATTTTTGCTTGTGAAACTGAGTCTTAATTCATCCGGATTGCCGCTGCAGGACCTGATGTTCGGCGCATCCGTCTATTTCCCTCCGTTGTTCAAAGCCGTCTTGCTGGGCTTCTTTATCTGGCTGTTTTTACATCGCCAGCTGCGTGACTGGATGTATGCGGGCGACATCTGGCATCCCCTGCTGATGGATCTCTCCCTGTTCGCGCTCGCGGTCTGTCTGGCCCTGCTGTTATTGATTGCCTGGTGATCTACCTGCTATGAAAAAATTAAAATATTTGTCAACGCTGTTGGTGGCGGCCATCGCACTGGTTGCCGCGTGGTTGTTATGGAATTTCTACACTCAGTCCCCCTGGACCCGCGACGGGAAAGTGCGCGCCGAGCAGGTCGGGATCACCCCTCAGGTCTCCGGCAGTATTCTGCAGCTTAACGTGGCCGATAACCAGCGAGTAAAGGCCGGTGAAGTCTTGTTTACCATCGACGACACCCCCTACCGCATTGCGGTGCTGAACGCCCAGGCGCAGCTGGCGAAAGCGCAAGCTGAGGTGGCGAAAGCGCAGGCGGAGCAAAGCAAAGCCGCCAGCGAAGCCCGCCGTCGCAGAAACCTGTCGCAGAATGCCATCTCGGCTGAAGACCTTGAAAACGCCAATACCGCCCTGAATACCGCCACCACCACCCTGGCGGCCGCCAGAGCGGGAGTCGGTGTCACCGAGGCGGCGCTAAAGCATGCGCAGTGGCAGCTCAGCCAGACGGTAGTCAAAGCGCCGGTGGACGGCTGGGTGACTAACCTCTCCACCCGGGTCGGCGATTACGCCACCACCGGCCATCCGGTCTTTGCCCTGGTGGACAGCCATTCGTTCTATGTGCTGGGCTACTTTGAAGAGACCAAACTGCGCCATATTCGCATCGGCGATCCGGCGCAAATCATTCTCTACAGCAATCAGCAGACGCTGCAGGGGCATGTCGCCAGCATCGGTCGCGCGATTGTCGACCAGAGCGTGGAACAGGGAACCGGGCTGGTGGCCAATATCAAACCGAATATCCCCTGGGTCCGCCTCGCCCAGCGCGTCCCGGTGCGGATTGCCTTTGATAGCTTGCCGGCCGATGTCACTCTGGTCTCCGGCACCACCTGCACCGTCTCGATCGGCGGACAGTGATGAATCTGCAGACCCTGTCATGGCGCTCGCTGCCCTGGGTTAAAGCCACCCGACCGCAGTGGCGATACGCGCTGCGTAACGGCATCGCCATGTGTCTTGCGCTGAGCATCGCCTACGCTCTGGATCTGGATGAGCCCTACTGGGCGATGACCTCCGCGGCGGTGGTCAGCTTTCCCACCGTCGGCGGGGTGATCAGTAAAAGTTTCGGCCGCATTGCCGGCAGCCTGCTCGGCGCCTGCGCCGCCCTGCTGATGGCGGGCCATACGCTCAACGATCCCTGGCTGTTCCTGTTCAGTATCTCCGGCTGGCTGGCGCTCTGCACCTGGGCCTGCGCCCTGTTCACCAACAACGTGGCCTACGCCTTTCAGCTGGCGGGCTATACCTGCGCCATCATCGCCTTTCCGGTGATTAATATCAGCGACAGCTACGAGCTATGGGTGATTGCCCAGTCGCGCGTCTGCGAAGTCATCGTCGGGATCCTGTGCGGCGGGTTGATGATGATGATCCTGCCCAGCACCTCCGATGGCAGCAACCTGCTGACGGCGCTGAAAACCATGCACGCCCGCCTGCTGGAGCACGCCAGTCTGCTGTGGGTACCGGAAACGACGGATGCTATCCGCACCGCCCATGAAAGCGTAATTGGCCAGATCCTGACCATGAACCTGCTGCGCATCCAGGCCTTCTGGAGCCACTACCGCTTCCGTCGGCAGAATCCCCTGCTGAACTACCTGCTGCACCAACAGCTCCGAATGACCAGCGTCATTTCCAGCCTGCGGCGTATGCTGCTGAACTGGCCTGACGCCCCGGCCAATACCCGCCAGGTGCTGGAGTCGTTGCTTGCGGAGCTCGCCACCGCCCATGCTGACAGCTATCACGTCGCCCGCATTCTGGCGCCGCTGGCGCCGCCGCCGGGCGCGGATTACCGCCACCTCGCCTTCTGGGCGCGGTTACGCTATTTCTGCCGCATTTATCTGGAAAGCAGCCGCTGGATCCGCCGGGTTGAAAATGCCTCAGCGATCGCCGAGTTCAATGTTCCTTCCGCACCCGCGCTGACCCGCCACACGGACCAGGCGGAAGCCCTGCTCAACGGCATTCGTACCTTTTGCGCCCTGGTGGCGATAGGCGCGTGGGGGATCAGTACCCAGTGGACCAGCTGCGCGGCGGCCCTGACCCTGGCCTCCATCTGCTGCGTACTCTACTCGGTGTCGGCCTCGCCGTTTCGCTCGCTAACCCTGCTGATGCAGACCCTGGTCCTGCTGTCGCTGTTCAGTTTTGTGGTGAAATTTGGCCTGATGGTGCAGATCACCGACCTGTGGCAGTTCCTGCTGTTTCTGTTCCCGTTGCTGACCACCATGCAGTTACTCAAGCTGCAGTGGCCAAAATTTGCCGGCCTGTGGGGGCAGCTTATCGTCTTTATGGGCTCGTTTATCTCCGTCACCAACCCACCGGTGTACGACTATGCGGCCTTTTTCAATGACAATTTAAGCAAGATTGTCGGAGTGGGCTTTGCGTGGCTGGCTTTTGCGGTGCTCAGTCCCGGCTCGGACGCCCGCAAAGGGCGACGGCACATCAGAGCGTTACGGCGTCACTTTGTCGATCAGCTCAGCCGCCGCCCCCAGCACAGCGAGCACGAATTTGAATCGCTGGTATATCACCACGTCAGCCAGCTCAGTCAGAGCCAGGATGCGCTGGCGCGCCGCTGGCTACTGCGCTGGGGAGTGGTCTTGCTGAACTGCTCCCACGTGGTCTGGCAGCTTCGCGAGTGGGAAACCCGCTCCGATCCGCTCGCCCAGGTGCGCGATCTGTGTATCAACCTGCTGCGCGATGTCATGAGCGAGCGCGGCGTGCAGCAGCGGCCGCTGGCCACCACGCTGCAGGAGCTGCTGCGGATCTGCGAGGTTCTGAACCGCCATCATCAGCCGGCGGCCCGGGAGCTGGCCGCCGCGATCTGGCGACTGTATTGCGCGCTATCGCAGCTGGAACAGGCTCCGGTCGCCGGAACGATTGGCGAAAAGATTACTTAATCACCCCGCAGGCAAACCGTTCGCCGCCGCCGCCCAGCGGCTGCGGACTGTCGGCCATATTATCGCCGCCGACATGAACCATCAGCGCTTTGCCTTTCACTTCCGCCAGCGTTTTCAGACGCGGAGCGATTATCGGCTGGTCAGCCACGCCCGCGTCGTTGACCACCAGCAGGGGCAAATCGCCAAGATGTCCGGTGCCCAGCGGCCCTTCATGTTTACCGGTATGTTGCGGATCGTAATGTCCGCCCGCCGCTCCGGCGGCCACGGCTTTGCCCTCTTTCATCGCCGGCTGGCAGCTGCCTTCAGCATGGATATGAAAGCCGTGCTTGCCCGGCGGCAACGCTCGCAGATCGGGAGCAAATTCGAGTCCGCGGTCGGTTTCGGTGATTTTTACACTGCCGATGGATTGACCAACGCCCTGGCTGGTCACGAGATTAAGTTGCACATCTTCACTGACGGCCTGCGCGCCAGCGCAAAATGCGAGGGAAAGGATAGCGAGAATACATCGTTGCATAACACCTCCGGATGGCTGTCTCCCTGTTAAGTGTATACCAGGAACAGGTTTCCAGAGGCGAAATGCCGGTTATGGCACGTCGTAACCGAGCGCGGCTTTGCGGATACGGAACCACTGCTGGCGGGTCATACTCAGCTTTTCAGCCACAATCGCCGAGCGCACGCGCTCAATTTTGCCCGAGCCGATAATCGGCAGCGGTTGCGATGGCAGGCGCAGCACCCAGGCATAAACCACCTGCTCGATGCTGTCGGCGTTAAGCTCGTGGGCCACCTGGGCCAGCTCGTCGCGCAGCGGCTGAAAGCCCTCTTCATTAAACAGGCGGCCGCCGCCGAGGCAGGACCAGGCCATCGGGCGAATACGCAGCTGCTGCAGCTGATCGAGGGTACCGTCGAGCAGCAACGGTTGATGCACCGGCGAGATCTCCACCTGGTTGGTAGCAAGCGTAAACGGCAGGCGCGACTGCAGAAGGGTGAACTGGGCAGGGGTAAAGTTCGAGACGCCGAAATGACGTACTTTGCCGCTGTGATGCAGCGCGAGGAAGGCTTCAGCCACCTCGTCGGCGTCCATCAGCGGATCCGGCCGGTGGATCAGCAGCAGATCGAGATGGTCCGTCGCCAGATTACGCAGCGATTGCTCAGCGCTGAGCACGATGTGGTCCCGGTCGGTAATGTAGTGACCGATGGTGTTTTCAGCGCGCGCCCGGGTGGCAATGCCGCATTTGCTGACAATTTCCATTCGGCTACGCAGATGCGGCGCCAGCTTCAGGGCTTCACCAAAGGCGGATTCGCACTGGTAATCGCCATAGATATCGGCGTGATCGACGGTGGTAATACCTAAATCGAGATGCTGTTCGATAAAGCCGACCAGCTCGCCTGGCGACATTTTCCAGTCCATCAGACGCCAGTAGCCCATCACAAAACGCGAAAATTCCGGCCCCTGGGGAGCCATAGCAATACGCTGAACCATAACCGCTTCCTCAATAAAAAAGTGCTCTGAGTATACGTAATTTTTGGCTTAAAACAGTGAGGGTTGCTGCGGTTCTTCCGCCGCCTCTGGCCTGTTTGCGCGGATTTTGCGCAGCAGGCGTTGACGGCACAGACGCAATACCTCCTGTTTCTGCGCATCGCTCATCGTTTGCCAGTTAAAACGTTCCTCACGGCTACGGAAACAGCCGCGACAGTAGCCGCGCTCATCGGTCTGACAAATTCCCCGGCACGGGCTCTGCACCGGGAAAAACTCTAACTGCTCTGCCACCACACGCCTCCTGTCCCCTCATCTCCTTTCATTGAAGACGTTTCCCCGCGCTGACGCAAATTTTGTTCACTACGTGCTGCGCCAGCTAACATTTTTGCGCCGGGTCTTGCATTAGACCAATCGGTCTACTACAGTGTGCCCCATGAACAGACACAGCGATTGTGATACCCGAGAACATATTCTGGCCACCGGCGAGCGGCTTTGCATGCATCGCGGCTTTACCGGTATGGGCTTGAGCGAACTCCTGAAGACGGCGGAAGTGCCCAAGGGCTCTTTCTATCATTACTTTCGCTCTAAAGAAGCCTTCGGCGTCGCCTTGCTGGAAAACCATTTCGCCGGATATCTGCAGCGCCTGGTCGAGCACTTCGCCCATGGCGACGGCAACTATCGCGATCGGCTGCTGGCCTACTATCAGCACACGCTGAATCAGTTTTACCAGCAGGGAATTATTAGCGGGTGTCTTACCGTCAAGCTGTCGGCAGAGGTCTGCGATCTGTCGGAAGACATGCGCACCGCCATGAACCACGGCGCCAGCCAGATCATCGCCCTGCTGGGCGACGCGCTGGAGAAAGGACGCCAGGAAGGCAGTCTGACATTTGAAGGCGAGGCCATGACCCTGTCGCAGGTACTTTATTCCCTGTGGCTCGGCGCCAACCTGCAGGCCAAAATAACGCGTAGCGCAACGCCGCTGGAGAGCGCCCTTGCCCACGCGAAACAGATTATTGCGGCGCCTGCTGTTTAACAGGCGTTTTTATTTCATCAGTTCCTAGACGACCGGTCTACTCAGGAGTCATTATGTCGGAATCAAAATTATTCACCCCGTTGAAAGTCGGTGCCGTCACCGTCCCTAATCGCGTATTTATGGCTCCACTGACGCGTCTGCGCAGCATCGAGCCGGGCGATATCCCTACCCCGCTGATGGGCGAATATTACCGTCAGCGCGCCAGCTCCGGGCTGATCATCAGCGAAGCGACGCAGATTTCCGCCCAGGCCAAAGGCTATGCCGGCGCGCCAGGACTGCACAGCCCGGAGCAGATTGCCGCCTGGCAGAAAATCACCGCCGGCGTTCACGCGGAAAACGGCCATATCGCCGTGCAGCTGTGGCATACCGGGCGAATTTCCCATAGCAGCCTGCAGCCCGGCGGCGCCGCCCCGGTAGCGCCGTCTGCGCTGAGCGCCGGCACCCGCACCTCGCTGCGCGACGAAAACGGCCACGCCATCCGCGCCGACACCTCGATGCCTCGCGCTCTGGAAACCGAAGAGATCCCGGGGATCGTCGATGATTTCCGTCAGGCGGTGGGCAATGCCCGTGACGCCGGTTTCGATCTGGTTGAACTGCACTCGGCTCACGGCTATCTGCTGCACCAGTTCCTCTCGCCATCGGCGAACCAGCGTACCGACCAGTATGGCGGCAGCGTGGAAAACCGCGCCCGTCTGGTGCTGGAAGTGGTTGACGCCGTGAGCAAAGAGTGGAGCGCCGACCGGATTGGCATCCGCGTGTCGCCGATTGGCAGCTTCCAGAATGTAGATAATGGCCCGAACGAAGAAGAAGACGCGCTGTATCTGATTAGCGAGCTGGCGAAACGCGGTATCGCCTATCTGCACATGTCCGAGCCGGACTGGGCGGGCGGCAAGCCGTACAGCGAAGCCTTCCGTCAGAAAGTTCGCGACCGCTTCCCGGGCGTGATCATTGGCGCTGGCGCCTACACCGTTGAAAAAGCCAACGACCTGATCAGCAAAGGGCTGATTGATGCCGTGGCCTTTGGCCGCGATTACATCGCCAACCCGGATCTGGTGGCCCGCCTGCAGAAAAAAGCGGCGCTCAACCCGCAGCGCCCGGAGTCCTTCTACGGCGGCGGCGCGGAAGGCTACACCGATTATCCTACGCTGTAATCCCTCCATTGATAGCGGCGACGTATCGCCGCTATACTCAAGGCTCTGATCTATCAAATAAACTGCATAGGGGACATTATGCGCTTACTCCACACCATGCTGCGCGTTGGCGACCTGCAACGTTCTATCGACTTCTATACCAATGTGTTGGGCATGAAGCTGCTGCGCACCAGCGAAAACCCGGAGTACAAATACTCCCTCGCCTTCGTCGGCTACGGCGAAGAGAGCGATACCGCGGTGATCGAACTGACCTACAACTGGGGCGTGGACAGCTATGAGCTGGGCACCGCCTACGGTCACATCGCGCTGAGCGTCGATAACGCCGCCGAAGCCTGCGAGCGGATCCGCCAGAACGGGGGCAACGTTACCCGCGAAGCCGGGCCGGTAAAAGGCGGCAGCACCGTTATCGCCTTCGTGGAAGATCCTGACGGTTACAAAATCGAGCTGATTGAAGAGAAAGACGCCGGCAAAGGGCTGGGCAACTAACCCCCCGACCATAGCGACTTCATTATCCTCGTTCGCCCGGGCGCTGCGGCGCCCGTTGTTTTCACCCCTGCCTGCTGCAAGCCGTGGCAAAATTTGCCATAATGCGCGCTACTTTTTTCCAGCTAAGAGAATCTGATGTCCGAGAACGCTCAACTGAATGGTCTGTGCGACCGTTTCCGCGGTTTTTATCCAGTGGTGATTGATGTTGAAACCGCAGGATTTAATGCCAAAACCGACGCCCTGCTGGAGATCGCCGCCATTACGTTGAAGATGGATGAGCAAGGCTGGCTGATGCCCGATGAAACGCTGCATTTCCATGTTGAACCTTTCGAGGGCGCCAATCTTCAGCCCGAAGCGCTGGCCTTTAACGGGATTAACCCGCACGATCCAGAGCGCGGCGCCGTTAGCGAATACGATGCCCTGCATGCCATCTTCAAAATGGTACGCAAAGGGATGAAAGAGAGCGACTGCAGTCGGGCTATCATGGTGGCGCACAACGCCACATTTGACCACAGCTTCACCATGACCGCCGCCGAACGGGCGGGGCTAAAACGCAACCCGTTCCATCCGTTTGTCACCTTTGACACCGCCGCGCTGAGCGGGCTGGCGCTGGGCCAGACGGTGTTGTCGAAAGCCTGTATTGCCGCGGGTATGCCGTTCGACGGCGCGCAGGCCCACTCCGCCCTCTACGATACCGAGCAGACGGCACAGCTGTTTTGCGAGATAGTGAACCGCTGGAAGCGTCTGGGCGGCTGGCCGCTGCCGGTGGCGACGCCGGAGTGATAAAAAAAGCGACTTCCAGGAAGTCGCTTTTTTACTGACCGCGGGAATTATTCCGCTTTCGGCTCGTCAGTGTGGTATTTCGCCGCTGTCTCTTTGATCAGCTGCTGCAGTTCACCGCGCTGGTACATCTCGATGACGATATCGCAGCCGCCCACCAGTTCACCGTCCACCCACAGCTGCGGGAAGGTCGGCCAGTTGGCATATTTTGGCAGCTCGGCGCGGATATCCGGGTTCTGCAGGATATCAACGTAAGCAAAACGTTCGCCGCAGGCGGACAGCGCCTGAACGGCCTGAGCGGAGAAACCACAGCTTGGCAGCTTCGGCGAACCTTTCATGTACAGCAGGATCGGGTTTTCAGCGATTTGGCGTTGGATCTTTTCTAAAGTCGAGCTCATTGTCGTGCTTCCTTAAACTTCTTTCTACGGCAGTAACTTGTCATTGTAGCGTCCCGAGGGCAGGACCGATAATAACATTTTTTTCACTATTCATATTTTATCTTCTGTTGCGCGAAGTTGCCTTAAAAATATCATTTTGCCGTCGCGGGCAGGCGCGCGTTGCGCATTTTCTGTGCGAGGCGGTCAATGTCTGACGCGTTTTCTTGCAATCGTTAACCAATCGACATTTTTGATACAAAAGAATATTAACTTTCCGGGTTTTTATGCTTTAGAATCGTTCCGGTTTGTCATTCATCGTCAGGCATTTGTACATGTCTGTAATTAATCAGGGGATTGCTCAGTGGCGCGGCTAAACAAAATCGCGATATCGCTCTGTGCATTACTGTTCACATCTATCTCATTCACGCCACTGGCTCAGGCTTCAGGGCATACGCACGCCTCCGCCTCGCCAAAGGCGTTGCCCGCGAAAAGCGGCTCAGAGCGCAAGAAAAAAGCAACCAGTCAAAAAAGTAAAACCACCGCTAAAACCACCAGTAAAAAATCCTCGAGCACCCGGCTCCCTACCCGCTCTACCGCAGCAAGCCAAACCGCGCTTCATCGTCAGGCCGCCGGCGCCACGAAAACATGCGTGCTGCGTAAAGGGTATAAAAAGCAGTGCGCAAAAACGGTGGCCGCCAGCGCCGAGCCGGCCCTGGCGCTGAACAGCGTCAAAAGCAAATGCGTGGTGCGTAAGGGCTATAAAAAACGCTGTAAACCCGAGGCCAGCGAAGCCAATCTGACGATCGCCGACGCGCATAAAGTCCGGGTGCAAAAAGCGCAGAGTACCGCCATGAACAAACTGATGGGCCAGCTGGGTAAACCGTATCGCTGGGGCGGCACCTCGCCGCGCACCGGGTTCGACTGCAGCGGGCTGGTCTATTACGCCTACAAAGACCTGGTCAAGATTCATATCCCGCGTACCGCCAATGAAATGTACCACCTGCGCGATGCGCGTCCGGTCGATCGTGACGAACTGCAGAGCGGCGACCTGGTCTTCTTCCGCACCCGCGGACGCGGCACTGCCGACCACGTTGGCGTTTACGTCGGCAACGGGAAATTCATTCAGTCCCCGCGCACGGGGCGCGATATTCAAATCACCTCCCTGAGCGAAGATTACTGGGTACGTCATTACGTCGGCGCCCGTCGCGTCATGACCCCGAAAACCATTCGTTGATCCCGGTCTGCCGCTACGGCGGCAGCCCTCTTCACCTGCGCGTTCTCCGCCCCCACCGTCAGGGGAAACTGCATATTCGCCTCTGTGACCGGCGCTTCCCGACGATAGCGGGTGGGCGACATGCCAAAGTGACGGTGAAAGGTGCGGCAGAACGCCGCCTGCCCGTCGTACCCCAGACGTTGGGAAATACTCTGCATGGAGGCCTCGGTCTGCGTTAAGTAGATTGTCGCGATGGTCATCTTCCGGCGGCTGACGTAGCTCGCCAGCGTGCAGCCGGTCACCATGGCGAATTGCCGCTGGAAATACCAGTGCGAGTAGCCGGACTTTTTCGCTATCGCGCTTACCGGCAGGGTGTCAAAAATATGTGCTTCGATCCAGTCAACGATCCCCTGCACGACCGGGATCATTTTCGGGCTTACCACTTCATCTGTTTTTGCCATCGTAGCCATCCTGTGGAAATTACTGCCGGCGGCTATATTTGTCATACAAATATCAAAATAGACAATGAATTATTGGCATAGCGGCGATTGCCTGAAAGCATAGCGTCATTAATTATTTGATTTAAAATGCTTATTTTCACTCAGCCGTTTGCGCTGCGGGGTCTTAAGATGGCCTGCTGAGAAATTAACCATCGCGGTGAGAGGCTGGAGACCCAGCCTCCTTTTACTTATACATTTTTGCAACATCTGCGGGCGTCTTAACGCGCCGCTCCGCAGAAAACGGTTAAGCCTTCGGCAGTTGCGCCGGCGATAATAGCCTTTATCGTTGTAAGGCTTTTCACTGCCTGCGGCAAATGTTAACATTCTCAATACAATAACAGGCCCGGGACGCGACAGCGTCGGGCGGTCAGAACGCGATTCAGGTGAAAACCTCATCTTGTCAATGTGAGATAAAACAAAAAAGTTATAAGGAGAGTAGCAATGTCGTTTGAATTACCTGCATTACCATATGCAAAAGACGCCCTGGCGCCGCACATTTCCGCAGAAACCCTGGAGTACCACTACGGTAAACACCACCAGGCGTATGTCACTAACCTCAACAACCTGATCAAAGGCACCGCGTTCGAAGGTCAATCGCTCGAAGAGATCGTGCGCACCTCTGAAGGCGGCGTTTTCAACAACGCGGCGCAGGTCTGGAACCACACCTTCTACTGGAACTGCCTGGCGCCGAACGCCGGCGGCGAACCGGAAGGCGAGCTGGCGGCCGCGATTGCCAAATCCTTCGGCAGCTTCGCAGAGTTTAGGGCCAAATTTACCGACGCCGCGGCGAAAAACTTTGGCGCTGGCTGGACCTGGCTGGTTAAAAATGCCGACGGCAGCCTGGCTATCGTCTCCACCAGCAACGCGGGTACCCCGCTGACCACCGACGCGAAGCCGCTGCTGACCGTTGACGTCTGGGAACATGCTTACTACATCGACTACCGCAACGCCCGTCCAAGCTATCTGGACCACTTCTGGGCGCTGGTTAACTGGAAGTTTGTTGCCGCTAACCTGGCCGCATAAACGACAAACCGCAGCAGAGTGACCCCTGCTGCGGTTTTTTTTACCCCTTCCCCACCGTTTATGACTGGCTGGCAAAGGCCTCCTCCGGCTGCGCTCGTCCGCTAAACCAGACCAGCAGCAGCGCCAGACCGGCAATAATCGCGCCCATCACCGGCACAAACGCATATCCCAGTCCGCCGGAGATCACCGCCCCGCCGGCGGCGGCGCCCAGCGCGTTGCCCAGGTTGAACGCCCCGATATTCACCGAAGAAGAGAGACCCGGCGCCTCATGCGCCACGCGCATCACTCGCATCTGCAGCGGCGGCACTACCGCAAAGGTGGCTGCGCCCCAGACGATCATACTGATGGCCGCACCCGCCTGGGATTGCGCCAGCAGCGGTATCGCCAGCATGATCGCCATCAGCAGCAGCAGAAAGCCTTTCAGCGTGCGGGAGACCGACCGGTCGGCGAATTTGCCGCCCAGATAGTTGCCCAGCGAAAAACCAACTCCAATCAGCACCAGCATCGCGGTGATAAACAGCGATGAAGCATGGGTCAGCGTATTCAGTACCGGCGAAATGTAGGTATACAGCGTAAACATCGCCCCGGCGCCCAGCACGGTGGTCAGTAAGGCAGAAAGCACCTGCGGCCGTAACAGGACCGAAAGCTCTTGTTTGACATCCGGCCGCTCGCCCGCGCTGCCCTTCGGCAGGGAGAACCACAGGCTCACCATCGCCAGCAGGCCTAACCCCGCGGTAGCGAGGAAGGACATCCGCCAGCCGATGGTTTCTCCAAGCCAGGTCGCGGCAGGCACGCCGCCGATATTAGCGATGGTGAGGCCCATAAACATGGTGGCCACCGCGCTGGCCTGCTTGTGCTTGGGCACCACGCTGGCCGCCACCACCGACCCCAGGCCAAAAAAGGCGCCGTGGTTGAGGCTGGTAATAATGCGCGACAGCAGCAGCGTGGTGTAATCCGGCGCAATGGATGACAGCAGGTTGCCGACGGTGAAGATCCCCATCAGAAAAATCAGCGCATTGCGTCGGGCGCGATGGGACAGCAGCAGGGTCATCAGCGGCGCGCCGACCATGACGCCGATGGCATACGCACTGATCAGCATTCCCGCTACCGGTATCGAGACGTCCACGCCCTTGGCAATCACCGGCAGCAATCCCATCGGGGAGAACTCGGTAGTCCCAATGCCAAAGGCGCCGATCGCCAGCGCGAGTAAAGGAAAGTTGATTTTCATTCAATGACTCCATCAGACCGTCAGGGAGGACGGCGTAACATCAGAAGCCAAAAGCATGACATCAATCACAAAAAAACAAAAGTGAACGAAATGACAAAAGATTTTTGCAGAATTGATAATAATGGCGGGATACGGGGAGGAAGCCGCGCTCCTCCCTCATCGGAACATTAGTGCAGTATGGCGGTCAGGCTGAATGCGACGATCACGCCGAGGGCAATAATCGTGGTGATCAGCGAAAACTTTAAATTGGTATCCATCATTTTTCCCTCTTGTTATCCCCACACCAAAAGTGAGCTTGCTCATTTTTGCACAAAAAATCGCAAAAATCTTCCGGGATTTAGGGCGATGCACATTTTTGCTCTTCCACTTTGCCCCAAGATCGGACAAAATCCCACGCTAATTTAAAAGCGTATCGGCCATTGACCCCTTCCTGTCGTTCTGTGTCGTTTTCCCGACGTGATGCAATGTTGAAAATTGTATTCAGGGTGTGTGTAGGCAAACGTTTACGTATCGATGATCAGGCGATCAGGTCAAGGCATGGAGTGAGATGTAATGGCAACTATTAAAGATGTAGCGAAGCGCGCAAACGTTTCCACTACAACTGTATCACATGTAATTAACAAAACCCGTTTCGTTGCCGAAGAGACGCGCAATGCGGTATGGGCGGCGATTAAAGAGCTGCACTACTCGCCGAGCGCCGTGGCCCGCAGCCTGAAAGTCAATCATACAAAATCGATTGGCCTGCTGGCGACCAGTAGCGAAGCCGCCTATTTCGCTGAAATCATTGAGTCCGTTGAAAAGAGCTGCTTCCAGAAGGGCTATACCCTGATTCTCGGCAACGCCTGGAACGACCCGGAAAAACAGCGGGCCTATCTGTCGATGATGGCGCAAAAACGCGTCGACGGTCTGCTGGTGATGTGTTCCGAATACCCGGATTCCGTCCTGAGCATGCTGGAAGAGTATCGCCATATTCCGATGGTGGTGATGGACTGGGGCGAAGCAAAAGCCGACTTTACCGATGCGGTAATCGATAACGCCTTCCAGGGCGGGTATATCGCCGGACGTTACCTGATTGAACGCGGTCACCGCGAAATCGGCGTGATCCCGGGCCCGCTGGAGCGCAACACCGGCGCGGGGCGACTGGCCGGCTTCATGCAGGCGATGAAAGAGGCGCATATCAGCGTGCCGGAAAACTGGATTGTACAGGGCGACTTCGAGCCGGAGTCCGGCTACCGCGCCATGCAGCAGATCCTGAGCCAACAACACCGTCCAACGGCGGTCTTCTGCGGCGGCGACATTATGGCGATGGGCGCTATCTGCGCCGCGGATGAAATGGGGCTGCGCGTGCCGCAGGACATTTCGCTGATCGGTTATGATAATGTGCGCAACGCCCGCTATTTCAGCCCGGCGTTAACCACCATTCATCAGCCGAAAGATTCACTGGGCGAAGCCGCGTTCAATATGCTGTTGGATCGTATCGTCAACAAGCGCGAAGAGTCGCAGTCTATTGAAGTGCACCCTCGGCTGGTCGAACGCCGCTCGGTGGCGGATGGCCCGTTTGTCGACTATCGTCGCTAAAGCACTGGCGGGCGCGGATCACTCCGGCGCCCGCAGCCACTCCCGATTCAGCGTGTCGCTGTCCCCCAGGTAGTCCAGCATCCAGTTTAACGCCGGTGAAGCATCATTCTGCTGCCAGGTCAGACAGCAGGCCGCATCCGGAAACGGATTTTCCAGCGCCAGCGCGGTCCACTCGCCGCGATTCACCCATGGCCGGGCGAAATGGCTTGGCACCATGCCGACGCAGAGCCCTGCCGACAGACAGGTTGCCGACGATTCCCAGTCGGGGACCACCACCCTCTTCTGGTTATCCAGCAGCCACGTTGTCCGTTTGGGCAACGAACGCGAGGTATCTTCCCGCACCAGCGACGGCCAGTTGCGCAGGACATCGTCGCTCAGCGGCCCCGCCATCTTCGCCAGCGGGTGATCGCTCGCCACCACGCAGTCCCAGCTCAGCATCCCCATATCGCGGAACGCATAGCGGCCCCCGACCGGAATAGAGCGCGTTGCGCCAATCGCCAGCTCCACGCGGCCGTCGGCCAGCGCATCCCATACGCCATTGAACACTTCCTGAAAAACGATCAGCTCGACGTCGGGAAAATGGCGATAAAAATCCACGATCATCTGGCGCATCCGCGCGGGTTTCACGATATCGTCCACCGCGATCGACAACTGCCCGCGCCAGCCGTTGGCAATTTGCTGGCACTGCTGGCGGGTGATCTGCATTTTTTTGATAACAGAGCGCCCTTCCTGTAAAAACCAGACCCCGGCGGGGGTCAGCTCCACATCACGATGACGGCGCTCAAACAACGGGACGGCCAGCCACTCTTCGAGCTGACGCACGGTATAGCTGACGGCGGAAGGCACCCGATGGAGCTCCTGCGCCGCCGCGCTAAAGCTGCCGTTACGGGCGACGGCATCAACCACTTCCAGAGAGTATTCAGACCACATTTTCTGCCTGCAAAATTTTTGAATGCATGTGACAAATATTAGCGTTTCACAAGCCACAATGCACTCCCTACACTCTGCGGCATCGTACCTGTACTCCAAAAATGAGAACGTTATGTCACAACCTGGGAAAGGATTTTTAGTCTGGCTGGCCGGCCTGAGCGTGCTGGGCTTTCTGGCCACCGATATGTACCTGCCGGCATTTGCCGCCATGCAGCAGGATCTCGACACCTCCGCCGCATCCATTAGCGCCAGCCTGAGCCTGTTCCTCGCCGGCTTCGCGCTGGGCCAGCTCTTCTGGGGGCCGCTGTCAGACCGCTACGGGCGCAAACCGGTGCTGCTGAGCGGCCTGGCGATTTTCGCGGTCGGCTGCCTGGGAATGCTGTGGGTGCAGAACGCCACGCTGATGCTGGCGCTGCGTTTTCTGCAGGCGATTGGCGTCTGCGCCGCGGCGGTCACCTGGCAGGCGATGGTGACCGATTACTATCCCGCCCAACGCACCAACCGCATCTTCGCCACTATTATGCCGCTGGTAGGACTGTCCCCTGCGCTGGCCCCGCTGCTGGGCAGCTGGCTGCTGGTACACTTCGAGTGGCAAGCCATCTTCGCCACCTTGTTTGCCATCACTCTGCTGCTGATGCTGCCTGCCCTGCGCCTTAGGGCCGCCGCTAAGTCGGCCACAGTGGCTGAAAAGAAAATCACTTTTCTGGCGCTGCTGCGCTCCCGGGAATACAGCGGCAACGTCCTGATCTACGCCGCCTGCTCCGCCAGCTTCTTCGCCTGGCTTACCGGTTCGCCGTTTATCCTTCATGAGATGGGCTACGGCCCGACCGCCATCGGCCTGAGCTATATCCCGCAGACCATCGCTTTTCTGGTGGGCGGCTATGGCTGTCGCGCGCTGCTGCAAAAATGGTCCGGGCATCAAATGCTCCCGTGGCTGCTGGTGGTCTTCGCCGTCAGCGTCGCCGCCACCTGGCTGGTGGGTCTGCAAACGCATGCCTCGCTGGTAGCGTTAATGATCCCGTTCTGCCTGATGGCGGTGGTCAACGGCGGGATCTACCCCATCGTGGTCGCTCAGGCGCTGAAGCCTTTCCCGCAGGCAACCGGCCGCGCGGCGGCGCTGCAGAACACCCTCCAGCTTGGCCTGTGCTTCCTGACCAGCCTGCTAGTCTCCGCGCTGATCGCCACGCCGCTGCTGACCACCACCAGCGTGATGCTGGTCTCTATTTTGTTAGCCGGAGTGGGTTATCGCCTGCAGCAGACGCCAGCGCTGGCGGCCCACTCTTCCCACGCCTGACGCCCGTCGCCAGAGCCCGGACCAGTGGTTAGCACGCTAAGATATTTTTATTGAAAGCCAGTACTTAGCGTCCTATACTGGATCCGGGTTCACATAAATAAAAAATATTTAACAGATTAACGGATGCAGGATGCCTCCGTTTCACCATGGAAGGCCTTTCGGCAAGGGTTATCTCCCTTCCTCTGTTCTACGTCGGATAGCGACTTCACGGATTATCCGTGAGATTTCTCACAAAGCCAAAAAAGCGTCTACGCTGTTTTAAGGTTCTGATCACTTGGGCGTGATGGAGAAGCTATGAGTTCATCGTGTATAGAAGAAGTAAGTGTACCAAATGATGACTGGTACCGGATTGCAGCTGAATTGTTGGGCCGTGCGGGAATTGAAATCAATGGCTCCGCGCCGTCAGACCTGCGGATTAAAAACCCTCTTTTTTTTAAACGCGTATTGCAGGAGGGGTCGCTGGGTTTAGGCGAAAGCTATATGGACGGCTGGTGGGACTGCGAGCGTCTGGATATATTCTTCCATAAAGTGCTCCGCGCCGGGCTGGAAAAACAACTCCCTCACCATTTCAAAGACACACTCCGCATCGCAGGCGCTCGCCTGTTTAACCTGCAAAGTAAAAAACGCGCCTGGATCGTCGGCAAAGAGCACTATGACCTCGGCAACGATCTTTTCAGCCGGATGCTGGATCCCTACATGCAATATTCCTGCGGGTACTGGAAAGAGGCGCAGACCCTCGAAGCCGCGCAGCAGGATAAGCTGGATCTCATCTGCCGTAAGCTGGAGCTCGAGCCAGGCATGCGAGTGCTGGATATCGGCTGCGGCTGGGGCGGTCTTGCCGAATATATGGCGCGGAATTACCAGGTGAGCGTTGTCGGCGTGACCATCTCCGCCGAACAGCAAAAGATGGCCCAGGCGCGCTGCGATGGCCTTGACGTGGATATTCGTCTTCAGGATTATCGCGATCTGCACGACAGCTTCGACCGCATCGTCTCCGTCGGCATGTTCGAACACGTGGGTCCCAAAAATTACGCCACCTACTTTGAGGTCGCCGATCGTAATTTGAAACCCAACGGCCGCTTCTTACTGCACACCATCGGTTCCAAAGTCACCGACCATAACGTTGACCCGTGGATCAATAAATATATCTTCCCCAACGGCTGCCTGCCGTCGGTACGGCAGATCGCCGATGCCAGCGAGAAGCACTTTGTGATGGAAGACTGGCACAACTTCGGCGCCGATTATGACACCACCCTGATGGCCTGGTATGAGCGTTTCCTCGCCAGCTGGCCGGAAATTGCCGATAACTATTCTGAGCGTTTCAAACGCATGTTCAGTTATTACCTGAACGCCTGCGCCGGCGCCTTCCGCGCCCGCGACATTCAGCTCTGGCAGGTGGTGTTCTCGCGCGGGATTGAACACGGACTGCGCGTCGCCCGTTAAAAAACACTCCCCCGCTCACCGGCGGGGGATTTTTTGTCAGGCTTCACTGACCTTAGCCGCGACCTCTTTCGCCGCCAGCACGCGTTCAACCGTATCGACAACCGCCTGGGTTTGCGGGTCGATCTCGATATTGACGCGGTCACCCAGCTTCTTCGCCCCCAGCGTGGTCCGCTGCAGCGTCTCCGGAATAAGATGCACGCAGAATCGGGTTGCCGTCACCTCGCCTACCGTCAGGCTGATGCCATCGATACCGATGAATCCTTTATAAAGGATATATTTCATCAGCGTCGGATCCTGTACTTTAAACCAGATCTGACGGTTATTTTCGGAAGTGAGGATCTTCACGATTTCCGCCGTGGTCATAATATGGCCGGACATCAAATGCCCGCCGATTTCATCACTGAATTTCGCCGCCCGCTCGACATTGACTTCATCCCCGACCTGAATATCGCCGAGGTTGGTAATCCGCAGCGTCTCTTTCATCAGATCGAAGCTGATGCGCGCGCCGTTGATGTCGGTCACCGTCAGGCAGCAGCCGTTGTTGGCTACCGATGCCCCGGTTTCGAGCCCCTCCAGCATATGCGCCGGCAGCTCCACCACGTGGGTGCGAAAATTGGGTTTATCATCAATGGAGACCACTTTCGCGGTTCCCTGAACAATACCAGTAAACATGTTTGGCTCCTGTTGAAAATCATGACGGTATCATTACCGTTTTCGCTATCGGGAACAATAACAGGAGGGCTGAGCGGTTGCCAGCGCGCTTCGTGCCTCGACTCTTTTTTCACTGGCTTAATGGCTAATCCTCGCTACAATAGACTGGAATTTCCTCATTTTTATCCCCTTGCTGCCAGTTACGGCGGCTTTTTTAGTCTCAAAAAAACAACAATACAAAGGTGTTCACGTGCAGAAGTATTTCATTGAAGCGCGTCAGTTATTAGCTCTGGCTATACCCGTCATTCTTGCGCAAGTGGCGCAGACGGCGATGGGTTTTGTCGATACCGTGATGGCGGGCGGCTACAGCGCCACCGATATGGCCGCGGTGGCCATCGGGACCTCCATCTGGCTACCGGCCATTCTCTTCGGCCACGGGCTGCTGCTGGCGCTGACCCCGGTGGTGGCGCAGCTCAATGGCTCCGGGCGGCGGGAGCGTATCGCGCCGCAGGTGCGTCAGGGCTTCTGGCTGGCGGGGCTGGTCTCGGTGCTGATCATGATCGTGCTGTGGAATGCCGGGTATATCATCAGCTCCATGCACAACATCGATCCGCTGCTGGCGGAGAAAGCGGTTGGCTATCTGCGCGCGCTGCTGTGGGGAGCGCCGGGCTACCTGTTCTTCCAGGTCGCCCGTAACCAGTGTGAAGGGCTGGCGAAAACCAAGCCCGGGATGGTCATGGGCTTTATCGGTTTACTGGTCAACATTCCGGTGAACTACATCTTTATCTATGGCCATTTTGGCATGCCGGAGCTGGGCGGCGTCGGCTGCGGCGTGGCGACGGCCTCCGTTTATTGGGTGATGTTCGCCAGCATGCTGTGGTGGGTGCGCCGGGCGCGTTCGATGCGCGATATCCGCTGCGTGGAGGGCTTCAGCGGCCCCGATTTCGCCGTTCTGCTGCGGTTGGTGCAGCTGGGGCTGCCCATCGCCCTGGCGCTGTTCTTCGAAGTGACCCTGTTTGCCGTCGTCGCGCTGCTGGTCTCTCCGCTCGGGATCATTGACGTCGCCGGCCACCAGATTGCGCTGAACTTCAGCTCGCTGATGTTCGTTCTGCCGCTGTCGCTGGCGGCCGCGGTCACCATTCGCGTCGGCTTCCGCCTCGGCCAGGGCTCAACGATCGATGCCCAGGTTTCCGCCCGCACGGGCGTGGGCGTGGGCGTCTGTCTGGCGGTGTTTACCGCTATCTTTACCGTGCTGATGCGTAAGCAGATTGCCCTGCTGTATAACGATAACCCTGAGGTGGTGATGCTGGCCTCGCATCTGATGCTGCTGGCGGCGGTCTACCAGATCTCCGACTCCATTCAGGTGATCGGCAGCGGTATCCTGCGTGGCTATAAAGATACGCGGTCTATCTTTTTTATCACCTTTACCGCGTACTGGGTGCTGGGTTTGCCCAGCGGCTACCTGCTGGCGCTGACCGACGTGATTGTCCCCCGCATGGGGCCCGCCGGCTTCTGGTGCGGATTTATCATCGGCCTGACCTCCGCCGCCATTATGATGATGCTGCGGATGCGTTTTCTGCAGCGCCAGCCCTCCAGCACTATCTTACAGCGCGCCGCGCGCTAACCCTGCCAAAGCCCGCCACCCCGGCGGGCTTTTTCTTTCTTCAATTTTGTTCCGGCGTTGTACATTCCGTTACTCCCCGACACCAAAGACTCACTGATGAGCGCCCCGGAGATGCATATAGTGTGGCCAACAGCCCCGCAGTGGGGTTACTCAGGAAACCAATTCGAGGATTTCAGCATGAAAAAAGTATTAGCTCTGGTTGTTGCCGCTGCTATGGGTCTGTCATCTGTTGCTTTCGCCGCCGATGCCGCGACCACCACCCCGGCTGCCGCAGCCAGCCACACCACCGTTCATCACAAGAAACATCATAAAGCGGCGGCGAAACCGGCAGCCGAACAGAAAGCCCAGGCAGCGAAGAAACACCACAAAGCCGCAGCGAAACCGGCAGTAGCGCAGAAAGCCCAGGCGGCGAAGAAGCACCACAAAGCGGCGCACCACGCAGCCAAACCGGCGGTACAACCGGCGGCATAACGGTCAGAGCGTTAAGGTGATAAACCGGCGCTGAATAGCGCCGGTTTTTTTTCAGGAGGACATCATGCTGCAACGTTATCGCTTCGAATTGCTGTTGGTTCTGCTCATCGTCTGCGCGCTGTTTACCCTTCGCTTGATGTTTAAATAGCGGGCTGCTGAACCCATTTACGCGCCGGCGGCGTATAGTCGCGAAAACCGGCGATAATCTTCTCTGCCGAGGCAGCAAACGGCAGCATCTCGGCGTAGCGCGGGTGCATAAACCCTTCCCGCACCATGTTATTGACCATCGCCTGCAGCGGATCGTAATACCCTTTAATATTCAGAAATGCGCACGGTTTTTCATGGATGCCCAGCTGCGCCCAGGTCCACTGTTCGAAAATTTCTTCCAGCGTCCCCGCTCCGCCCGGCAGAGCAATAAAGCCGTCGGCCAGCGCCGCCATTTTGGTTTTTCGTTCGTGCATATCCTCAACCACATGCAGCTCCGTCAACCCGCGGTGGGCAATTTCCCGCTCCACCAGGCCGCGCGGCATTACGCCAATCACCACGCCGCCGGCCTCAAGCGCCGCATCGGCAACCGCCCCCATCAAGCCAACTTTGCCGCCGCCATAGACAACAGCCAGTCCCTGCTGCGCCAGCGTGTGGCCAACCCGTCGGGCAGTGTCGAGATACAGCGGATGTTCGCCAGCTGAAGAACCGCAGAAAATACCTATCGATTTCATCTTCGTTATTACTCCTCTCTTCTGGTGGGCGATAATTTAACACAACGGCAACCTTTGTGCGCAGGTTGAGACCCGCGGAGAAAAGAGAGGCGAGGCGCCTGCTGGCGAAGAAATATCCTTGTGGTTCAGTAAAATATCGCCGGAATGGGTAAAAGATCCGCAATCGCAAGCAATGTACAAGAAAAGTGACGTTTACCTCTTGCCACATCCCCTGCCTGCCGCTAATATGCGTCCCCGTTGTCACCACAACATTGCGTTCGTAGCTCAGTTGGTTAGAGCACCACCTTGACATGGTGGGGGTCGTTGGTTCGAGTCCAATCGAACGCACCATTATGCGTTTATAGCTCAGTTGGTTAGAGCACCACCTTGACATGGTGGGGGTCGTTGGTTCGAGTCCAATTAAACGCACCATAATGCGTCTGTAGCTCAGTTGGTTAGAGCACCACCTTGACATGGTGGGGGTCGATGGTTCGAGTCCATTCAGACGCACCAAGCTGTTTTTCCTCCCTGATTACACAGCCTCGTTCTTGTCAAATAACGCGCTTTGTTTATGAACTCCAGATCAGCCTGCCATTTCTCACAGTATTTCACTTCCAGAGAGTCCAGATCCTTATAAAACCCATCCCAGCGCCCTGTCGAGCGGCCCCCATACCATTCGCTATGATGTTTGACTACCAGCCGGTTGACTACGTTCTTCACCAGCGGATCTCGCACTGCCAGCGCCTGTCTGATTTCCTCTCCTGTCACTTTCCCGTCGCGGTTGCTGTCCATCTCCACCATCAGGTCACGATATAACTGTGCTACCAGACCGTACTGATACCCGCGCCCTGTTCAGCTGTTCGGCTTATCGCCCCAAACGCCTGGAGATCCATCTCTCATACGGGCTGTTCATCACATCGCCCCCGCTGCTTTCCTCCAGCGCCTGAAACCCAAGTTTCTCTAAATCGTACTGGTTAACTTCCTCAACATCATTTTGTGGTAACCAGCCACTGCCGCTGACTTTATACCACCATTTTTGTGACTCATCCGCGACGGGCGTTGCTGCTCCCCGGGAGAGCTGGCACTGTGCGCCCAGCCTCGCCGATGTCGGGGTAAATACCGGCTGTCCCGCGGCATCCTGGCGGGTAAACAGGGATTTTCCCTTTGGTACCAGAACGTACCGTTTACCGCCCTCCACATTCTCTGGGTTGGCTAAAAATCCCGGCATGTTCGGGTCGGTGCTCAGCACCTCCATGGCTTATATCAATTGTGACAACTAATCTCATTCATGAATATGAAGGAATTCATTTCTTTTCATACAATCATTATCAGAAAATTTGTCCTTCATAAATATACAATGCTGTTGCACATACTCATCCCAAAAGGAGTTTGAGGTTCTATTTTCATGTGGCATTTCAACTTTCTGTTTTGATAAGATAGCTTTCAATTCTCGATTGCGTTCATATGTCTGTTCGTACAAGCATGAGTTTTTATAAATCTGTAATTTCTCACCATCAGCTGACGTATATGCACATATACTATCCCTGGCTTTAATCCAGGATCTTTGCGTGTTTTTTATGTTTTCTTTTAGTTAAGGACATGTTGTAACTATGGCGTTATATAAATAATTCAAATACGCATCTTCATTTTTATAGGTTTCAAGAGAGCATTGCTCTAAACCCATAAAATAATTCAGCCGTATCCCGTTTCTTATTCGTTCAGAATTTATTTCCCTCTTTACGGACAGAGATACAGATTTCTCCTTAACAGGGTTAGTTGTCAGTTGGATGTGTCTTTAGTTTAACGAGTCGTACCAAAGCTTTCCGGAATTATTTATAATGGGATTGTAGATATGTCTTGATTTCTGTTGCATTTTTATATTTGAAATGTAACTCCTCACCATTAAATTCTCCATTGAGGCCGTTGAGATTCTGGTCTTTTTTTATAGAAGGATTTATAGAAAGGCTATTAAGGTTATAGTTATAACCATAAACCTGATACGCAGTTCCATTTATTTTTTCCGCAGAGTGCCGTTGTTCCCATGAGATTAATACAATTATATTTTTTTTATTGTTTATTTTAGTAAAAAAAATTGTTTCTACATGAGGTTCACCACCATCGACCTCATAAGACTCCACTTTGATACTATTACCATTAGCTTTGAAATAAAGAGCTAATGGATAATTAGCATCATCCTCCCTCTTAATATAAACACTATCATTAGCATCTAACTTAAATGGCCCTTGTACTATGTCGGTTTTAGCTAGTGCATAAAAAGAAGAAATCAACAAAGATAAGCCAAAAATAAAGCCACGCATAAATCACTCCTTATCGACTCTTAATAATGGGGCCATTGCATTAAACCTTTGTAGGCGATCAGGGTAACCATTCTGCCCACCATTAACTATTTGCGTGACTTCTTGCACACTCAATGCTCTGGCAGTTTTGTTTAGTCCTTTACTTACCCAAAAGGAAAAAGCTGACTCTACACCATATTCAGTATTACTTATCACTAGATCAGGTTGTTCGACAAAGTCTCTCTTATCATCCGGATTCATTTCATTATGTTTATTAGTAAAAAGAACGGGCCGTTTATCACCTTTCACTTTTTCAGGGTTGGCTAAAAATCCTGGCATGTTTGGATCTGTACTCAGCACTTCCAGATGGACAAACCACTCCTTGTCCACAAGTTGATTCCCCTCACCCGGCGACTCCGTACAGCCCATAAATCCGACGGGCGTTCCGGCGCTGACCTTACATATTAGCATCTTACTTGAATCGCCCTCGTACTATGTCGGAGTTAGCGCCACAGAGTCAAAAGCGCCTTTTTGTTTTGCCCTCTGTATCCACCCCAGCATCAGCGCCTGCATTTCACCATCCGGCTCCATCAGTTCCGGATCCAGCGTTACCCACTACTGTTCTTTGCCCGGGACGTCATCTTTCAGTAAACGGGCCAGGCCAAATGTTGTCAGAGTGGCTTTGCCATTCTTCGTGAAGTAAAACCGCCCCGTCCGGGAAAAAACAAAATGGTCGCCTGCGTTCAGGCTCTTTCTCGTTTTTCCGGAGCAGAATATGTCCCGGCTTCACCGTTATCCGACTCCCCCTCCGGTAAGCAGTATTGTCCGTTTTTATACTGGCGTAACAGTATGCCACCGTGTCCATCCCTGACTTTATAACAAGGAGATGAAGGATAATCAGACACCGGGGCCAAATGCATATACAGGCTGTAAAACGCCAGCCAGCTTTTTCCCTTTGCGGATCGGGCTGGCACTGCGACTTCACCAGCACAAAGCTGCTGCTATAGCGCAACATCCGTCCACATGATGCTCACGTAAAAAAGACAGCGAGAACAAACTAAATACTGAGATCCGCACACAACATGATGTTATCACTAGCTATATTTTTAATATTAATATATCTTGCATTACACCATTTGACATCTGCACTTATAGATAGCAAATTAACTTTATCTCCTTTAACAAGGTAAGATTTTTTTATTTTGAACGAAGAATCATAAAAATAGGATTTAGGTTTTATGACACTTATTGCAGGATATACAGAGCATTTATTTGAATCTTCTATATTTGGGACTGATTTGATTAGTTCAATCTTGCCATCTGAAATTTCTTCACTCATAATTTCTACCCGCCCTGAGTCATTCTTGTTATATATAATCCATGGAGAATTCACAAAAACCTTGCACCTACCATTTTCACTTAAATAAATAACAGAATAATTGTCATCCAGTAATGCTTGCTTATTACCATAAAATTGGTATACCAATTCATCCTTGCTATTATAAATAACAATTGGTAGATAACTTTTTTTGCCATTTAAGATTAAGTTTGTATCTATTGAATCCATGTCATATTTTGTTTTACCTACTTTTTTCTCTATAAAATCAGCATAACCTTCCACTGGCGACATATCTAAGTTACACTCCCCCTCTTTAACCAAGATTCCATTCTTTTTATTTTTTACATTCAAATATAAACAATCAATCAAAAATTTACTACCATCATATTTCAATGTGGCATAAACGGTAGAATCATGAAGAGATCTACTATCAACTACAATGGCAGGGGAACCTGAAAAAAAATCAAATAAGTAGGATGGATTACCCGTATAATCCTCATTAAATTTTAATACATTTTCCCTACCGTCTTTTTTTGCATAAATTAAATTATTTGATTGATCATACCCATAAGTTACCGAGCCATCCGCAAAACTAAGCATGGGACATCCACTAAAAAAAACACCAATAAAAAAAATACATTTATTCATATTCAATATCCATTGGGAATAGAGGACGTGCTTTCTAAAATAGATTGCAATTTTTTAGCATAGGAAGCTATTAAAACCTTTTGATCACTGCCATTAATAACTTGCCGCGCACTCTCATAATCCATTCCATTATTAATCATATATGTGGAAAGTTTTTTCCCAGTAAATATACCTTCCTCCATACCCCAAATCATAATTGGCACAGCATGCTTAAAATCAGCCGCAAGTTCTGGTTGATTCACAAAATCCACACCGAATTTATCTTTCGCTTTCTGATAATTGTTCTTCCATGTAAGATGCACACAACCTCTACCTCGATATTTATACCCATCGCCCTGCTGCATATTGCCGTTAGCTATTGCTCTATTCTTTAATACTTGTGTCACTGCAAGAATTGGATCGTATTTATCAAAATAACTCACCCCACCTACCTCTGGCTGTTCACTAAAATACTCACCTGTTGGGAAGTAATATGTCTCATGTCTCGCTGTAGCTAGCATATAAGAAATACCATATAAATTTGGCTTATACTCCATATGGTTAGGATAAAATTCATTTATGCTTTCCAAAATTTTACGCAAGTTGTTTTTTGAACCTTGGGATAGAATCGGCGTACCCGGAGCAAAGGAAACATGTTCGTTTTCATATTGAGAAATAAAAGCATCAACATTAATTAGATCTAATTTCTCTGCCAGAGAATCTAAAAACACCACCGGATGAAAATGCCACACTGCTTCATCCTTATCAAATGGCGGTACCTTACTCATCCACTCCAGGTCTGCCTGCCATTTCTCACAGTATTTCACTTCCAGCGAGTCCAGATCCTTATAAAACC
>NZ_JBEAJA010000020.1:0-551 GCF_040064755.1 Klebsiella sp. GB_Kp056 | reverse complement strand
GACGCCGCGGCCGACAAAAAGGTCGACGTCATTACCAACCCGCAGACCACCGCCGCCTCGCCGGATGTGGCGATTCCGTTCGGCCTCAAGTTCAGCGGCTATGCCCGCTATGGCGCCCATTTCCAGACCGGCGACCAGAAATATGTCGGCGTCGACGGCTCCTATAACGGCGCCTCGGCGATCGGCCGTCTGGGCAACGAAAGCAACGGCGGCGAATTCCAGATCAGCAAAGCCTTCAAAAGCGCGCAGGGGGCTATCTGGGATCTCAACGTCATGTTCGACCACTGGAGCGACGAGGTTAACCTGAAGAAGGCCTACGTCGGCGTCACCAACGTGCTGGAATCCAACCCCAACGCCTATATCTGGGCCGGCCGCGACTTCCACCAGCGTCCGCAACAGGGGATCAACGACTACTTCTGGATGAACCACGACGGCCAGGGCGCCGGGGTGAAGAACTTTGATATCGGCGGCGTGCAGTTCGACGTGGCGGCGGTGTCGCAGGTGAAATCCTGTAGCCCGGAAGTGATGGCCGACGAGACCAACCCGTCGCG
>NZ_JBEAJA010000019.1:0-569 GCF_040064755.1 Klebsiella sp. GB_Kp056 | reverse complement strand
AACGTAGGCCGGATAAGGCATTTATGCCGCCATCCGGCACAACCGCAGGTATGGAGCTTGAAGTGTCCTGCCCGGCGGCGCTGCGCTTGCCGGGCCTACAGGGGGAGCCCGCAGGAAGGAACGTAGGCCGGATAAGGCATGTATGCCGCCATCCGGCATAAATGGAGCGCACCAGTCGTAGCCCGGCTAAGCGTAGCGCCAGCCGGGAACGCTCCTTCGACAACGCTATCGCATCAGAACCACGCCTCAAACATCCCGCCGACGTTCAGCGAATCCAGCTGCTGGTCTTTGGTGCCGTTGACCTTCGCGGTATGCTCGTTGTCCACCTGACCGCCGGTCACGTAGAAGCGCAGCATCGGACGGAACTCCGGCCCCATGCCGATGGCGATGTTCTGCGACAGCGTCAGCTTCCAGCCGTGGTTATCCCCGCCCTGGTCGTAGTCCACGCGCTGGTAGCCCGCTTCCAGCCAGGTGGAGTGCACGTCGTTCCAGAAGTACATCGGCCGCACGATGGCGCCGTAGTTTTTGCGGTTGTCGGTATTATCTTTGCCGTTGTCGTAGTCGTGGAA
>NZ_JBEAJA010000018.1:0-621 GCF_040064755.1 Klebsiella sp. GB_Kp056 | reverse complement strand
GTCGCTGCCGCAGCTTCGGTGCATGGTTTAGCCCCGTTACATCTTCCGCGCAGGCCGACTCGACCAGTGAGCTATTACGCTTTCTTTAAATGATGGCTGCTTCTAAGCCAACATCCTGGCTGTCTGTGCCTTCCCACATCGTTTCCCACTTAACCATGACTTTGGGACCTTAGCTGGCGGTCTGGGTTGTTTCCCTCTTCACGACGGACGTTAGCACCCGCCGTGTGTCTCCCGTGATAACATTCTTCGGTATTCGTAGTTTGCATCGGGTTGGTAAGTCGGGATGACCCCCTAGCCGAAACAGTGCTCTACCCCCGAAGATGAGTTCACGAGGCGCTACCTAAATAGCTTTCGGGGAGAACCAGCTATCTCCCGGTTTGATTGGCCTTTCACCCCCAGCCACAAGTCATCCGCTAATTTTTCAACATTAGTCGGTTCGGTCCTCCAGTTAGTGTTACCCAACCTTCAACCTGCCCATGGCTAGATCACCGGGTTTCGGGTCTATACCCTGCAACTTAACGCCCAGTTAAGACTCGGTTTCCCTGCGGCTCCCCTATACGGTTAACCTTGCTACAGAATATAAGTCGCTGACCCATTATACAAAAGGTACGCAGTCACACC
>NZ_JBEAJA010000017.1:0-638 GCF_040064755.1 Klebsiella sp. GB_Kp056 | reverse complement strand
CTGAAAGCGCTGGAAGGCGACGCAGAGTGGGAAGCGAAAATCATCGAACTGGCTGGCCACCTGGATACCTATATCCCGGAACCAGAGCGTGCGATTGACAAGCCGTTCCTGCTGCCGATCGAAGACGTATTCTCCATCTCCGGTCGTGGTACCGTTGTTACCGGTCGTGTAGAGCGCGGTATCATCAAAGTGGGTGAAGAAGTTGAAATCGTTGGTATCAAAGAAACCGCGAAAACCACCTGTACTGGCGTTGAAATGTTCCGCAAACTGCTGGACGAAGGCCGTGCTGGTGAGAACGTAGGTGTTCTGCTGCGTGGTATCAAACGTGAAGAAATCGAACGTGGTCAGGTACTGGCTAAGCCGGGCACCATCAACCCGCACACCAAGTTCGAATCTGAAGTGTACATTCTGTCCAAAGACGAAGGCGGCCGTCACACTCCGTTCTTCAAAGGCTACCGTCCGCAGTTCTACTTCCGTACTACTGACGTGACTGGCACCATCGAACTGCCGGAAGGCGTAGAGATGGTAATGCCGGGCGACAACATCAAAATGGTTGTTACCCTGATCCACCCGATCGCGATGGACGATGGTCTGCGTTTCGCAATCCGTGAAGGCGGTCGTACCGTTGGCGCGGGCGT
>NZ_JBEAJA010000016.1:0-733 GCF_040064755.1 Klebsiella sp. GB_Kp056 | reverse complement strand
AGTACCCGCTCTGCTGTTGACCGCCCGGCGGCGCTGCGCTTGCCGGGCCTACGGGGTCCGCGGTCACCTGTTGGACCGTAGGCCGGATAAGGCGTTACCCGCCATCCGGCACTTTGTGGTTTCGATGGCGGCAATGTCTTACCCGAGCATTATCGCCTCTCGCCTGCATCAAAGTCGCTTACCTCACCCGCCCACTCCGGGGGGTACCATCCCCGGCGCACATCACGATGAAAGGTCGAATACGGCCAATCCTGCACCCGACGGACATAACCGTGCTTAACGGGATTGATATAAACGTAATCCATATGCCGCCGGTAATCTTCTTCATTACGGATGGCATGTTCCCAGAAGCGCGGTTGCCAGATGTGGCGCTGCGCCAGCGCCCGGGTAAACGTTTTTTTAATATCCCGCCAGCGACCGGAATAATCGGTATCCCCCTCAGGCAGAGTCCAGATGCAGTGCATATGCTCCGGTAAAACCACCCAGGCGTTAATCAGAAAAGGTTTTTTGCTTTTAACCAGCGCTGTAGCGATACGCAGATGAGCAATATGCCGCGTCAGGAGATCGCTGTGGCGATTTTGCAGGTTAACGGTGAAGAACCAGCAGCCGCCGGGGATATAACTGCGACGATAGTCAGACATGTGAGGTTCCCTCCTCAGTATTAGCCTTATCGCTTTTGCCCGGCGGCGCTGCGCTTGCCGGGCCTACGGGTTCCGCGGCCACCGGTTGGACC
>NZ_JBEAJA010000015.1:0-839 GCF_040064755.1 Klebsiella sp. GB_Kp056 | reverse complement strand
GTTCAGCAGCTTCGCCATCAGCACCCCGGCGGCGGTCCCCACGCAGAAGGCGATCACCCCCAGCAGCAGGATCCCCAGCGTCTGCGGCTGCAGGAACTTGTCCGCCACCAGCTTGGCCCCCACCGACAGCCCGAGGAAGATGGTCACGATGTTGATCAGCGCGTTCTGCACCGTATCGCTCAGCCGCTCCACCACCCCGCTCTCGCGCATCAGGTTGCCGAAGCAGAACATCCCCAGCAGCGGCGCGGCGTCCGGCAGCAGGAGCGCCACCAGCAGCAACAGCACCGCCGGGAAGAGGATCTTCTCCCGCTTACTCACCGTGCGCAGCTGCACCATGCGGATCTTCCGCTCCTTATCCGTGGTCAGCGCCTTCATGATCGGCGGCTGGATCAGCGGCACCAGCGCCATGTAGGAGTAGGCGGCCACCGCGATGGCCCCCAGCAGCTCCGGCGCCAGCTTGCCCGACAGGTAGATCGCCGTCGGGCCGTCGGCGCCGCCGATGATGCCGATGGCCGCCGCCTGCGGCAGGGTGAACGAAATCAGGCCGAAGTAGTTCAGCGTCAGCGCCCCGAGGACGGTGGCGAAGATACCGAACTGCGCCGCCGCCCCCAGCAGCAGGGTCCGCGGGTTGGCCAGCAGCGGGCCGAAGTCGGTCATCGCCCCGACGCCCATAAAAATCACCAGCGGCGCGATGCCCGAGCCAATCGCCACCTTATAGAAGATGGCCAGCACCCCGGCGGAGTAGCCCATGTCCACCGCCAGGCTCTCCATCTGCCCCTGCACCGACGGCAGGGCCAGGGCCAGCGCCTCCTTAATGGCGTGGACGTCCGGCGCGCAGT
>NZ_JBEAJA010000014.1:0-1330 GCF_040064755.1 Klebsiella sp. GB_Kp056 | reverse complement strand
GACGGCAGGGCCAGGGCCAGCGCCTCCTTAATGGCGTGGACGTCCGGCGCGCAGTGGAGCTTCGCGGCAATCACCGCCAGCTGCGCCGGGTCGTGGTGGGCCAGCAGGCTCTCCAGGGCGCTCAGCGCCAGGCCGGCCTCCGGGATGTTCGACAGCAGGCCGCCGAAGCCAATCGGCAGCAGCAGCAGCGGCTCGAACTTCTTCGCAATCGCCAGCCACAGCAGCAGCAGGCTGACCAGCAGCATCACCGCCTGGCCGAACCCCAGGTGCATCAGCCCCATCCCCTGAATCAGGGCGTTCAGACTTTCCATTTCCGCTCCTCGTCGTTACGCCAGCTGCAGCAGGGTGTCGCCGACCGCCACCGCATCGCCGGCTTTCACCGCGATACCGCGCACGGTCCCGGCCTGCGCGGCGCGGATTTCGGTCTCCATCTTCATGGCTTCCAGAATCAGCAGCACGTCGCCTTCGGCCACGCTCTGACCCTCGCCGGCAATGACCTTCCAGATAGTGCCCGCCAGCGGCGCGGTGACCGGGGTGCCGGCGCCGGCCGGGGCGGCGGCAGGAACCGGTGCGGAAGACGGGGTGGCCGCCGTCAGCTGGCTGACGTCGCCGCCGTCGCTGACCTTCACCACAAAGGCTTTGCCTTCCACTTCCACGGTGTAGACGCCGGAGGCGGCGGCTTTCGCCGGCGCGGCAGGCCTGGCGTCTTCCACCTGCGGCACCGGTTCAAAGGCCGCCGGGTTATGGCGGTTTTCGAGGAACTTCAGGCCGGGCTGGGGGAACAGGGCCACGGTGAGCACGTCGTCGATGGCGTTCTCCGCCAGCTGAATATTCTTCTCCTGCGCCTGGTGCTTCACATCGGCTTCCAGCTGCGCCAGCTCCGGCTTCAGCAGGTCCGCCGGGCGGCAGGTGATGGCCTCAGCGCCGTCCAGCACCCGCGCCTGCAGGGCGGCGTTCACCGGCGCCGGCGTGTGGCCGTATTCACCTTTCAGAATGCCGGCGGTCTCCTTTGCGATGGTTTTGTAGCGCTCGCCGGTCAGGACGTTGAGTACCGCCTGGGTGCCGACAATCTGCGAGGTAGGGGTGACCAGCGGGATGAAGCCGAGGTCCTCGCGCACGCGGGGGATTTCCGCCAGCACCTCATCCAGACGGTGGGCGGCGCTCTGCTGCTTCAGCTGGCTTTCGAGGTTGGTGAGCATCCCGCCCGGCACCTGGGCGACCAGGATACGGCTGTCGGTGCCCTTCAGCTGGCCTTCGAAGGCGTGGTACTTCTTACGCACCTCGCGGAAGTACGCCGCGATGCTCTCCAGCTTGTGGATATCCAGCCCGG
>NZ_JBEAJA010000013.1:0-1344 GCF_040064755.1 Klebsiella sp. GB_Kp056 | reverse complement strand
GGGTACAGGGGGCGGCGGCGACTGGCCGCCCCCTGTGCGCTCCCTGCGCCATAAGAGACATAGCGCAGAAGACATATCGGGAGCGCAATCTGTACGGAAATAACATAGAAGTTGTAGCCCTGCCAGGCGCAGCATGCACAGGGAAATTGACGCTTGTACCGTTATTCCGCCGGGTGGCGGCTGCGCCTTACCCGGCCTGCGGGGTCCTCTCACAGGCTGACACAGCGTAGGCCCGGTAAGCGCAGCGCCGCCGGGCGATGATAGCGGGCACGGAGCCGCTTTTATGCCGGGTGGCGGCTTCGCCTTACCCGGCCTACAGGCTCCACTCACAGGCTCACACCCCGTAGGCCCGTGCAAGCACAGCGCCACCGGGCGATGACAACGGGCACGGAGCCGCTTTTATGCCGGGTGGCGGCTGCGCCTTACCCGGCCTACGGGGTCCTCTCACAGGCTGACACATCGTAGGCCCGGTAAGCGCAGCGCCACCGGGCGATGACAGCAGGCACGGAGCCGCTTTTATGCCGGGTGGCGGCTGCGCCTTACCCGGCCTACGTTCTTACGACCTGTCGTTAATTTATTCACCATTGTTGCTGAAACTGCCGGTGCTGGCGGCCTCAAAATCGCTGAGACGTTCCCGGAAGGCCGGGGCAGCCCGCATGGATGCGGGCTGAGGGCCGTGTTTTGCACGGACGCTGCCTCGGCCCGACCCGAAGCCTGCAGGGATAAGTCGAAGGGACCGCGTAGCGGCGATTTTGCTGGCCGGAGCCCGGGGGTACAGGGGGCGGCGGCGACTGGCCGCCCCCTGTGCGCTCCCTGCGCCATAAGAGACATAGCGCAGAAAATTAACCGGGAGCGCAATCTGCCCGGAATTAACATAGAAGTTGTAGCCCTGCCAGGCGCAGCATGCACAGGGAAATTGACGCTTGTACCGTTATTCCGCCGGGCGATGACAGCGGGTACGGAGCCGCTTTTATGCCGGGTGGCGGCTGCGCCTTACCCGGCCTGGAGGGTCCTCTCACTGGCTGACACCTCGTAGGCCCGGTAAGCGCAGCGCCACCGGGCGATGACAGCGGGCACGGAGCCGCTTTTATGCCGGGTGGCGGCTGCGCCTTACCCGGCCTGGAGGGTCCTCTCACAGGCTCATACCTCGTAGGCCCGGCAAGCGCAGCGCCGCCGGGCGATGACAGCGGGCACGGAGCCGTTTTATGCCGGGTGGCGGCTGCGCCTGACCCGGCCTGCGGAGTCCTCTCACTGGCTGACACATCGTAGGCCCGGTAAGCGCAGCGCCACCGGGCGATGACAGCGGGCACGGAGCCGTTTTATGCCGGGTGGCGGCTGCGCCTG
>NZ_JBEAJA010000012.1:0-1388 GCF_040064755.1 Klebsiella sp. GB_Kp056 | reverse complement strand
CGCCAAAACATCTTCGGCGTTGTAAGGTTAAGCCTCACGGTTCATTAGTACCGGTTAGCTCAACGCATCGCTGCGCTTACACACCCGGCCTATCAACGTCGTCGTCTTCAACGTTCCTTCAGGAGACTTAAAGTCTCAGGGAGAACTCATCTCGGGGCAAGTTTCGTGCTTAGATGCTTTCAGCACTTATCTCTTCCGCATTTAGCTACCGGGCAGTGCCATTGGCATGACAACCCGAACACCAGTGATGCGTCCACTCCGGTCCTCTCGTACTAGGAGCAGCCCCCCTCAATTCTCCAGCGCCCACGGCAGATAGGGACCGAACTGTCTCACGACGTTCTAAACCCAGCTCGCGTACCACTTTAAATGGCGAACAGCCATACCCTTGGGACCTACTTCAGCCCCAGGATGTGATGAGCCGACATCGAGGTGCCAAACACCGCCGTCGATATGAACTCTTGGGCGGTATCAGCCTGTTATCCCCGGAGTACCTTTTATCCGTTGAGCGATGGCCCTTCCATTCAGAACCACCGGATCACTATGACCTGCTTTCGCACCTGCTCGCGCCGTCACGCTCGCAGTCAAGCTAGCTTATGCCATTGCACTAACCTCCTGATGTCCGACCAGGATTAGCTAACCTTCGTGCTCCTCCGTTACGCTTTGGGAGGAGACCGCCCCAGTCAAACTACCCACCAGACACTGTCCGCAACCCCGGTCAGGGGCCTACGTTAGAACATCAAACATTAAAGGGTGGTATTTCAAGGTTGGCTCCACGCAGACTGGCGTCCACGCTTCAAAGCCTCCCACCTATCCTACACATCAAGGCTCAATGTTCAGTGTCAAGCTATAGTAAAGGTTCACGGGGTCTTTCCGTCTTGCCGCGGGTACACTGCATCTTCACAGCGAGTTCAATTTCACTGAGTCTCGGGTGGAGACAGCCTGGCCATCATTACGCCATTCGTGCAGGTCGGAACTTACCCGACAAGGAATTTCGCTACCTTAGGACCGTTATAGTTACGGCCGCCGTTTACCGGGGCTTCGATCAAGAGCTTCTCCTTACGGATAACCCCATCAATTAACCTTCCGGCACCGGGCAGGCGTCACACCGTATACGTCCACTTTCGTGTTTGCACAGTGCTGTGTTTTTAATAAACAGTTGCAGCCAGCTGGTATCTTCGACTGGTCTCAGCTCCATCCGCAGGGACTTCACCTACACACCAGCGTGCCTTCTCCCGAAGTTACGGCACCATTTTGCCTAGTTCCTTCACCCGAGTTCTCTCAAGCGCCTTGGTATTCTCTACCTGACCACCTGTGTCGGTTTGGGGTACGATTTGATGTTACCTGATGCTTAGAGGCTTTTCCTGGAAGCAGGGCATTTGTTACTTCAG
>NZ_JBEAJA010000011.1:0-1537 GCF_040064755.1 Klebsiella sp. GB_Kp056 | reverse complement strand
GGCTCCTTCATCCTGACGGGCTCTTTTATCGGGTAGTTCGCATTTCTCGGTGACCAGCAGCTAGTGGTTACCTTCACGTCATCGCAGGGTAAAAAGTGCACCGTAATACCGCACACCTCCTGGCCGTTATAGTCGGGCAGCGGGACGGTTTGGCTGTGCTGCCTCTTTTGGGCATCAATTCCTTTTTTCCAGGCAAGGTATTTTTGCCTATCCTGATACCCCGGAAAGTCCATGGAGTACCCCACCCCAGTTTCCCAGTCAACGCGCACCGTCATACCCGGCGTCCAGCGGGCGGGCACGCTGAAGCAGCAGCCGCCACCGCCCCCCTGAAACGGGCCTATTGAATCGATGCCCGACTGACCGTTGACGCTGAAGTGATTAACTGCCCACTTTGTATGGTTGATGGCTTTTATTGTTCCGCCTCCGGCCCGGGCGGCTGGCTGCGCGCAGCCGGTTAACAGCAGCAGCCCCACCAGCAGCGGGCTTATTAATGCAGATTTCATCGGACTCTCCCTGTCGTTTTGAGGGTGATTAAGGAATGGTGATGCCATCCCGGGGAAACGAAGGCGAGCTACTTCGGACATACGGGGGGCTCCTTCATCCTGACGGGCTCTTTTATCGGGTAGTTCGCATTTCTCGGTGACCAGCAGCTGGTGGTTACCTTCACGTCATCGCAGGGTAAAAAGTGCACCGTAATACCGCACACCTCCTGGCCGTTATAGTCAGGCAGCGGGACGGTTTTACTGTGCTGCCGATTCTGAGAGCTCATTTTTTTCTCCCAGGCTTTATATTTTTCGTAATCAGCAAATCCAGGAAAACCTTCAGTCGATGCCTCCCCACTTTCCCAGTCAATGCGCACCGTCATACCCGGCGTCCAGCGGGCGGGCACGCTGAAGCAGCAGCCGCCACCGCCTCCCTGGAACGGGCCTATAATGTCGATGCCCGACTGGCCGTTGACGCTGAAGTGATTAATTGCCCACTTTGTATGGTTGATGGCTTTTATTGTTCCGCCTCCGGCCCGGGCGGCTGGCTGCGCGCAGCCGGTTAACAGCAGCAGCCCCACCAGCAGCGGGCTTATTAATGCAGATTTCATCGGACTCTCCCTGTCGTTTTGAGGGTGATTAAGGAATGGTGATGCCATCCCGGGGAAACGAAGGCGAGCTACTTCGGACAGACGGCCGGCTCCTTCATCCTGACGGGCTCTTTTATCGGGTAGTTCGCATTTCTCGGTGACCAGCAGCTAGTGGTTACCTTCACGTCATCGCAGGGTAAAAAGTGCACCGTAATACCGCACACCTCCTGGCCGTTATAGTCGGGCAGCGGGACGGTTTGGCTGTGCTGCCTCTTTTGGGCATCAATTCCTTTTTTCCAGGCAAGGTATTTTTGCCTATCCTGATACCCCGGAAAGTCCATGGAGTACCCCCCCAGTTTCCCAGTCAACGCGCACCGTCATACCCGGCGTCCAGCGGGCGGGCACGCTGAAGCAGCAGCCGCCACCGCCCCCCTGAAACGGGCCTATTGAATCGATGCCCGACTG
>NZ_JBEAJA010000010.1:0-1604 GCF_040064755.1 Klebsiella sp. GB_Kp056 | reverse complement strand
CTTGCTACAGAATATAAGTCGCTGACCCATTATACAAAAGGTACGCAGTCACACCCGAAGGTGCTCCCACTGCTTGTACGTACACGGTTTCAGGTTCTTTTTCACTCCCCTCGCCGGGGTTCTTTTCGCCTTTCCCTCACGGTACTGGTTCACTATCGGTCAGTCAGGAGTATTTAGCCTTGGAGGATGGTCCCCCCATATTCAGACAGGATACCACGTGTCCCGCCCTACTCTTCGAGTTCACAGCCTGTGCATTTTGGTGTACGGGACTATCACCCTGTACCGTCGGACTTTCCAGACCGTTCCACTAACACACAAGCTGATTCAGACTCTGGGCTGCTCCCCGTTCGCTCGCCGCTACTGGGGGAATCTCGGTTGATTTCTTTTCCTCGGGGTACTTAGATGTTTCAGTTCCCCCGGTTCGCCTCGTTAACCTATGTATTCAGTTAACGATAGTGCAACGAATTGCACTGGGTTTCCCCATTCGGACATCGCCGGCTATAACGGTTCATATCACCTTACCGACGCTTTTCGCAGATTAGCACGTCCTTCATCGCCTCTGACTGCCAGGGCATCCACCGTGTACGCTTAGTCGCTTAACCTCACAACCCGAAGACGTCTTGTTCTGTCCGGTTCGTTGCGCATCGTGAATCCTGCGTTGTTCCGTACTCGCGATGCTCATGGACATTAAGTCCACTCCGCTCGCTGCGTGCGGTACGCCTTGGCTTCACTTTGCTCACGTCACCTTTTACAGTGCCATCTTCTGATTGCGAAAATTTGAGAGACTCGAACACACTTAAACAGTGTGTCGTTTCAATTTTCAGCTTGATCCAGATTTTTAAAGAGCAAATATCTCAAACATCACCCGAAGATGAGTTTTGAGATATATCGGCACGCGTCTTTCACTCACGAACCAGCAAGTGGCGTCCCCTAGGGGATTCGAACCCCTGTTACCGCCGTGAAAGGGCGGTGTCCTGGGCCTCTAGACGAAGGGGACACTGAAGTCTCAATCGCAAGACGCCTTGCTTCTCTACTTTCATCAGACAATCTGTGTGAGCACTACAAAGGCAGGTTCTTTAAGGTAAGGAGGTGATCCAACCGCAGGTTCCCCTACGGTTACCTTGTTACGACTTCACCCCAGTCATGAATCACAAAGTGGTAAGCGCCCTCCCGAAGGTTAAGCTACCTACTTCTTTTGCAACCCACTCCCATGGTGTGACGGGCGGTGTGTACAAGGCCCGGGAACGTATTCACCGTAGCATTCTGATCTACGATTACTAGCGATTCCGACTTCATGGAGTCGAGTTGCAGACTCCAATCCGGACTACGACATACTTTATGAGGTCCGCTTGCTCTCGCGAGGTCGCTTCTCTTTGTATATGCCATTGTAGCACGTGTGTAGCCCTGGTCGTAAGGGCCATGATGACTTGACGTCATCCCCACCTTCCTCCAGTTTATCACTGGCAGTCTCCTTTGAGTTCCCGGCCTAACCGCTGGCAACAAAGGATAAGGGTTGCGCTCGTTGCGGGACTTAACCCAACATTTCACAACACGAGCTGACGACAGCCATGCAGCACCTGTCTCACAGTTCCCGAAGGCACCAA
>NZ_JBEAJA010000009.1:0-2809 GCF_040064755.1 Klebsiella sp. GB_Kp056 | reverse complement strand
AACCGCTGACCTCTTGCATGCCATGCAAGCGCTCTCCCAGCTGAGCTATAGCCCCGTAACGTAAAGCGTGTCGTGTTGACGGGCGGCATAATATGAATTCCTCGCTCAGGTGTCAACGGCAAAATTATCCTTCTCGATTCAATCGCTGAAAAAGCAGGCAACCTGCTGAGATTGCGAGCCTTATCGCAGCCAGAAGTTAAACAGGTCACCTTTTCCAGTAAAAGGATGCTATAACATGGACAGCTAATTCCCATACATTTACTCAGGAAATAGTATGCTCAAGGAACGAATGACACCTGAAGAAATCGCCCATCTGACCGGCTACAGCCGGCAAACTATCAATAAGTGGGTGCGGAAAGAAGGCTGGCAGACCTCTCCGCGGCCTGGCGTCCAGGGCGGTAAGGCGCGCCTGGTCCATGTCAATGAGCAAGTCAGGGAGTTTATCCGCAGCGCCCAGCGCGTGGCGGAGACGCCCGGCACCTATTCTCCCCACGACAGCGATCTGGAATCGCTGCTGCTGACCCTCTGTAAAGAACTCACTCCCAGCGAGCAGAAGCAGCTTATGTCGCTGCTGTTACGCGAGGGGATCACCGGGTTACTGCTTCGGTTAGGGATCCGCGATCGGTAAACCATGATGAAACTAAAAGATAAAATGACGCCCGCAGAGCTTGCCGACTGCCTGGGGCTGGCGAGACAAACGATCAATCGCTGGGTTCGTGAGAAGAAATGGCGCACGGAAACGATACCCGGCGTCAAAGGAGGCCGAGCGCGGCTGGTGGTCATCGACCAACCGGTGCGCGAGTTTCTGACGAACATTCCCGCCAGACGCCATCTGTTTAGCGACAATCATCTCGCGGAATCGCCAGGCGCTTACCTGGTCAATGAAGCGGACGCGATCTGGCGGCAAATCACAGAAACCCTGCAACTGATGACTCCGGCAGAACAGCTGCAGCTCCGCGACCTGCTGGCCCGGGAAGGGATTAGCGGTTTTCTTGCCCGCCTCGGCATCGCCAGCCCGGCGTAACAGACAAAAAAAACGGCAGGGGTATCCTGCCGTTTTATCATCCAGGTCCCCGTCAGGACGCCTGGCCTTCGCGCTCAGCGATAAAAGCCAGCGCTTTATTGATACGCTCTACGCTACGGGACTTGCCGATTGCATGGACGGTAACGTCAAGCGCAGGAGACTGCCCTGCACCGGTAACGGCCACGCGCAGCGGCATACCGACTTTACCCATGCCCACTTCCAGCTCATCAGCGGTCGCCTGAATCGCGTGGTGGACGTTTTCCGCCGTCCAGTCGCTAATCGCCGCCAGCTTGTCGCGGACGACTTCCAGCGGCTGACGCGCTACCGGACGCAGATGTTTCTTCGCCGCGTCGGCGTCGAATTCAGCGAACTCTTCATAGAAGTAGCGGCAGCTCTGGGCAATCTCTTTCAGCGTTTTGCAACGCTCGCCCAGCAGCTTCACCAACTCGGCCAGCTGCGGACCGTTGCGGGTATCGATATTTTCCTGCTCAATATGCCACTGCAGATGCGTCGCCACATACTCCGCCGGCAGCGTATTGATGTAATGATGGTTCAGCCACAGCAGCTTGTCGGTGTTGAACGCACTCGCGGATTTGCTGACCGCCCCCAGCGAGAAGAACTCGATCATCTCTTCGCGGGTGAAGATCTCCTGATCGCCATGGGACCAGCCCAGACGCACCAGATAGTTCAGCAGCGCTTCCGGCAGGTAGCCATCGTCGCGATACTGCATCACGCTGACCGCCCCGTGGCGTTTGGAGAGTTTCTTGCCATCGTCGCCGTTGATCATCGATACGTGCGCGTATACTGGCACCGGCGCATTCAGCGCTTTAAGGATGTTGATCTGGCGCGGCGTGTTGTTGATATGATCTTCACCACGGATCACGTGGGTGATCGCCATGTCCCAGTCATCCACTACGACGCAGAAGTTGTAGGTCGGGGAACCATCGGTACGGCGAATGATCAGATCGTCCAGCTCCTGGTTGCTGAACTCGATAGGTCCGCGGATCTGATCGTCAAAAATAACCGACCCTTCCTGCGGGTTGGCGAAACGCACCACGCACGGCTCATCGTCGGCATGATGCTCGTGGCTATGGCGGCAGCGTCCATCGTAACGCGGCTTCTCACCGTTCGCCATTTGCTCTTCGCGCAACGCTTCCAGACGCTCTTTTGAGCAATAGCATTTATAAGCGGTACCGGCTTCCAGCATCTCATCGATCACGTTGTTATAACGATCGAAACGTTTAGTCTGGTAATAGGGACCTTCGTCCCATTGCAGATTCAGCCAGTTCATGCCATCCATGATGGCTTCAATTGCTTCCGGGGTGGAGCGTTCGAGATCGGTGTCTTCAATACGCAGTACAAACTCACCGCCGTGGTTACGGGCAAAAAGCCAGGAATAGAGAGCAGTACGCGCACCGCCAACGTGCAGATAGCCGGTTGGGCTTGGCGCGAAGCGAGTTTTGATTTTCATGAATTGGCCTTACGTTTAATAAAGATGCCGATAGCCGGCAATGTCCGGTGGAAATTATGGGTCAATATTCTAACACCGTGGGCTGATTCCTCAATGTTGTTCCCGTCGGAACGTCGCGGTTTGCCGTTTTTGTTTATAAATCATGCTATGACGTCGGTTTTGCGATCGCTTTGTTTAATTTTACGACGAACGAACGAATTCTTTAGAAAAGGCGTTGACTCATTTTCAACTCTCCCTATAATGCGACTCCACACAGCGGGGGTGATTAGCTCAGCTGGGAGAGCACCTCCCTTACAAGGAGGGGGTCGGCGGTT
>NZ_JBEAJA010000008.1:0-4028 GCF_040064755.1 Klebsiella sp. GB_Kp056 | reverse complement strand
GCTTTTTTGCGTTTTTGTCCTCCGGCGAGGGTGCCGACATGCTTCCCCCGGTGGCTCTGTGCTTACCGGGGCTACGGACCTTGCGGGTTCTGTTGCCTGGACCGGTACACCACATCACCACCGTTAGCGCCCCGCAATATTATTGCCTCTGTAATCAGGCAAGCCTTCCCCCGCCAGATACGGTAAACTAACGCCGATTTTGCATCAGGAAGCCACTATGAACCACTCCCTCAAACCCTGGAATACCTTTGGCATTGAGCGATCCGCCAATACGATAGTACGCGCCGAAACTGAACAACAGTTATTAAGCGCCTGGCAAACCGCTGTCGCGGCTGGCGAACCCACGCTAATCCTTGGGGAAGGCAGTAACGTCCTGTTTCTGAACGACTATGCCGGTACGGTGATCCTCAACCGAATTATGGGGATCGAGGTGAGCGAAACCCCGGATGCCTGGCGCTTGCACGTCGGCGCCGGCGAAAACTGGCATCAACTGGTGCAGTTCACGCTACAGCATGCGATGCATGGTCTGGAAAATCTGGCATTAATCCCTGGTTGCGCAGGATCTTCGCCTATCCAGAATATTGGCGCTTACGGCGTCGAATTGCAGCGGGTTTGCGAATATGTTGACTGCATCGAGCTGGAAACGGGACGTAAACAACGCCTTTCCGCAGCGGAATGCCGTTTCGGCTATCGCGACAGCATCTTTAAACATGAATATCAGGACCGCTACGCCATCGTCGCGATTGGCTTGGCGTTAGAGAAAGCGTGGCGACCGGTGCTGAGCTACGGTGATTTAACACGTCTCGATCCGCAGACGGTCACCCCGCAGCAGGTATTCGATGCGGTCTGTCATATGCGAATGACTAAATTGCCGGATCCAAAGATTAACGGTAATGCTGGCAGCTTTTTTAAGAACCCGATCGTCAGCGCTCAGGTTGCTGAAGCGCTGCTGGCGCAGTTCCCTGATGCACCGCACTATCCGCAGGCAAACGGCAGCGTCAAGCTGGCCGCTGGCTGGCTAATCGATCAATGTCAGCTCAAAGGACAACGCATCGGCGGCGCGGCCGTGCATCGACAGCAGGCGCTGGTACTGATTAATGAAGATCAAGCGACCAGTGAGGATGTGATAAAGCTTGCCCATTACGTTCGCCAGCAGGTGGGTGCGAAATTCAATGTATGGCTTCAACCCGAGGTGCGCTTCATTGGAACGCATGGTGAAGTCAACGCAGAGGAGAGCATTGCGTGAAAGACCATACTATCCCTTTAACGCTAATTTCTATCCTTGCTGATGGTGAGTTTCACTCAGGTGAACAGCTTGGCGAGCAGTTAGGCATGAGCCGGGCGGCGATTAATAAGCATATCCAGACTTTACGCGACTGGGGCGTTGATGTGTTTACCGTACCGGGCAAGGGTTACAGCCTGCCAGAGCCTATTCATCTTTTGGATGAGAAAAAGATCTCCCAACAGATAGAGCATGGCCGAGTGACTGTCCTTCCGGTAATCGACTCCACTAACCAGTATTTGCTGGACAGACTGGATGAGCTGACGTCCGGAGATGCCTGCGTGGCTGAATATCAGCAGGCAGGGCGGGGCCGGCGAGGCAGAAAATGGTTTTCCCCCTTTGGCGCGAATCTCTATCTCTCAATGTACTGGCGTCTGGAGCAGGGCCCGGCAGCGGCTATTGGCCTAAGCCTGGTGATCGGTATTGTGATCGCTGAAGTGCTGCAGCAGCTCGGGGCCGAACAGGTTCGCGTGAAATGGCCAAACGATATTTACCTGCAGGATCGTAAGCTGTCAGGGATCCTCGTGGAACTGACGGGGAAAACGGGCGATGCCGCACAAATCGTCAGCGGCGCGGGTATCAACCTTGTGATGCGTCGCGTGGAGTCTGATGTCGTCAATCAGGGTTGGATCAGCCTTCAGGAAGCAGGGGTGGTCATCGATCGTAACCTCCTCGCCGCGCGCCTGATTAAAGAGCTGCGCCTGGGACTGGAGCTGTTCGAGCAGGAAGGGTTGGCTCCTTATCTGCCGCGCTGGGAAAAACTGGATAACTTTATTCATCGTCCGGTAAAACTGATTATCGGTGATAAAGAAATTTATGGCATTTCCCGCGGTATTGACGCCCAGGGGGCGCTATTGCTGGAGCAGGATGGTGTGATAAAAGCCTGGGTTGGTGGTGAAATATCATTGCGCAGCGCAGAATAAAAAGGGAGCTTCGGCTCCCTTTGCTTTATTTCCGTAAGCGTACCTGATTAACAGAATGATTGGCGCTCTTGGTCATAATCAGGCTGGCGCGCTCGCGGGTTGGAAGGATGTTTTCCTTGAGATTCATTAGGTTAATCTCATTCCATAGCGAGGTGGCAATATCCACCGCTTCTTCCTTCGACAGCTTGGCGTAATTATGGAAATAAGAATCCGGGTCGGTAAATGCTCCTTCCCGGAATTTAAGAAAGCGGTTGATATACCAGCTTTTCAATAATTCTTCCGGGGCATCGACATAAATAGAAAAGTCGACAAAATCCGATACGAATACATGATGCGGATCGTGTGGATAATCCATCCCACTTTGCAGGACATTCAGTCCTTCAAGAATGAGAATATCCGGTTGCGCGACAGTTTTATCGCCGTCGGGAATAACATCATAAATTAGATGGGAATAAACCGGTGCAGTTGCCTGTGGTACTCCTGATTTGAGATCGGAGACAAACTTCACCAGCCGATGCATATCATAAGACTGCGGAAAGCCTTTCTTCTTCATTAACCCACGTTCTTTCAAAACCGAGTTAGGGTGCAAAAATCCGTCAGTGGTAATGAGTTCAACATGGCGATGCTCAGGCCAACGGCTAAGCAAGGCCTGCAGTACACGGGCGGTGGTGCTTTTACCTACCGCAACGCTGCCAGCTATGCTGATTATATAGGGAATACGCTGACCGTTAGTGCCAAGAAATTGTTCGAGAACCGCCTGACGACGCAGGTTAGAACTAATATAGAAGTTGAGCAAACGCGACAGCGGCAAATAGATCTCAGCAACCTCTTCCAGAGAGAGATCTTCGTTGATGCCTTTTAACCGCGTGATTTCTTCCTCGGTTAACGTCATCGGGACAGAATCACGAAGTGCAGCCCATTGGTGGCGGTTAAATTGTAGGTACGGTGTCATTAACGTCTGCTCTTTTTGGCTCATAAGCATGTTCTTACCATCACCGAATACGTTGAAACGGCGATGCTTCACACGAGTTAATCAGGACAATGGGCAGGAGGGTAACACCAGATTGCCGGGAATAATAAGAAAAAAACTCATTGAATGCTGCTTTCTCGCGCCAGCGTCACAAGAGAGGAATAAGTTTCTTATGCTTTGCAAAGCATGGCCTTTGCTAACAGGATTGTGCTAACGGCCTGCTGCCTTTCAGTCTGCGGTCAGCATACGTTCCGGGTAAACGTGGATGACCGAAACCGCGCCTGCTGTGCTGTTTGCTGGCGATTATTTGCACTCCGTTGTTTGAAATTACACCGTTTTTTCGCGTAAGAGCACAAAATGTGAGCAAGAGAACGTTTTATGCAAATTTTTAGTTGCATGAACTCGCTCCTCTCCCTAGAATGCGCGCTACTTGATGCCGACTTAGCTCAGTAGGTAGAGCAACTGACTTGTAATCAGTAGGTCACCAGTTCGATTCCGGTAGTCGGCACCATAACAATTTGGGTGGGGTTCCCGAGCGGCCAAAGGGAGCAGACTGTAAATCTGCCGTCATCGACTTCGAAGGTTCGAATCCTTCCCCCACCACCACTTTCTGGCGACGCTTTGCGTAGCCGGAGTTGGTTGGGTAAACTAATCAGCTCAATACTACAGAGAGCAGTCTCTTTAGTATTACAGAAAGAACTGGGTAGCCGAGTTTCAGGATGCGGGCATCGTATAATGGCTATTACCTCAGCCTTCCAAGCTGATGATGCGGGTTCGATTCCCGCTGCCCGCTCCAGACGTGCTGATATGGCTCAGTTGGTAGAGCGCACCCTTGGTAAGGGTGAGGTCCCCA
>NZ_JBEAJA010000007.1:0-9959 GCF_040064755.1 Klebsiella sp. GB_Kp056 | reverse complement strand
CGGCTCTGCCGCGACGCCGGGGTTAGACGCGAGGGCGCTTACGATACAGCCACAGACCGGGTATCGACAGGCCAATGGAGAGGGCGCCCACGATCGAAGAGGCCTTTAAAAAATTGCTCAGCAGCAAAATCATCATCTCTTCAGAATAGCCAAAATGGCTGATTTTTACCGCGGAGATCATCGCGGTGTAAGCGGAAATACCGGGAAACATCGGGATCACGGCGGCGACGGTAAAAATCTTCGGATGCGCCAGATACCAGCGCGACCACTGGATGCCGATGCAGCCCACCAGCAGGGCGGCGAGAAACGTGGCCCATTCAATGTTAAAACCAGCGCTCATCATGACCATGCGCGAACCATGGCCGATCGCTCCCAGCAGCGCGCACCAGCGCAGGGCGCGCTGCGGGACATTAAAGACCATCGCAAACCCGACGGCAGGGATCGCCGCCAGCAGCATGTCTTCCGCCAGTGCGAAAATAAACGAAATTATGCCCATCCCCGCAGCCCCCATACGGTCATTGCCATCACTACGCCAATGCAGGTGGCAAGGGTTAACAGGCTGGCGATCGCCCAGCGGGCGAGGCCAGTATTTATATGCCCTTTAAACATATCGGCGACGGCATTGATCAGCGGAAAGCCCGGGACCAGCAGCAGGACGCTGGCGGCCATGGCAATGGTCGGGGTGCTGGCAAAGGTCGGGAGGCGCAGCAGTAGCCCGGAGATCGTGGTGGCCACAAAGGCGGTGATGCAGAAGTTGATCTGCGGATGCATAGAACGGTGGGTCAGCACCTGGCGAATGTACATGGCCACCGTGCTGGCGCAGAAGCTGACCAGCGCTCCATCCCAGCCGCCGTTATTCAGTTTACAGAAACAAGCGCAGGAGAGGCCCACCATGATCACCAGCAACCAGCGGGGATAGCGCAGGGGCCTAATCTGCGCGAAGCGCTTCTCGACGTCGCGATAGTCCAGCAGCTTATGCTCGGCGAGGATCACGATATGCTGCACTTCCGTCACCACATGCATATTAATGCCGCGGTCGACATTCTTACGCGTTGAGGTAAGACATTCGCCATCCTTAATGGTGGTCAGGACGATAGCGTTGGAGGAGATGGCGCTTTCGACGCTGTCCATCCCCAGCGCCAGCCCGAGACGCGTTGAAAGCTCTTCCACCAGCGCGCTTTCGGCGCCGTGCTGTAACAAAAAAAGACCACACTGGATGCATAATCGTGTGATTGCCCGCTGCTGTGCCCGATCAACCTGCATATTTCCTCTGCTGTCCGCGACGCCTGGTATCTGCCGATACTTTAACCTGAAGCGCCGGGGCGGCTGAGGGGGGTGGGATCAAATAATGTGCAAAAATCTTCCGTCCGCCGGGGTGGCGGAATTTGAAGCGTCCCACACTTTTGCCAGTTTGGTGAAAAGTGCAATTTTTGTCGCCATTCATCCCTTCTTTTTCCCGTCTGACTTATCAAAAATGCAGGAAAGCACTTTTATTAAACAAAAATTATACAAATAATTAACCCTGCAAAAGTGAGACAATCCTATGAAAACACAGGTCGCGATTATTGGCGCTGGCCCTTCCGGGCTGCTGCTGGGGCAGCTACTGCACAACGCCGGGATCCACACGGTCATTCTTGAGCGTCAAACGCCGCAGTATGTGCTGGGGCGCATCCGTGCGGGAATTCTGGAAAGCGGTACCGTAGATCTGCTCCGTGAAGCGGGCGTGGCGCAGCGGATGGATGTCGAAGGCCTGGTGCATCATGGGGTGGAGTTTCTCTTTGACGGCCAGCGGGTGCCCGTCTCACTGAGCGAGCTGACCGACGGCAAGAGCGTGATGGTTTACGGCCAGACTGAAGTGACCCGCGATCTGATGGCTGCCCGGGCCGCCAGCGACGCGCCGATCGTGTACGGCGTCAGCGAAGTGACTATCCATGACGCAAAAAGCGACCGGCCGACGATCACCTATCTTAGCGAAGGTGAATTCTGCCGCCTGGAGTGTGACTTTATCGCCGGTTGCGACGGGTTCCATGGCGTGTCGCGGCAAAGTATTCCCGCTGACATCCTCAAGACTTACGAGAGCGTCTGGCCGTTCGGTTGGTTAGGCCTGCTGGCGGATACGCCGCCGGTCAATCCGGAGCTGATCTATGCGCATCATCAGCGGGGATTCGTTTTATGTAGTCAGCGCTCACTTACTCGCAGCCGCTACTATCTGCAGGTTCCGCTGAGCGATAAGGTGGAGGACTGGTCGGACGAACGCTTCTGGCAGGAGTTGAAATGCCGATTGCCGGAGGATCTGTCATCAAAGTTAGTGACTGGTCACTCACTTGAGAAAAGCATCGCTCCCTTGCGCAGCTTCGTCGTCGAGCCAATGCAATATGGGCGATTGTTCCTGGTGGGGGATGCCGCGCATATCGTACCGCCGACCGGCGCTAAAGGGTTGAACCTGGCGGCATCGGACGTGAACTATCTGTGGCGGATCCTGCGTGAATACTACCATCACGGCCGGAGCGATCTGCTGGCGACCTATTCGCGACTGGCGCTGGATCGGGTCTGGAAAGGGGAACGCTTTAGCTGGTTCATGACCCGCCTGCTGCACGATTTTCCGCAGCAGAGCGAGTTCGACGCCAAAATGCAGGCGGCCGATCGCCGCTACTATCTGGGTTCGCGCGCCGGGCTGACCACTATCGCGGAAAACTACGTGGGCCTGCCCATGGAGCGTGTCGTCTGACTGAACAGGAGTTACTATGCCGCCCGTCCAAACTGTTCCGGTATTTAAGCTGTATGGCGAGGAGCGCGGCTGGCCGACGCCGGACCTGCTGCACTGCGAGTCGATTTTGCAGCGCAGCAGCCTGTATCAGTGGCATATTCGCGTCCACCAGCACGCCGAAATGGTCCAGCTCCTCTATCTGCACAAAGGTCGGGCGGAGATCGAAATTGAAGGCACCACCTCGGTGATGACGGAGTCCTGCATCCAGGTGGTGCCCGCCCTCTGCATTCATGGCTTTCATTTCTCACCCGGAACGCACGGATTTGTGCTCTCCCTGGCGCTACCGCTGCTGAGCCGCTTTGAAAATCAGTTCGGCCGACCGCTGGATGTGCTTAGCGTTGCGCAGTGTCTGCCGGTGGGGCGTTCCCGGGGGCGTATGCATACGCTGTTTTCAGCGCTTCGCGAGGAGTACAGTGCCGATCATGATGCCCGGGAAATGATGCTTTATTCGCTGCTGGGGACGCTGCTGGCCTGGCTGAACCGGCAGTGCCGCCCCGCACCGCCCGCGGAAGATAAAGCGGAGCGAAAGCGCAGTATGATGCGTCATTTTTCCCGGCTTATTGAGAGCCACTACCGGCAGCACCTCCCGCTGGCGGAGTATGCGAAGTTGATTGGGCTGTCGGTCACGCATTTAAACTATTTATGTCGCGAGTTCTATGGCTGTAGCGCCCTTGGGGTATTGCATCAGCGACTGATGCTTGAGGCGCGGCGTAATCTGCAATACACCCGCATGACGATAACGCAACTCTCTGATTATTTGGGATTTAGCGACGCCGCCTATTTTTCTCGCTTTTTCCGCCGCTATAGCGGTATGTCGCCTAAAGCATTTAGAGAAACAATTAAAGAGAATGCTTCATAATGTTCATGCCTGAAATTATTTTTGCTAAATAATGGTTTTATCTTTTCTAATTTATTAGCGCAGGGCGTCTGTGCTAATATTCATCGCAAGTATACACAGGAATAATATTTACTTGATATGACCACGGTTCGGTCATGCAGTATATCGTGTACGCGGGCCATGAATATGCTTTTAATATTCATCCAGTAAATGGTATGGCGATCGAGTCACTCGCCGATCGTTTGCGGGCAAGCGAAGAAACTTCGACAGGAAGCGGAGGTGTTATGTTACCAGGACAAGGTAAGTTTGGCGTCGTTATTAGTAAAATCCCCGTCATGCAGTCAGGGTTAAAGGTGATCTTCAATGAGAACCTCCCGGATTACGAACTCAGTTTTTGTCGCACTCATGATGAGCTCACCCTTTTACAACTGCGGCGAGCGGTGCTGGTCGTTGCGGATATCTCCGGCGAGATTGCGCAGCCCCGGGCCGTCTGCGAGCGTTATTACTCCCTCATGACCCAGTATCGAGATATTCACTGGGTTTTTATGGTCAGCGACAGCCTCTATCCATTAGCCGTTGAGCTTTTAATTCGTCCCGAAAGCTCGCTGATCTCCGAGAACGAGCCGGTTGACCGGCTGATTGAGGTGATTTGCGCCGGTAGCCGTGCGGCTGAGCAGATTAGCCGTACGTTGTTTACCGGGGATGTGGACAGCGATTTCGCTAGCTACCACTCAGCGGCGATGCTGACCCTGTCAGAGCGGAAAGTTCTGCGCCTTCTGGCGAAGGGATGGGGAATTAACCAGATCGCCGCGCTGTTGAAAAAGAGTAATAAGACGATTAGCGCGCAGAAAAATAGCGCAATGCGTCGTTTATCGCTACGCAGCAACGCTGAAATGTATGCCTGGATCAACAGTGCGCAGGGAATGCAAGAGCTGAATATCAATTCAGCTTACGGGGAACAAATGGAATGGAAAAAAATAGCACAACCCGTCATGTCGCCATCGTAGAAAAATGTGTGATGACGGAAATGGCCTGGCGCTATACCTTTAGCCGTGAAGAGAGCAGCCAATACCGCATTCATTTTTTTAAAAATATCAATTTGCTCAGGGCGGTGGAAACGTCGTTCCCATGGTCAGCAATCATCTTTTCACTTTCGGGGAGTCGTTCGTCCAGAGCCGAGAGCCTGCTTTTTCTTCACGAAATGGCGAGGATCCGACCGGAAGTTCAAACGATTATTCTGGCTAATAATGAAAGCGAAATGCGTCTGATCGGCCATTTAATGCCGGCCTGCCTGCAGGGTATATTAAATAAATCCGCGCCGCGACGCGGATTGCAGGAGCATTTGTTACAGCTGCTGGATAATCATTCCCTCGCCGGCAAAGAGCACTTTTGCGGCAGAGAGGCATGCAACGATCCGCTAAGCCCGACGGAGCACGCCATTCTTCGGTATATGTCGTGGGGATATTCGCTTGCGGAAATTGCGGTGCAGCTGAACCGGAACATTAAAACCATCCGCGCGCATAAATTCAACGCCATGACCAAGCTCGGCGTTCGCTCTGACATTGGTTTATTAAACGCGGCGGATATCTTGCTGCATTTACCGATAAGCGGCCCGACCAGCGCCGTTAAACAGGTGGCATAACGCGGCTATATGCATACGTCTACCCATGTTGCATCGGTGAGCTGCGCCATTCGTTCTGGTTCAATGCGAACGGCGCTGTGAATAGCTCCCGCTGCGGGTAGCACTTCCTGATAGTGCCTGAGCGAGACGTCACAGAAGACGGCCAGCGGATTTTCCAGACCAAACGGGCACACGCCGCCAACCGGATGGCCGGTCCAGGTTACCACCTCGTCGCTGCTCAACATACGCGCTTTTGCGCCAAAGGTCTCTTTCAGCTTTTTATTATCCAGCCGCGCATCGCCCCTGGCGACGATCAGTACAATCTTATCTTTGATCTTGAGCGACAGCGTTTTGGCTATTTGTCCCGGCTCAACGTTGTGCGCGGCAGCGGCAAGCGCCACAGTGGCGGTACTCTGGTTTAACTCAATAATTTCGATATCGGGGGCGTGTTCGGCAAAAAACTGCCGTACAGACTGCAGACTCATTGGATTCTCCTGATTTAAGGCTGGTTAAATCTGTCACAAGCCTGGCGGAGTGTAAATATCAGCGCGGACAATCCAGATTCTTTCTATTTTGTCGATCTCCTTCACATTCACCGTAACCGGTTACAGTAACCGGTTGCGGTTATCTGCATTGAGATGAATACTGGAACAGTCACTTCTCCTTTTATTTATAACAAAAGAGCCGTGTATGAATCGTTGTGTTATGGGCAGTATAGCCGGTAATCCACCCGCGGCCTGCTGCATCAATAAGCGGTCATCGTAACGGCAGGGTAATCGTTGTTGGGCCAGTATCAATAGCCTGTCAGGAGGGCTACTATGTCTGCTAACCATGCTGCGTTTAATTTGATATTTCGCTTTGTAGAAAATTACATAAGCCCCATAGCAGGGCGGATCTCATCGCAGCGTCACGTCATGGCTATCCGTGACGGTTTTATCTCCGCGATGCCGTTTATGATCGTCGGATCGTTCCTGCTGGTGTTTGCTTATCCTCCTTTCTCCCCGGATACCACCTGGGGTTTTGCCCGCGCCTGGCTGGATCTGGCAAAAGAGTTTGAGGGGCGCATTCTGACCCCCTTTGATATGACGATGGGGATCATGTCGATCTACATCTGCGCGGCAATCTCTTACAACCTCGGTAAGCACTACGAGAAATCCAATCAGCTCGATCCCTTTATGTGCGCGATGCTGTCGATCATGGCCTTTTTACTGATTGCCGCGCCGAAGACGAATGGCACGCTGCCGGTGGATAGCCTCGGCGGAACAGGGATCTTTACCGCCATTCTGGTGGCGATCTACTGTGTGGAGATGATGCGTTTTCTCAAGGCGCATAATATCGGTATCCGTCTACCGGATCAGGTCCCACCGATGATCAAAAATTCCTTTGATCTGTTGATCCCGGTGCTGGTGGTTGTGCTGACGCTCTATCCGCTGAGCCTGTTTATTCAGCACCATTTTGACATGCTGATCCCGCAGGCCATTATGGCAATTTTCAAACCGCTGGTTTCGGCAGCCGATTCCCTGCCGGCGATCCTGCTGGCGGTCCTCATCGGCCACCTGCTGTGGTTTGCCGGGATCCACGGTGCGGCGATTGTTTCCGGGATGCTGCAGATGTTCTGGCTGACCAACCTCGGTATGAACCAGCAGGCGCTGGCCCAGGGCGCGCCTCTGCCGCATATTTTTATGGAGGCGTTCTGGACCTTTTTTATCGTGGTCGGAGGTTCCGGTGCCACCATGGGGCTGGTGTTCTGCTATCTGCGCAGCCGCTCAGCGCATTTGCGCTCCATTGGGCGTTTAAGCGTGGTGCCAAGCCTGTTTAACATTAACGAGCCGGTCATCTTTGGGACGCCTATCGTCATGAACCCGGTGTTCTTTATTCCGTTCCTGCTGGCGCCGATGGTGAATGCGGTGTTGGCCTGGGCGGCAATGAAGCTGGATCTGATTGGCCGCGTCATCTCCGTGGTACCGTGGACGGCGCCGGCGCCGATTGGCGGTGCCTGGGCGCTGGGCTGGGATTTCCGGGCGGCGATTCTGGTCATCGTTCTGGCCTGCGTGTCGGCGATTATCTACTTCCCGTTCTTTAAGGTGTATGAGAAGCAGCTGCTTGCTCAGGAAGCGGAAGAGGCTGAACGGGCGGAGCAGGAGAGTCAGCAGACCGCATAAATAGTGACCGGGCGGCCACAGGCCGCCCGTTGCTTATTGTAGACAGGGCGTTATTTTAACGTGCAGTCGCCGCACTGTTGGACGTCAGGCAGGCGATAGCGCTGGCAGCAGGTGCGTCGGACTAACTGTCCTTCACGCAGCACAACCGTTCGCCATAGTGGGTTATCCTGACCATCGGCGAGTTGTTTTTCGAAGAAACAGTGCTGGCGCAGGGCGGCAAGCTGCTCATCCCCCAACAGCGCGCGCATTTCCCCAAGATACCAGTTAATCAGATAGCCAGTATTGCTCCAGATAAGTTTGCCATTGATCTCGCCCGTGGCTTCCAGCGCCTCAATAACCGGCTGCAGGGTGCGCGTCACCAGGGCATCCATTCGCGACAGCGGTGACAGTCTCTCAATACCGGCATCGCTATGGACATCAATCCAGAAACAGGCCGCCCTGCCGCTTTCGTGAAATTCGACGTGGAAATGTTCCGGCGCCAGGCTGAGACCCTGTGGTTCATTGAGCAACGCCAGCATCAGCGGCGGCACCAGCAGACCGATATACCATTGCGCCCAGAGCGAGAGCAGAGGTTTTGCTTCCCGTGTCAGCGTTGGCTGATGACGATAGATATGATCGGAATAAGTGGCCAGCAGGGAGCGTAAGGCGGAGGGTCGCGACCACTCGGCAAGCGTCAAAGCGTGTCCTGGAGCGGATTCATCCAGGCGCAGGAAATCGAGCAGATGGGGGCGAAGGGTGGCGATTTTTTCCCGAATACTCTCCGCCAGGGCGCGCTCAGCCGTCGGCAAAGGGGCCCGCCAGATAAGTTCATCGCTGAGAGGAAGGGAACGCCAGGCCATTCGATTTCCAGATACAAATCTAAATGATAATGATTCCTGATATTAGTTGTTTGCAGGCGGCATGGCAAGAATTTTGTCGGCGCCACGATGCCGCGGCGCGCGCAGGTTAACTGGCCAGAATAATGTTACGGCCTTTATTCTTAGCGTCATAGAGTGCGCCGTCGGCGCGCGCCAGCGCTTGCTCAATATTGTCATCAATGAGCGGCGTCAGGCCAATACTGATGGTCACGTTGGTGGCGACGCTCTCATTAAACATATGCGGGATTTTCAGGTCATAGACCCGCTGCCGAATACGTTCGGCAGCCTGCCAGGCCGTTTCTTCGCTGCTGTTGGTCAGCAGCACCATAAACTCCTCTCCGCCAAAGCGGGCGACAATATCGCGCGAGCGTACGGCGTTGCGAATAGCAGCAGAGACGCGAATGAGCGCCTGGTCGCCCATCATATGACCATAGTGATCGTTATAGGCTTTGAAATGATCGATATCGAGGAGCAGCACGAAATGGTTGTCGCCGTCCAGCGCCAGCAGGGTATCGAGGCGATTCTGCAGTCCGCGGCGGTTATACAAACCGGTCAGAGGATCCAGCATACTGAGATCGTTGAGGGTGTTGCGTTCCTGCATGAGTTTATCCATTAATCCTTGTGTGAAGGCATCGCTGCGCTTCTGGATAATATTTTGCAGGGTAATACCGGCAATAGGCAGCATAAAACAGTAAGTCATGCGCAACCATTGTTCCCCCTCCGCCATTATCAGGCAGGCAAGGAAAGTCGGTAAAGAGTGGAGGGTAAAGGCAGTGATATTATTGGAAAAAGCGATGGTGCCGATAAACAGAATGCTTAATAGGGCGATCACCAGAAAGTTAAAATGCGGCGGTGTCAATAGCATCGCCTTTGTCACTACGTGCCACGCCCATAGCATGCCAAATAACAACGAGATAGCGGGAATATTTATTTTCGATTGCGGCCATTTCCAGTGCCAGAGCAGCAGCAACCCGCTGCAGGCCACGATCAGGGCGCAAGGCAGCGTAAAACGAACTACCGTAAATAGGGGGGTGACCAGCGACAGAGAGGATGAAATGAAATTAAGCAGTAAAAAAAGCCGTAAGGAATATTGATATTTTTGTGCGTAGTGTGCTCGCCAGGTTTGTGCAGTCATATCGGAAGAATCATTATTAGTCGTTAAATTTCAAAATGATGAAAGCCAAAAATGAAGAGTCTGATAACAATGTGCAAAAAAAGGTTATTTGCAAAATAAGAAAAATATTTAATATATATCGATAATCCGCTTAATTTATCACCTTCATGAATGTATGTCATTACCGCGAACGTAAAGAATAAGGCGCAGAGCACATCGCAAATGACAAATGATAAAAGTTATCATATGATATTGGTTATCATTATCGTTGTGAGAGGTGAAACCATGCTGCAGCGAGCATTAGGAAGCGGTTGGGGAGTCATCGTTCCCGGCGCGCTGATTGTCGCTCTCGGGTATGCCGGGGTGTCGGCTGACGTATGGCGGACGCTGGTCGCGGTGGGCATGCTGATGTCCGCGGCGATGATATGGCATCGTCAACTGCGCCATTTTATTCTGCTGCCATCGTGCGTTGCACTGGTTGGTGGAATAATGCTGATGCTTGTGGATATCAAACTGAGGGGATAACGCCGGGAGAGGGAAGAATATTGGTGCGAGGGGGGGGACTTGAACCCCCACGTCCGTAAGGACACTAACACCTGA
>NZ_JBEAJA010000006.1:0-11007 GCF_040064755.1 Klebsiella sp. GB_Kp056 | reverse complement strand
GTGCAATCTTCAGGGATTGCCCGGCGGCGCTGCGCTTGCGCGGGCCTACAGATAATGGCATAACGGTTTGATCTTGCAGTCTTTCGCAGGCCGGGTAAGGCGAAAGCCGCCACCCGGCAGAAATGCGAGCACAATTTTGCGTTGACCGTGTCCTCACCCCAGACCTCTCCCCTGGGAGAGGGAGCAAACCCTAAAAAAGTGCAATCTTCAGGGATTGCCCGGCGGCGCTGCGCTTGCGCGGGCCTACAGATAACCGCATGACGGTTTGATATTGCAGTCTTTTGTAGGCCGGGTAAGGCGAAAGCCGCCACCCGGCAGACATGCGAGCACAATTTTGCGTTGACCTTGTCCTCACCCCGGCCCTCTGCCACAGGGAGAGGGAGCAAACCCTAAAAAAGTGCAATCTTCTGGGATTGCCCGGCGGCGCTGCGCTTGCGCGGGCCTACAGATAACGGCATAACGGTTTGATATTTCAGTCTTTTGTAGGCCGGGTAAGGCGAAAGCCGCCACCCGGCAGAAATGCGAGCACAATAACGAAACAGGTTTGTCATCAGCCAGAAAAAGGCAATTGTCATTGCCTTTTTGCGTTTACCTTGTCCTCACCCCAGATACTCAATCACCGACAGCCCGCCGTTGTAATCGGTGCTGTAGATAATGCCCTGCGCATCGACAAACACATCGCAGGACTGGATCACCCGCGGGCGGCCGGGACGGGTATCCATCATCCTCTCAGGAGCAGCCGGCACCAGCGCCCCGGTCTCCAGCGGACGATACGGGTTGGAAATATCGTACGCCCGCACGCCGGCATTCTGATAGGTGGCGAAGATAAGCGTTGAGCTGACAAAGCTCCCCGGCCGGTTCTCATGCAGGTTATGCGGCCCGAAGTGCGCCCCTTTCGCCACATAGTCGATTTCGTCAGGCTGTGGGAAAGTTGAGATACTCACCGGGTTCGCCGGCTCGCGAATATCAAACAGCCAGATCAGCTTCTCGCCGTCCTCCTGATTGTCGAGCACCGCTTCATCCAGCACCACCAGCAGATCGCGATCCGGCAGCGGCAGCGCGGTATGCGTTCCGCCGCCGAACGGCGGGCTCCAGTTGCGATGGCTGATCAGCGTCGGCTGGGTACGGTCTTTGACATCCAGCAGCGTCAGGCCGCCGTCGCGCCAGCTGCCGTAGGCGGTATCCCCGGCAATAATGGCGTGGTGCAGCGCATAGCGTTTACCCTGCGGCCAGTCCGGTGTTTCACCGCCCGCCTGGTGCATCCCCGGCAGCCACCAGCGCCCGGCAACCTGCGGTTTACGCGGATCGGCCAGATCGATGGTCAGGAAGATGTAGTCGGTAAAACCGTCGATCAGCGCGGACACATACGCCCAGCGGCCGCCGACGTACCAGATGCGGTGAATGCCGATACCGCTCAGCGACAGAAAGCCAATTTCACGCGGCTTATCCGGCGTGGAGATATCAAACACGCGCAGCCCGGCGCTCCAGCCTTTGTCCTGCACATCGCTGACCGTGTCACCCACCGAGCGGGTGTAGTACACCTTCTCATCGGCAAAACGGGCATCGGCAAACAGATCCCGGGCGTTGATCACCAGCAGCAGATCGTCATGCGCCTGGAGGTGCACGTTCCAGGTGCCCGGCGGCGCGGCAATATAGTTGACCGTGGTTGGCCGGGTCGGATCGCGAACATCGACCACGGAAAAACCCTGCGACACCATATGGCCGATATAGGCGAATCCGCGGTGCACCATCAGCTGGACGCCGTCCGGACGACCGCCCTGGTCGCTATGGCCGATCAGCCGCATATTGCGGCTGTATTCTGGGGAAGGTAATGCTGACATAGGGAATTCCTTTCGCCCGGTGGCGCTGCGCTTACCGGGCCTACGGGCGCTGTTGGTTTTCCCCCTCTCCCTGTGGGAAAGGGCAACAGGCCGCCACCCGCCGCCACCCGGCTTCGTTTTATTTGTTTTTCGCTTCCAGCGTCGCAAACCACGGCGCGATAAAGTCTTCCGTCTGGCCCCAGCCCGGAATGATTTTCCCCAGCGAGGCCACGTTCACCGCCCCCGGCTGGGCCGCCAGCAGCGCCTGCGGGATCGCCGCCGCCTTGAAGTCGTAGGTGGCCGGCGTCGGCTCGCCGGCGATCTTATTGGCGATCAGCCGCACGTTGGTCGCGCCGATAAGCTTCGGATCCACCGCCACGCTCACCTTCCACGGGCTGCCGGCTTCGCGCATCAGCTGCAGATCCTGGTTGGAAATATCAATACTGTAGAGTTTGATCTCGGTGCGGCCGTTCTCTTTCAGCGCCTTATAGGCCCCCTGGCTAAAGGCATCCCAGGTGCCCCAGATAGCGTCGATTTTCCCTTTCGGATATTTGGCGAGGATCGCCCCCACCTTGTTGGCAGTGTCGCCCTGCACATCGGACGAAACGGCGCCGATCGACTCCAGCTCTTTAATCCCCGGATTTTGCTTCAGCAGCGTCTGGTAAGCCGCCTGACGGCGCTCCATTGGCGGGAAACCCGCCACCCACAGCTTGACGATGTTGGCTTTGCCGTTGAAGTCTTTCACCAGCTGGCCAAAGGAGAGATCGGTCAGTGAGGCGTCATCCTGCTGGCTGACCGTCACGCCGGGGATCTCGCCGCTCACCGCGGTATCGAACACCGCCACTTTGATCCCGGCGTCCACCGCCTTCTTCACCAGGGCCGTCGAATAGGGGTCACGCCCCTGGGAGAGAATAATGCCGTCGTATTTCTGGCTGATCGCCTGGTTGACGAAGTCCTGGAATTTGGCGTCATCGCCGTTGCTCAGGAAGGTGCTGATTTTGAAACCGAGCTTTTTGCCTTCCTGCAGCGCCCCGGCGACAAACTGGGTGGTGTTATCGTCAGACCCCAGGTTGCGGATCACTGCAATGCGGATCGGGCCATTGTGTTCGGCAATGGCCGCCGGCACCGGCGTCGGGGCGGTGGCCAGCGCCGCCGTCGACTGCAGCAGACCCAGCGTAATGAGAGAGAGTGCGATCTTTTTCATGCGGTTTACCCTGTAAAATGTTAAGTACGGCGCTGAAAATAGGTCAGTGCCAGCGCGCCAGCCAGTACCAGCCCTTTAATAATGTCCATCGCGTAATACGGCACCGAGAGCATCACCAGCCCGTTGGAGAGCACGCCGAGGATCACCGCCCCCACCAGCGTCCCCAGGGCGTTCGGTTTGCCGGAGCCGGCCAGCGAAAAGCCGATCCAGGCCGCCGCCACCGCGTCCATCAGATAGCCGCCGCCGGCGTTAACCTGCGACGATCCGATACGCGAGGCCAGCAGAATGCCGCCGAGCCCGGCCAGCAGCGAGGCAATCACGTACGCCGCCACTTTATAACGCGTGATCCGCAGGCCGGAGAGCCGCGCCGCCTCCGGGTTGCCGCCGATGGCGTACATCCGCCGGCCGTGGGTGGTGAACGACAGCGCCAGCTGGGCGACCAGCGTCACCACCAGCATGATGATGACGATGGTCGGCACCTGGCCCAGCGCGCCAAACGCCGTCGGGAGGGTGCCTTCCGCCATCTCGCCGCTCGGCAGCACCATGTTTTCGGTAATCGACCCGCCGTAGCTGTATGTCATTGCCACCCCCTGAATCACAAACAGGCTGGCCAGGGTGGCGAGCATGTCGGGGATGCGCAGCACCACGATCAGAAAGGCGTTAAACAACCCCACCAGGGTGCAGAGCGCGAGGGTGATCAGAATGGCTTCGGTGGTCCCCAGGCCGTGCCAGACAAACAGGGAGATCACCAGGGCGTTGGCCAGCGACGCCGTCGATCCGACGGACAGATCGAAGCCGCCGATGGTGAGGGAAATCGACACCCCAATGGCAATCACCGTCACGATGGCTATCGAGCGCAGAATGTTGATGATGTTGAACGGGTCAAGGAAGTTGTCCGAGGCGAAGCCAAAGACCGCCACCAGCAGCACCACGGTCAGCAACATGCCCCACTTATAGAGAAAATCAAAAAATCGCTGACGGCCTGATACCGTCGCGTTCACTGCCAGGGCCTTGCTCACGCTGCCGCTCCTCCGGTTGAATAATAAAGCAGTGTCTCTTCCCGGGCTTCCGCGCCGGGGATCTCCGCCACGATCCGTCCGTCCCATAGTACGCAGATGCGATCGCATAAACCGACCAGCTCGGCGAATTCACCCGAGGCATAAATCACCCCTTTGCCTTCCCGCGCCAGACCATCGATCAGCATGAACAGATCGGTTTTCGCTTTCACATCGACCCCTTTGGTCGGTTCGTCAAAAATCAAAACGTTGGCATCGCCGCGCAACCATTTGCCAATGGCCACCTTCTGCTGATTGCCGCCGGACAGACGGCGCAGCGTCTGACCGGGACCGGTGGCGCGCACGCCGAGGCGGGCAATCACCTCCTCCGCCCAGCGCCAGGCGTGGCGATGGCCGAACAGGCTCCAGCGCGAAAAGTGGTTATCGGCGCTGACCGCCAGGTTCATCGCGATCGGCTCTTCGATGAAAATGCCCTCTTTGCGCCGCTCCTCCGGGACCAGCGCCAGGCCGCGCCCCACCGAGTCGGCGGCATCCCGCGGCCGCCACGGCTGGCCGTTCAGCTCGCCGCGCTGCACCCGGCTTTTGCTGGCGCCGAACAGCGCTTTGCACAGCTCGGTTTTGCCCGCCCCGGCCAGCCCGGCGATCCCCAGAATTTCCCCCTTACGCAGGCGCAGCGAGATATCCTGCAGCAGCGCCTCATCGTGCAGCCCTTCCACCTGCAGCAGCACTTCTTCACCGTGCGGCGGACGCGGCGGCGGGAAGATATCGCTCAGCTCGTGGCCCAGCATCTTTTCGACAATCTGTTCCCCGCTCAGCGGCGCCATCGGGCCGCTCTCAATCAGACGCCCGTCGCGCAGCACCGTCAGGGTGTCGCAGATCGCCTTCAGCTCGTGGATGCGGTGCGAAATAAACACCACCCCGATCCCCTGCTGCTGCAGACGGCGTACCACCGCAAACAGGCGTTCGCTTTCATGCTGATCCAGCGGCGCGGTGGGTTCATCGAGGATCAGAAAGCGGCAATGGTGCGACAGGGCGCGGGCCAGCAGGATCTGCTGTTTTTCGGCGAGCGTGCAGCTGTCAATAGAGCGCCTGACGTCCAGCGCCACGTCCAGCTGCGCCAGCGCCTCGCGCGCCAGCTGCCGAACCCGCGACCAGCGGAAGGTCGTCCCCGGCTCCGCCAGCCTGTCCAGCATGATGTTTTCGGCAATGCTCAGGCCCGGCACCAGCGCCACGTCCACCTCCTGCTGCACCAGGTGGATCCCCAGCTGTTTGGCATCCCGCGGCGAACGAATAGTGACCGGCTGGTTATTGATCGTCACTTCGCCCTGATAATGGGCGTGGGTGCCGCACAGCACCGCCATCAGCGTCGACTTACCCGCGCCGTTGGCGCCGGTCAGGGCATGCACCGACCCGCCATGAAGGGTGAAGGCCACCTTGTTCAGCGCCTGAAAGCCGGAGAAGGCCAGGCTAATGTTATGCATCTCAAGGCGATTCGCGCTCATCACTGCTCCCGTGCGGCAATTAATCTTCTGATTTAACGAATTTTTCATAGCCGCCGCTGGCTGACAACTGCGTAAAAAGCATAAGATACAACGAAATAATATTAGCCATCTGGATGTCCAGACATAACATCAGGTTAGCCCAACACCTATAAGGACAGCTTTCATGAGCAACAGCGAGATCCGCGTCGTGCCCGGCCCGGCCAACTATTTCTCCCACCCTGGCAGCCTTCAGCGGCTAAGCGATTTTTTTAACGCCGACCAGCTATCGCGGGCGGTGTGGGTCTATGGCGAGCGCGCCCTGGCCGGCGCCGAACCTTTTCTGCCGGCGGCATTCCACCTGCCGGAGGCAAAAAAGATCCGCTTTACCGGCCACTGCAGCGAACGCGATGTGGCGGCGCTGGCGCAGGCCTCAGGTAACGATCGGGCGGTAGTGATTGGCGTAGGCGGCGGCGCGCTGCTCGACAGCGCGAAAGTGCTGGCCCGCCGCCTGGGAGTTCCGCTGGTGGCCATCCCGACCATCGCCGCCACCTGCGCGGCATGGACGCCGCTGTCGGTGTGGTACAGCGACGCCGGACAGGCCCTGAGTTTTGAGATCTTCGATGACGCGAATTTCCTGGTGCTGGTCGAGCCGCGCATCATTCTCAACGCCCCGGCGGAGTACCTGCTGGCGGGCATTGGCGACACCTTAGCCAAATGGTATGAGGCAGTGGTGCTGGCGCCGCAGCCGGAGGCCCTGCCGCTCACCGTGCGGCTGGGGATTAACGGCGCGCTGGCGATCCGCGACGTGCTGCTGGCCAGCAGCGAAACGGCGCTGGCGGACCAGCGCCGCGGCGAGCTGAGCCAGGCGTTTCGCGATGTGGTGGATGCGGTTATCGCCGGCGGCGGGATGGTTGGCGGGCTGGGGGAACGTTACACCCGGGTCGCCGCCGCCCACGCGGTGCATAACGGGCTGACGGTGCTGCCGCAGACGGATAAATTCCTCCACGGTACCAAAGTGGCCTACGGCATTCTGGTGCAAAGCGCCCTGCTCGGTCAGGATGAGGTCCTGGCGCAGCTGGTGCAGGCCTGGCAGCGCTTTAACCTGCCGGCGACGCTGGCGGCGCTGGAGGTCGATATCACTAACCGCGAAGAGCTTGACCGGGTCATTACCCATACCCTGCGCCCGGGCGAGTCGATTCACTATTTACCGGTGACGTTAACCCCTGAGGTTCTGCGCGCGGCGTTTGAGAAGGTGGAATACTTCAGCCGTTAATCACCCCGACCGTCTATACCTAATGATGATTCTCACCACTCTCGCAACGAGGTCATCATGCAGATCGATTTAACAGGTAAGAAGGCGCTGGTTACCGGCGCCAGCCGTGGGTTGGGTCGGGCTATCGCCCTGTCGCTGGCGCGCGCCGGCGCCGATGTGGTTATTACGTATGAAAAATCGGCCGATAAAGCCCAGGCGGTCGCCGACGAAATAAAAGCGCTGGGCCGGCACGGTGAAGCAGTGCAGGCCGACAGCGCCAGCGCGCAGGCGATTCAGGATGCCGTCACCCATGCGGCGCGTTCCCTCGGCGGGCTGGACATTCTGGTCAACAACGCCGGGATCGCGCGCGGCGGCCCGCTGGAGTCCATGACGCTGGCGGACATCGACGCGCTTATCAACGTCAATATTCGTGGGGTGGTTATCGCCATCCAGGAGGCGCTGGTGCATATGTCAGACGGCGGGCGCATCATCAACATCGGCAGCTGTCTGGCTAACCGCGTGGCGCAGCCGGGCATCGCGGTTTACTCGATGACCAAGTCCGCCCTCAACTCCCTTACCCGCGGCCTGGCGCGCGATTTAGGCCCCCGCGGGATCACCGTTAACCTCGTCCATCCCGGCCCGACCAACAGCGATATGAACCCGGAAGACGGCGAGCAGGCCGATGCCCAGCGTCAACTTATTGCGTTAGGTCACTACGGCCAGCCGGAAGACATCGCCGCGGCGGTCACCTTCCTCGCCAGCCCGGCCGCCGGGCAGATCTCCGGCACCGGGCTGGACGTGGATGGCGGTTTGAACGCCTGATCGCATATTTTTCTGCAAGCCTCTGTCGCCCGGCAGAGGCCTTTTCGAGCCGCCTCGACGGGTTGCGTTTTGCCGCTTACCTGCGTTTTTTCTCCGCTCTACCCTACCCCATAAGAAATTCGGAATTTATCTAATAGTCTTATTATTTCCTTATATTTTGTGTGGTCGTACAGTGGAGGTACGGATGAAGATTGTCTGGTCAAAAACGGCAGATAAGCAATTTTCTAAAATCGATAGTGGCGGTTAAACGCCGAACCACCACCACCTACCTGCATGAGGAGCATGCCGAATATGACTATTCAGTACATCAAGGATGAAGAAGGAAAAGACCAGTATGTCGTCATTCCTTACAGTGATTACTTTCGTATGCGCCTGGCTCTGCTGGAGTACGACGACGAGGATGAAAGCACTGGGAAGATATTCCTTATGAATCAGACATCTATGATAACGTCATGCTGCCAGGCGAAGTATGCGACGTGATGCATAAAGAAAACGTCAGCCTGCAGGCTGCGTGGCGCATCCTGCGCGGGATGTCCCAGCAGGAGGTCGCCGAAAAGCTCGGCATCAGCCAGTCCGCCGTGTCACAGCTGGAAGCGCTGGACTCCCGTCCGCAGAAGCGCACCCGCGAGAAGCTGGCGGCGCTCTACGGCTGTAAGCAGGAGCAGATCAGCCTCTATCTGCCGAAAGAGGGTTAACAGCACTTCGCCCCGCCCTTGCCGCCGTAGCGGGCGTCCTGGCGTTCGCGGAAAAATGCTTCGTAGGTCATTGGCGTCTGATCCGGATGGTTGACGCGCATGTGCTCGACGTAGTTGTCGTAATCCGGCACGCCGATCATCATTTTGGCGGCCTGGCCCAGGTACTTACCTGCTTTGGAAAGGGTGTCGAACATAATTCTGATCTCACAGAAAAAGTACGCCGGGTAAGGCGAAGCCGCCACCCGGCACACAGGTTAATGCGCCCCTTTCGCCTGGGTCACTATCGCGTCCAGGTTTTCAGGCATTGGCTCATACGGTGTCTCTTTCGCCGTCGGTTTATTCTCTTTCAGCGCCGCCAGCGCGGTTTTAATCGAGAACAGCGCCAGCACCACCACCACGATCATAAAGAAGATGGTCAGCCCGGCATCGAGACGGTTGTTAAACACCAGCTGCGCCAGCTGCGACTCGGTGTACTGCGCCGGGATTTTGCCGCTGTCGATCATCGCCTGGAACTTGTTGGCAATCGCCAGGAAGCCCACTTTATTGTCCGGGCTGAAGGCCTTCTGCCAGCCGGCGGTGAGGGTACAGATCAGCAGCCAGGCCGTCGGCACCAGCGCCACCCACGCATAGCGCTGACGTTTCATCTTGAACAGCACCACTGCGCAGAGCATCAGCGCCATCCCCGCCAGCATCTGGTTGGCGATACCGAACAGCGGCCACAGGGTGTTAATGCCGCCCAGCGGATCGACCACTCCCTGATGGAGGAAGTAGCCCCACGCCAGCACGCACAGCGCCGTCGCCAGCAGGTTAGCCGGTAACGAGTCAGTACGCTTCAGGTTCGGGGAGATCACCCCCAGCAGATCCTGCAGCATAAAGCGCGCCGCACGGGTGCCGGCATCCACCGCCGTCAGGATAAACAGCGCTTCAAACAGAATGGCGAAGTGGTACCAGAACGAGACGTCCATCAACCCGCCCAGCGCGCCGTGGAGAATGTAGGCCATGCCCACCGCCAGCGTAGGCGCCCCGCCGGCGCGGGAGATGATGGACTGCTCGCCCACCTCATTCGCGATATGCGTCAACGTTTCCGGGGTAATCGCAAAGCCCCAACCGCTCACCACCTGCGCCGCCGACGCCACCACATCGGTGGTTCCCGCCGGCGCCAGCACCGCCATCGGGCTGTTCATCGCGAAGTAGACGCCCGGATCAATGATACAGGCGGCCACCAGCGCCATAATCGCCACGAAGGATTCCATCAGCATGCCGCCGTAGCCGATAAAGCAGGCCTGATTTTCATTCGCCAGCATCTTCGGCGTGGTACCGGAGGCAATCAGGGCGTGGAAGCCCGACACCGCGCCGCAAGCGATGGTGATAAACAGGAACGGGAACAGGTTGCCAGTCCATACCGGGCCAGTACCGTCGATAAATTTGGTCAGCGCCGGCATGGTCAGGGTCGGACGCATAATCAGAATGCCGATCGCCAGACCGACGATAGTGCCGATTTTCAGGAAGGTGGAGAGGTAGTCGCGCGGGGCGAGCAGCAGCCAGACCGGCAGCACCGCGGCGACAAAGCCGTAGCCCACCAGCATCCAGGTGAGCTGGACGCCGGTAAAGTCAAAGAACGGCGCCCAGGTCGGGCTTTCCGCTACCCAGCCGCCGGAGATAATGGCGAACACCAGCAATACCAGCCCAATCACCGACACTTCGCCAATGCGCCCCGGGCGCAGATAGCGAATGTAGATCCCCATAAACAGCGCCAGCGGAATGGTAAAGGCCACGGTATAGGTTCCCCACGGGCTGTGGGTCAGCGCTTTCACCACGATCATCGCCAGCACCGCGAGGATAATCACCATGATCATAAAGGTCGCCACCAGGGCAATCACCCCGGCGGTCGCCCCCATCTCCTCTTTCACCAGCTCGCCCAGCGAACGGCCGTCGCGACGGGTGGAAACGAACAGCACCATAAAATCCTGCACCGCCCCGGCCAGCACTACGCCGGCGAGGATCCAGATCATCCCCGGCAGATAGCCCATCTGCGCGGCGAGCACCGGGCCCACCAGCGGCCCCGCGCCGGCGATGGCGGCAAAATGGTGACCGAACAGCACTTTTTTGTCAGTCGGGACATAGTCGAGGCCATCGTTATGCCGCACCGCGGGCGTCATGCGCGTCGGGTCGACGCCGAGCACGGTTTTGGCGATATACAGGCCGTAAAAACGATACGCGATCAGATAAACGCAGACTGCCGCGACGACAATCCACAGCGCGTTGATCTGCTCACCCCGGTTTAAAGCAATGTAGCCGAGGGCAAAGGCTCCGATCACGGAGAGCAGTGCCCAGATAAGGTATTTCCCTGAATTATTCATTGTTGTGGTCCACCGGTAGGGTAATCAGGATGTTACAGTTTGTTTCTAGAACACAACGCAGAATTTAACAACATCGAAACAGCGCAGATGCCGTCCACCCACAGAGATTTGTCTCACATTGCTAGCGAGATCACTTAAGGCAGGAAAATGAATGAAAGGATTATCGTGAACGGTGCCGTTTGTTTGTCGGGTGGCGGCTAACGCCTTACCCGACCTACAGATCCGTAGTCCGGCTAAGCGCAGCGCAAGCCGGGGAAACAGCGGCTTCCTGACCCAGAAACCGTAGCCCTGCTAAGTACAGCCGAGCAGGGATATTCCCGGATGGCGGCGCGCTGCGCCTTATCCGGGCTACCCATT
>NZ_JBEAJA010000005.1:0-11379 GCF_040064755.1 Klebsiella sp. GB_Kp056 | reverse complement strand
CGGCTTGCGCTGTGCTTAGTTTGTAGGCCGGGTCAGGCGTAGCCGCCACCCGGCAGTAAGACGGTACGCCGCCACCCGGGATGTCGCCCCTATCCGTGGGCGAGAAAGCGGGCCAGGCGCTGCTGCAGCAGGCGATTTTCGCGGGTCAGCCGCGCGTTCTCATCCAGCAGCGTCAGCGCCACCGCAATCCCCGGCCAGTCCAGCTCCAGCTCGTTACGCAGGCGCACCGCGCGATGGACAATCGTCACCGCGCTGTCGTCGAACAGCCAGGCGTCCGCCTGCGGCTGGTGCGGTTCAATCATGCCTAAGCCGACAATCTCCGTCAGCTCCTCTTCCGACACCCCGGTACGCAGGCACAATTCGGTAATGGTAAACGTCACTGTTACTGTAGCCATCAGGCTTTCCCCCATGTCTTACGCGGATCGAAGCTGGCTTCGGCGGTGGCCAGCTGTTGCCAGAGCTCACGCGCTTTTTCATCTGGTTTTGGCGGCATCACAATTTTAATAACGGCGAACAAATCGCCGGTGTGGGTTTTGCTCACCAGCCCTTTGCCCTTGATACGCAGGCGCTGCCCTGCCTGGCTACCCGGCGGCACCGTCAGCAGAATGCTCTCTTTCAGGGTGGGCACCGTGACTTTGGCGCCCAGCGCGGCCTCCCACGGCGCCAGCGGCAGGACGATCTCCAGGTTATGTCCCACGATGTCGAACAGCGGGTGCGGGGCGATGTGGATCACCAGCCACAGATCGCCGTTCGGCCCGCCGTTTTCGCCCGGCGTCCCCTGGCCTTTCAGGCGGATGCGCTGACCATCGGCCACCCCGGCGGGGATCTTCACATTCAGCGTTTTCGGCGTCTCGCTTTCGATCATGCCGAACACGTTATACACCGGCAGGTTATAGCTGATGGTGCGGGTCTGCTCAGCCAGCGTCTCTTCAAGGAACACCGCGACCTCGATCTCCAGGTCGTGGCCGCGCGACGCGTGCTGACGGCGACGCTGATGCGCCTGCTGGCCAAACATGGAGGAAAAGATGTCGTCGAAATCCTGCTGGCTGTAGCTCTGCTCGTGGGTCTGCTGCTGGCGACCGAACCCGGGATCGTTGCGATGCTGCCAGAGCTGATCGTATTCCGCGCGCCGTTGCTCATCTTTCAGGACTTCCCAGGCTTCGGCGAGATCCTTAAATTTGGCTTCGGCATCGTTTTCTTTACTGACGTCGGGGTGGTACTTGCGCGCCAGGCGGCGGTAGGCGGTCTTGATGGTTTTCAGATCGTCGGTTGGTTGCACCCCGAGAATGGCATAATAATCCTTCAATTCCATGCTGTTATCTCATCTATGCTCAGTGCGGTGGTTACATATTCCCTGGATCAGGCGTCTGTATAAAGCGTAGGGCAAATGCGCCCTGAAGGGGAAGAAAAGTGGCGGAAACTTGACGCCGTCGGGGTCAACGGCGTCATGGGCGCGGCTAGTCTTTCACCTGCGGCCGAGGACGACGGCGCCAGCCTGCGAACAGCACCAGCAGCGCGCCGATGGCGCCGGCCAGGCGCGCAATGCCGTCGCCGGCGGTGGGAAACAGCTGGCGAAGGGTAGGGTCGCTGACCAGCATTGACCCGGCAATCCAGCCGATGAGCATCCCGCCCAGCAGCACCACCGCGGGAAAGCGAGTGAGCAGGGCCAGCACCAGCTTGCTGCCGGCGACGATAACCGGAATGCTGATCGCCACGCCGAGGGCGACCAGCGCAATGTGCCCTTTGCCTGCGGCGGCCACCGCCAGCACGTTATCCAGCGACATGATCACATCGGCGACGGTGATGGTGACTGCGGTGCGCCACAGGCTGCCGGAGCTGGCAACCTCGCTCTCGTCCTCCTCATTACTGACCAGCCTGATGCCAATCCACAGCAGGAGCAGCGCGCCGACTATTTTCAGCCACGGCAGCGACAGGAGATACAGGGCGATCGCCAGCAGCAGGATGCGCGCCAGGATGGCGCCTACGGTGCCGATGACGATCGCTTTGGTGCGTTTTTGTGGCGGCAGTTTGCGACAGGCCATGGCGATCACCACGGCGTTGTCGCCGCCCAGCAGTAAGTCGATGGCGACAATCTGCAGCATAATCACCGCCATGTCCCATTGTTGAAGAAACGCATACATATCGAGAGAAACCACCTGAAATAAATACCACGAAAAGCCGTTGCGCCGGGGGCTCCGCCCGGGGAGCGTTGACCACTGGCGCCGGTCCGCGACGTCGCGCGGGAAACCTGAGCCTGAAAAATAAAGTTACGAATCAACGCGCCGTCGGGCAAGGCTTCGGCGAAAAAGGGTGATATTTTGTCATACAGACTCACCTGCTGTTCACTTATCGCAAGGATCCCCACTATGTCTGGCCACAAGAAATACCTCTCTGTCGCCCTGCTGAGCGCTGTCTTACTGCCGGCGATGGCTTCTGCCGCTGACGCGCCGGCGACTTTCACCGCGGAACAGGAGGCGCAAATCGGCAAAATCGCCGCCGATTACCTGGTCGCCCACCCGGAAGTTCTCCTGCAGGCAAGCCAGAAACTGCAGCAAATTCAGGCTGAGCAGCAGGCCAGCGCGGCCACCCAGGCGGTGCTGAAGAATGCCGCCTTGCTGACCCAGGATAAAAATACCCCGACCTACGGCCCGGCCAACGGCAAAGTCACGGTGATTGAGTTCTTTGACTACCAGTGCGTCTACTGCAGCCGGCTGGCGCCGGTGATGGAGCAGGTGATTATAGCGCATCCGCAGACCCGCTTCGCTTTTAAAGAGTGGCCTATCTTCGGCGGCCGCTGGGAAAGCTCGCTGGAAGCAGCGAAAACCGGCCTGCAGATCTATCAGCAGAAAGGGGCGGATGCCTATCTGGCCTACCATAACGGGATCTACGCCACCGGACATAACGAAGGCAAGCTGACGACGGCGGATATCCAGCAGCAGGCGAAGAAAGCCGGCTTTGATGCGAAGAAGGCCAACGACGTCGAACCGGTGCTGCAGAGCATTAACGACCTGGCGCAGGAGATTGGTCTCAGCGGCACGCCGGGCGTGATCGTGATGCCAACTACTGGCGCCACGGAAGCCAGCATCACCGTCTTCCCGGGGCTGGCGGATAAAGCCTCGCTCGAAGCCGCCATTAAAAAGGCCGGCGGCTGATCGGCGGCGTCGTTACCCAGTCAGGGCCGCCGGGGGCGGCCCTGCTATCATTCCAGATCCCTCTCCTCGGGCGGCGGCAGCGCGTGGCTTTTTAAATCAATAATCTGGCCAATGTGATCGTGGTAAACGGTCAGCAAATTATAGCGACTCATTTCGGAGATGATCTGCGGGGCGACGTTAAAGCTGCTGGCCAGCTCCTCATCTCGCAGGGTAAGCACCGCGGTGTGACGCCGGGTATGGGCGCGGCGTCGGTTATAGTGGTACCAGAGGATCAGCAGCCAGCCGTTCAGCGCGGCAATCAATAAATACACCAGCGCCGTATTCAGGGAGTCCATCAACGATGACCAGCGCGGGGAGGGCGGCGCGATAAACTGCATCAGCAAATTGGCGTAGAGAAAGAACAGAAAACCGAGCCAGGCCAGCAGCGTTAAGCCGGCGTCCACCAGCCGGGGCAGCACGCGGTGTTCGGTTAAGATGAGCGTATTTTCATTCATCGCAGGCTTCCTTTTCCCCGGTCCGGGCTCACCCAGCGCGCGCGGGAACGTTGACGTTTCAACATCACTTTCGGAAAAGCGACCAGCGTGGTCAGCAGGCCGATCATCCAGTAAACCATCGGGAACCAGATCACCCAGAACAGGGATTTGGCGACCTTTTTCTCATAGCGCCGTTCGATATACAGGCTGGCGACGAACTGCAGCAGGCACATCAGGCCGAGCAGCATGCCGGTGAACTCAGGCGGAAACAGGCTGTGCACTGTCAGGTTGTCCGGCAATGGCATCAGGCGGCTGAGGATAAACAGCAGGATGGTGACCGCGTAGGCAAAGGCCCACAGCGTGGAGCAGGCATACTCCAGAAACAGCGGCCACATCCGATGATGCTGCCAGTGAAACAGGCGGCGCAGGTTGACCAGAAAGACTTCGGCTCCCCCCTGGGCCCAGCGCAGACGCTGCTTCCATAACCCTTTGAGGGTCTCAGGCATCAGGATCCAGCACAGCGCCCGCGGCTCGAAAAAGATGTCCCAGTGGCGGAGCTGAAGCTTCCAGCTGATATCAATATCTTCAGTGATCATATCCGGGCTCCAGTAGCCGACGTCCGCCAGAGCCTGACGCCGGAAGGCGGCGATCACGCCGGAGACAGTAAAGACCCGGCCATAGATCCGCTGCGTCCGCTTGATAAGGCCAATGATCGACGAGAACTCCCCTACCTGAATGCGGCCGATCAGCGTGGATCGGGTGCGGATCCGCGGATTGCCGGTGACCGCCCCGACGTGCGGGTAGTGGATCAGCGGGGCGACCAGCCAGGCCGCGGTATCCCGGTCCAGCAGGGCGTCGCCATCGATGCAGACCAGCAGATCGCCGCGCGCGGCGGCGGCGCCCGCTTTGAGCGCCACCGCTTTTCCCTGATTGGCGGCCAGGTGGATCACCCGCAGCCTTGGCTCCTCCTGCGCCAATTGCTGGAGCACCTGGGCGGTGTTGTCCGAAGAGCCGTCGTTAATCGCGATCACTTCGAGGTTGGCGTAACGCTGGGCCAGCGCCGCGCTGATGGTCTCCCGGGCGTTTTTCTCCTCGTTAAAGCAGGGGATCAGGATCGAGATCAGCGGATTGCCCGGTAGCGACGGCGGCGGGGTATCCTCTCCCCACGGCCAGTGGCGCTCCAGCTGGAACCAGAAGTACAGACCCCCGGTGATCCATAGCACCGACATAAACAGCGGCCAGAAAAAGACAAAGTCGAGGATAAGCTCGCCGGTAAACGCCGCTGCGACGCCTAACGGCAGCCCGAAAACGAGGCATAAAATGCACAATGCGATAATGCGATCAGTCATGGTCAGGGTACCACCAGGAAGAAAATTGCGGTCTGATACGAGAGATATCTGGCTGATTGTTAATGAAATCGTCTGGGTAGTAGCCGTAGTTTTTGACGCCGTTTAGCCGCAGCAAATGCATCCAGTCCGCCAGCTGTTGGTCGGGAATGGCGTTGCGTTGGCGTCGGTTCCAGTCTCTGGCCTGTAGCTCAAAGATGGTTTTCTTCAGCGCGCCCGGGCGGCGGGCGACGGCCTGCACCAGCCGCGTCAGCCAGGCCTGGCTGGCGTCAATCGGCACGGACTCCATCAGCGGCATCGCCATGGGGACCGTCCAGTCATAGGCGGCAAGGAAGTCATCCAGATTTTGCGCAAACCAGGCTTCGCTCTGCGGCTCAAGAATCGGCAGGGCGAAGAGATTACGCGCCGTTTTTACCTGCGGGCCGCGGATGGCCTGCACCGACTGGCGCAGCTGCAGAGTGAAGCGGGTCAGGGTTTGGCTTTTGAAACGCATCCATGCCTGGCGCTCTTGCGGACTTTGGGGCACCGGGCCGGCATCGTGCGCCAGGCCACTCTGCCGCCAGGCGGCGACCGCTTCCGGGCTCACGTCTTCAAAATCGGTCAGCACGGCGTCGTCGTGGAACAGAATCCCGCTGAAGCTGGCGTGTCGGGCCAGATCCTCATAGATGTCGGTGATCTGCTGGCGAACCCGGGGATCCCAGGGCGACAGGCGGACATAGGGCTGACGGGCAAGTAACGCCTTCCCGGTTTGCGGATCCCAGCGCTGAACGCGCGGCAGATCGGACGAGAGATCGAAGGCCAGCACCGGCATCCAGGCATAAACCTTCACCCCGCCGCGGGTCTGCAGCTGCCAGGAGACGAAGTTAAACAGGTCGGCGCGCATCGGCAGCCAGCGGTTGGGGAAATAGAGCGACTTGACCGTGCCGTCACCCTGCGGGTCGGAGAAGGCCTGCAGAAAGACGTGGCTGATTTTCATGTCATAGACGCGCTGCACCAGCTTATCGATATTCTTTGCCTGCTGGACGGGATTGGGGTCATAGACATAGTCCAGATCCACATGCATCACCCGAACAGGATCGGCTTCCTGAATCTGCGCCACTGCGTTGGCAAAGGCCTTGATCGACGGGTTACCGGCGATCAGCATGCGCGGAATATTATCCAGATCCTTCACGTTGCCCAGGCCGTCGTTCAGCGTAAACGCCAGCTGATACCCCTGCTGTTTGGCGATAGCCAGGGTGCTGCCGCTGGCGGCGCCGTAGGGCCACACCCAGGCGCGCGGCGCTTTCCCGGCGACGTCGTGGATTTTCGCCGTCACTTTCTGCACGTCATCGGCCATTCGCCGGGTAAACTGCGCGTCGCTTTCATAGCGGCCGGTGGTTTTATCCCAGCCGCGGTTAGCGGCGGCGGGCTCGCGGCTGCCCTGCGGATTGGCCGGCAGGCCGTAGTGCGAGGCCCAGGTGTGCGCGCCGATCTCCACCAGCGGCGAGCGACTAAGCTCGCGCACCATCTCCCAGGTGGCGAAGCGATCGCGCGGCGTCATCAGGCCGCCAAAATTAACGGGCTGGTTGGCGGGGGTGTCCACCCAGCTACCCACCGGCGCCCACAGCGCCGGAACGTTCCAGGCTTTAAGCAGCGGCCAGACGCGAGTGTAAAAACTGCTATAGCCATCGTCGAAGCTGAGAAGAAAAGCCTTAGGCGGCAGCGGCTTAAGGCCATGATGCGCGTCCAGAATGTCCTGAACGCTCACGGCATGGTAGCCGTGATGCAGCAGCCAGGCGATCTGCTCATTAAGCGCGCTGGTACGCACCGAAAGGTAACGCTGGTCGGCGGCGTCGTCTTCGACGTCATGATAGGCCAGCACCAGAAAGCGATCCGCCGGCCAGGGGTTATTGGCCTCCAGCTGGGGTCGTTGCTGCGGGGCGAGGAAGGGGACCTCCTCAGCACGCACGCTGAAGATAAGGCACAGCCAGCCGAGAAGCATCAGGCCGTTGCGCAGGGTCGTGTTCAGCATGGTCATCCTTAAAACCGTATGTTTGCATCAACAGTGATAGCGAGGTTGTTTTCACGTTTACCGTCGTAGGGGCGTTTGTCCCAGTTCAGCATCACCCCGGCGTCGACGAGGTTGTTCCAGCGCAGACGCTGCCCGTAGCCCAGCGTCGTTATCGCGCCGGCGGCGTGATTTTTTTGCCAGTAGCTGCCGCCGCCGGCGAGCAGCTGCTGACTCCAGACGGTGTCATACCGCTGGTAAAGCGTGTGATCGACCGCCAACGCCGCGGTGGCCGCGAGGTCGCGGGCCGGACTGTAATACGCGGTGTCGGTGCGGCTATTGGCGCTGGCCGACAGACCGGGCTGTAGATCCAGCGTTAGCCACGGGGTCTGCCAGAGGCGCTCTTTACCGGAGAGGGTGTACTCCTGACGACGGTTGTGGTCGGTAAAGCGGCTGGCGGCCGCGCTGACGCGGTACTCCCGGCGCTCGTTTTGATACCAGCGCAGCCAGCCTTCGCCGCGGTTGGCGCTGACGCCGTTGCGTAACGCGCGCAGCGGCGTCTGCTGCGAAATCCGCTCCAGCTCGCCGCCCAGCTGCCAGCGATCGTTGACGTCGTGCGCGGCGGAAAGGCGGACGCCGGGCTTATTCTCGCCGTGAAAATTGACGCTGGAGAGTTCAAGTTCTCCCCAGGCGTCGCGCGGACGCCATTCAATACCGGCGAACAGCTGGCGACGGCTGCCTTTCCCCTCTTCAAAATTGCCTTGGGCAAAGCGGTGGCCGCCGAACAATCGCCAGCTGTCGGCTATCGGCGGGCTGTAGATCGCCGTCTCAAAACTGAGGTCGTGGGTACCGCTCACCGGGTTGTCGGAATGCAGCCCTTTGCCGACGCTCAGGCGCAGCTCGGAGAAATGATGGATTTCGCGGGCTCTGGCCAGGCGCTGGGTATTCAGATCCCGTGGCGAACGGGCGATAACGTCGTCGGTCAGAAGATCCATCTGCCGCCACTCCTGCAGATCGAGGGCGACCCAGGCCTGCTGGCGCTCCAGCTGCAGGCTGGTGGGCTCCAGGGCTTCCGCCGCTTTCAGCTGGCGTTCGGCTGCCCGCGGCAGCCCTCTGTCCTGCAGCAGGGCGGCATAGTCGATCTGCAGCCCCTGGTTGCCGGGGGCCGTCGCCGCCAGGCGCTGCATGCGGGCTTCGGCCTGCGGCAGGGCGTTGGTGGCGGAGAGATAGTGCACGTTAAGCGACTGCGCGGTGAGCCAGTCGTCGTTCGGCTGGGGCGTCGGCGAGCCGTAGAGATGACGGATATAGGGCGCATTCCGGGTGAGTCGGGCGACATACCGCTGCGCCGCCGGGTACTGAGCGGTGTCCAGCAGGGCGTAGAAAAGCTCATGTTCTTCATTCTGTTGGCTCGTCAGCCACGAGGGATGCTGATGAATAAGTGTCAACGCGGGCTCAATCTGCTTAAGCGCGATATAAGAGGAGATAACCCAGCCGATGGCCCAGTCGGGAACCACCTGCTGCTGCGCCATCAGGCTTTGGTATTGGCGGATAACCTGCGCGTAGTCTGCGTAGGCGTACAGCGCGCCCAGACGGTCAATGCGCGCCCGGATGATGTCCGGGGCGGCCTGCGGGTCGGGACGCCAGGCGGCGATCATCGCGTCGTATTGCGCCAGCGCCGTGCGGGCCAGCGCGTAACGCGCATTTTCTTCACGGGAAGGCGTATCGGCAAGGCGCACCAGTTCGGCGGCGGCGTTCAGCTGCAGGTTGCGCTTTTCCGCGGGCGTCAGTTCGACGTTATTCGCGAGGCCGAGGGCGGGGGAGTCGATCCGGTTGCGGGTCAGGGTCGCCATCAGGCTCGCCAGCGCGGCTTTATTCTGCGGTTCGCGATCGAGGATCTGTGTGTCCACCAGCAGCTGGTCCCAGCTCTTGCCAAGCCGCAGGTAGACATAAGAGAGGGTCTGCAGGTGGGCAATGCTCGCCTGCTCCGCCACCAGGCGACGCGCTTCTCTGAGCGCCTCGCCGGCCTTGCGGGCATCGGCCAGCGTCTTGATATAGCCGATACGATAGTCGTCACTGTCGGGGGCCTGGCTGAGCGCCTGCTGCCAGAGGAGGAGCGAGGCTTGCCACTGTTTCTGGTTGCGCATCGCCTGCGCCGCGGCGGCGGTGCCCCGTGCGGGAAGCGGCATATAGACCTGATAGCGTCGCCAGACTTTCACCACCTCGTCGTCCTGGCCGGCCCAGAGGGCTACCTGCAGCCAGTCCGCTACCTGAGAAGGGGTTAAGGCATGCCGCAGCTGGTATTGCTGAAGATATGAGAGAAAGGGGGCGTACTGGCCTTGACGCGCTTGCAGGATCTGCTGGTCATAGAGCGAGTCCGCTCCCTGAACCAGCGTCGGGAAGAGCAAAAGCACACCGATTGACAGCGAGAGTTTCGTGTTGCGATTAAACAATAACGTATTTGAATAAGGTGATCTTTCCATTTCTATTTGCCATATGTTCATCAAGAATCCATTGCACAACACGACCGTCCTTTGACGGTGAGTTAAAGGATGAGGATGGTCCCATTTAGCTGACTGGCACTGCGGGTGAATGACTTATTGCAAAGTAATAAACATATCTCCTGTGGATAATTGAATGGATAATTTATACCCGATACCGCAGCGGATAAATATGGTTAAATGACGAACTGCGTTTTAAGATAAATCTGTAAAAATGGTTTAATTCGAATCGCCATGTTGAAGCGAGTTCCTTTAACTTACTGAAATAAATAAAAAATGGAGTTGGCTGAAATTTTGTTTTAATTTTGTTGGGTGGCTTATATTGCAGTGAAGAGAAAGGTTTTTCATGGATATTTAAGATGATTTCTGACAAAAATTCTCAATAGCAAAAAAAGCATCTTTTCTGTGGGATTTTTTTATTTATAATTAATCCGTTTATTTTCTGTCCGCACCCAGGGAGGTTTTTCACAGCCAGATTCAGATGCCGCGCTAATGATAAATCACAGATCTCGTTATTTTTACCGCCATGCGGAGCGTTCCCCAGGGGCAAGGAAAACGTCTGGTTGACGAGAATTTGTTGATTAAATGTTAAAGGGAAGACTTGTGGCAAATTCAATGATATTAGTTACCCAGGATCACTATCTTTTTCAAGGAGTTAAGAATTTCTTTCCTGATATCATTCAGTTAGATTCTAGCGGAAAAGCGATTTTAGATAATGAGGTTGATGAACTCTCTCTGCTGGTTGATAGCCGTTCGCCGCTTTGTCATTACGATTATCTGGTCATAGAGGCGGCACAATCCAGAAAGCGAATATGCTGTATTGTCCTCGATATGCGCCATCGGGAAGAGCATTTACTCAGTCTGAAATCGTTTTTAAACATGTCATTATCACCCGCCGATATGGCGACCTTATTTGGGCTTTTTCTGGAGATGAAGAGCAAGCGGCTGACCAAAGAGTGGTTCGACAATCTGCGCTTAAGTATGACAGAGCAGCTGATGCTGCGTTTTCTTGGGGCGGGGATGACAATGGAGGAGGTGGCGGTGAATCTGAATACTTCGCTAAAAAGCCTTTACCGCAAGCGGACCGCGCTTTATGAGCGACTGGGGTTAGATAATTTTAATGAAGCCTGCTTATTTATCTTCAAAAATAAACTGCTGGACCAGTCCGGTCGATCGCCATAAGGCGTGGTTGTACAGGGAACAGGTGATATCGCAAGGTATGTGACGATGGAAATGTAATAAATTAAATAGATATTGATAGGTACAACCGTCGATACCCGTCGGTATCCAGGGCGGCGCCCGGCATATAATTCCGGAGCTCTTTGGAAGTAATTACCGCCATGGCGGTTTGCTATGCACAGCGATTATTATAATGATTATATTCCTTGCGCCGCAGAGGAATAGTTTTGTCATAAATTAACTCTACCATGGTATTCCGACTCACGCGTCGGAATACCATGAGATATCGTGAAAGCATCAGAGGAGCGAGGTGGATGAGAATAAGGGACAGTATTGCGGAGCGGTTAGAAGCCTGCGGGCTCTACCGTCGGGCGGCATCCAGATGGATTGAGGTGATGCAGCGTTGCCTGGACGATGAGGACCGAGAGTGGATCCGTCACCATCGCAATCAGTGTCTGAAAAAGGCGCAACGTCCGCCGGCGCCGAAAGAGGAGTTCGCCGATCTCCACCAGGCGGCAAAGGAGACGCAGTATCGCATGGGCATTGCGAAGCCCTATGGCGAAGCGTTCAGGCTGCCCGGCAAAGGGAAAACCGCCGCCGAGTAATACCTTTCTTCACTGCGTTTGCGCAGACGTTTCATTGACCCCCAGGCCCGCGCAAGCGCAGCGCCGCCGGGCGATATACATCAGACGCCGTACCCGCGGTTGTGCCGGATGGCGGCATAAATGCCTTATCCGGCCTACG
>NZ_JBEAJA010000004.1:0-14780 GCF_040064755.1 Klebsiella sp. GB_Kp056 | reverse complement strand
CCCCCCCCCCCCCCCCCCCCCCCCCCCCCGCCCCACGGCGTGTTAAACCATAGGGAAAGATCTTGTAATGTAATCAGCTCAAATGTTAAAAATATTTTGCTATCTGGTTATCAAATTTAAACAAGGCCGCTTGTCTCTTTCACCGCTGTGTTTTTAACATCATCTTACTATGGAAAAAAATGGTCTCTTCAGTCAGCGCATTCGCTTGCGCCATCTACACACCTTCGTGGCCGTCGCTCAACAGGGAACGCTGGGGCGCGCGGCTGAAACTTTAAATCTGAGCCAGCCAGCACTTTCAAAAACGCTTAACGAACTTGAACAGCTGACCGGTACCCGTCTGTTTGAGCGGGGACGTCTGGGGGCGCAGCTGACCCTGGTCGGGGAACAGTTTCTGACTCATGCCGTGAAGGTGCTTGATGCCCTTAACTCGGCGGGCCAGGCGCTGAACCGTAAAGAGGGCCTGAATAACGATATTGTACGCATCGGCGCGCTGCCTACCGCCGCGCTGGGGATCCTGCCGACGGTGATCGGCCAGTTCCATAAGCAGCAAAAAGATATCACGCTGCAGGTCGCCACCATGAACAACACCATGCTGCTCGCCGGGTTAAAGTCCGGGGAGATCGACATCGGCATCGGACGGATGTCCGATCCGGAGCTGATGAGCGGCCTGCATTACGAACTGCTGTTCCTGGAATCCCTTAAGCTGGTGGTTCGTCCGGGACATCCCCTGCTGCAGGAGACGGTGACCCTCAGTCGGGTGATGGAGTGGCCGGTGGTGGTCTCGCCAAAGGGCACCGTGCCGCGGCAAAACGCCGAAGCGCTGCTCCAGAGTCAGGGGTGCAAAATGCCCGCCGGCTGCATCGAGACCCTGTCCGCCTCCCTGTCGCGCCAGCTAACGGTTGATTTTGACTATGTCTGGTTCGTCCCTTCCGGGGCGGTGAAAGACGATCTTCGCCGTGGCGTACTGACCGCCCTGCCGATTGCCACCCAGGGCGCCGGGGAGCCCATCGGCATTTTAACCCGCGTCGATGCGACGCTGACCCCCGGGACGCACACCCTGCTCAGCGCTATTCGTAAATCAATGCCTGCCTGATCCGCCGCCCCCCGGCCCGTCGCGGCCGGGGAGCCGACGCCGACTGAGACACATTCAGCAAAATAATCATTTAGTGCGAAATTATTTATTAACATTTGCGCAAATTTCTTTAACAGATCTATCATATCGCGATTTCACCAAATGGTTCATATGAAATCAAAGCAGGCAATAAATTTGGCTTTATGAAGATACAAACCGCTTCATTCAAAAATGAAACAAAATAACTTTGTTTCATTTGGTTCGTAATGAGGTGGCTGGTGTGGTTAAGGAGATTTCATGACAACTGGCAACGCGCCGCGCGGATTCCCCCGGATCCTGCAGTGGCTTCTCGCCGGACTGATGCTGATCATCGGTCTGGCTATCGGTATTCTGGGGGCAAAACTGGCTCTCGTCGGCGGCACGCTGTACTTTGCGCTGATGGGCGTGGTGATGGTTATCGCGGCAGTGCTAATTTTCCGTCGCCGCCGCGGCGGGATTTTGCTGTACGCCGTGGCGTTTATCGCCTCAGTGATCTGGGCGATCGGCGACGCTGGCTGGAACTTCTGGCCGCTCTTCTCGCGCCTGTTCGCCCTTGGCGTGCTGGCCTTCCTCGCCGCCCTGGTCTGGCCTTTCCTCGCCAGCCCGCCGGCGAAAAAAGGCCCGGCTTTTGCCATCGCCGCCGTGCTCGCCGTGGCGCTGGCGGGAAGCTTTGGCTGGATGTTTAAATCCGAACCGCTGGTCAGCGCCACGGAAGCGGTACCGGTGAAACCCGTCGCGCCGGGCGAAGAGCAGAAAAACTGGGCGCACTGGGGCAACACCACCCACGGCGACCGCTTCGCCGCTCTCGATCAAATCAACAAGCACAACGTCAACCAGCTGCAGGTAGCCTGGGTGGCGCATACTGGGGATATTCCGCAGAGCAATGGCTCCGGCGCGGAAGATCAGAATACCCCGCTGCAGATTGGCGATACCCTCTACGTCTGTACCCCATACAGCAAAGTGCTGGCGCTGGATGTCGACAGCGGCAAAGAGAAATGGCGCTATGACTCCAAATCCTCTTCGCCTAACTGGCAGCGCTGCCGCGGCTTAGGCTATTACGAAGATAGCCAGGCGCAGACGACGCCAGCGTCAGGCGCCCAGCCTGCCGCCTGCTCCCGTCGTCTGTTCCTGCCGACGATCGATGCCCGCCTGATCGCCATTGATGCCGACACCGGCAAACTGTGCGAGAGCTTCGGCGATCGCGGTATTGTCGACCTCAGCGTCGGAATGGGCGAAGTCAAAGCGGGCTACTATCAACAGACCTCCACCCCGCTGGTCGCGGGCAATGTGGTGGTGGTGGGCGGCCGCGTCGCGGATAACTACTCTACCGGCGAACCGCCGGGGGTGGTCCGCGCGTTTGACGTCCATACCGGTAAACTGGCCTGGGCGTGGGATCCGGGTAATCCGGCGCTGACCGGCGTACCGCCGGAGGGCCAGACCTATACGCGCGGCACGCCGAACGTCTGGTCGGCGATGTCTTACGACGCGAAGCTGAACCTGATCTATCTGCCGACCGGCAACGCTACGCCAGACTTCTTCGGCGGCGAACGAACCGCGCTGGACGACAAATACAGCTCCTCTATCGTCGCTGTGGATGCCGCGACCGGCCAGGTACGCTGGCACTTCCAGACCACCCACCACGACCTGTGGGACTTTGACCTGCCGTCTCAGCCGCTGCTGTACGATCTGCCTGACGGCAAGGGCGGCACCACCCCGGTGCTGGTGCAAACCAGCAAGCAGGGCATGATCTTTATGCTCAATCGCGAAACCGGCGAGCCGGTGGCGAAAGTGGAAGAGCGACCGGTGCCGGTGGGCAACGTCAAAGGCGAGCGCTACTCGCCGACGCAGCCTTACTCGGTGGGAATGCCGATGATCGGCAACCAGACGCTGACCGAGTCCGATATGTGGGGCGCGACGCCGATCGACCTGCTGCTGTGCCGTATCCAGTTCAAAGAGATGCGCCACCAGGGGGTCTTTACCCCGCCGGGGGAAGACCGCTCCCTGCAGTTCCCGGGCTCGCTCGGCGGCATGAACTGGGGCAGCGTCTCGGTGGATCCCAACAACAGCCTGATGTTCGTTAACGATATGCGTCTCGGTCTCGCCAACTATATGGTGCCGCGCGAAAAGGTAGCGAAAGACGCCAGCGGCATTGAGATGGGCATCGTGCCGATGGAAGGCACGCCATTTGGCGCCATGCGCGAACGTTTCCTGTCGCCGCTGGGCATTCCGTGCCAGAAACCGCCTTTCGGCACCATGTCCGCTGTGGATCTGAAAACCGGGAAACTGGTGTGGCAGGTGCCGGTAGGCACCGTAGAGGATACCGGGCCGCTGGGGATCCGCATGCATATGCCGATTCCGATCGGTATGCCGACCCTTGGCGCGTCGCTGGCGACGCAGTCCGGGCTGCTGTTCTTCGCCGGCACCCAGGATTTCTACCTGCGCGCCTTTGATACCGCTAACGGCAAGGAGATCTGGAAATCCCGTCTGCCGGTTGGCAGTCAGTCCGGCCCGATGACCTACGTGTCGCCGAAAACCGGTAAGCAGTACATCATTATCAATGCGGGCGGCGCCCGTCAGTCTCCGGATCGCGGGGATTACATTATCGCCTACGCGCTTCCTGACCATCATTGATTGACCTAAGCAAAAGGGCCCATTCGGGCCCTTTTTTGCTGCTGACGAAACGCCTTGCGCGTTAGCGATTACTGGTCGCCAAAGTGGATCACGGTGCGAATCGATTTGCCTTCATGCATCAGGTCAAAGGCCTCGTTAATTTGCGCCAGCGGCAGGCGATGAGTAATAAACGGGTCGAGGCGAATTTTACCCGCCATCGCGTCTTCCACCATTCCCGGCAGCTGGCTACGGCCTTTCACGCCGCCAAAGGCGGAGCCGCGCCACACCCGGCCAGTCACCAGCTGGAACGGACGGGTCTTGATCTCCTGCCCGGCGCCGGCCACGCCGATAATGACGCTCTCGCCCCAGCCTTTATGGCAGCATTCCAGCGCCGCGCGCATCACATTGACATTACCGATGCACTCGAAGCTGAAATCCACCCCGCCGTCGGTCAGCTCAACGATCACATCCTGAATGGGCTTATCGTAGTCGTTGGGGTTGATAAAGTCAGTAGCCCCCATCTCTTTCGCGAGAGTGAACTTATCCGGGTTAGTATCGACCGCCAGAATGCGCCCGGCTTGCGCCTGCACGGCGCCCTGGATCACCGCCAGTCCGATGCCGCCCAGACCAAAGACCGCGACGGTATCCCCGGGCTTAACCTTCGCCGTGTTATGCACCGCGCCGATGCCGGTGGTCACGCCGCAGCCCAGCAGACACACTTTATCCAGCGGCGCCTGCGGATTGACTTTCGCCAGCGAGATCTCAGCGCAGACCGTGTATTCGCTGAAGGTGCTGGTGCCCATGTAGTGATAAATCGGTTCGCCGTTATACGAGAAACGGGTGGTGCCGTCCGGCATCAGCCCTTTGCCCTGGGTGGCGCGCACCGCCTGACAGAGATTGGTTTTACCCGACTTACAGAACTTGCACTCGCCGCATTCGGCGGTATACAGCGGGATGACATGATCGCCCGGCTTAAGACTGGTGACGCCCTCGCCCACTTCCACGACCACGCCGCCGCCTTCATGGCCCAGCACCGCCGGGAAGACGCCTTCCGGATCGTCGCCGGAAAGGGTGAAGGCATCGGTATGGCACACGCCGGTATGGGTGATTTTCACCAGAACTTCGCCTTTTTTCGGCGGCGCGACGTCAATCTCTACGATTTTTAACGGCTGACCGGGGCCAAAGGCCACTGCTGCGCGTGATTTCATAACTGTCTCTTCCTCGTCGTGATGTTATTTTAAATAAGATCGTAGCAGATGACCGACCTCTGCCATTCTCGCGGCCCGCTGGTCCGGGGTGGTGTCGCCGCTGACCAGCTCGTCCTGCAGGTGGATCTCCACCATTTCGCCCATCAGACCGTTTGCCGCCCCGCGAATCGAGGCGATCTGCTGCAGGATAGTCATACAGGGTTCGCCGGACTCCAGCGCGCGTTCAAGGGCTTCAACCTGGCCGCGGATGCGGCGTACGCGGCTGAGGGCCCGTTTTTTATCTTCAGGTGAATGTGGCACGATTACGCCTCCGTATCATATAGGGGGGTATACTATATTTTATTAGCCGCAAAGGCAAAAAAAAACCCCGTCGCGGGACGGGGTCTGAATGTTGAAGCGAGTGATTCAGCGCTTACGGGGCATCATTCGCAGCAGGGTATTATCTTTCCACCAGTAATGATGGAGCAGCGCGGCAAAGGCATGCAGGCCAATCACGAAGTAACCGGCATTCGCTAACCATTCATGGATCGCTTTCAGGGTGTCCACCCGCTCAAAATCGCTCTGCGGGGCATACGGCATCGTCAGGCCAAAGGCGTACCAGGGATTCCCGCGCCAGTACATCATCACCATGCCGATCAGCGGCAGGGCAATAAACAGCAGATAAATAACCAGATGGCCGAGATGGGCGAAACCGGTCATCATTGGCGACGGCTTCGGCACGATCGGCGGCGTAGGCGTTTTCAGCCGCACCAGCAAACGCGCCGCCATCAACACGCAAATGGCGATCCCGCAGGAAACATGAATCATATTAATCAGCGGCCGATCGCTGCGGGGAAAAAAACCGCGCAGCTCCATCGCCGCATAGGCCACCACCACCAGCAAGAAGACCAGCCAGTGGATGCCAATCTGCAGGCCGGAATATTTATCGCGCATGGAATATCCTTAATGGAAAGTGTGATGCTGCCAACATAGCGGCCTTCCCTTAAATTTTCATTAACCTTTACGTTGAATTAACAAATGATTACCGCATTGTGCCGAGCCGCTGCGCCCGGACCACGCGAACGGGCGCCGGATACCATGAGCTATTACAAAATTACACAGTTTTGTTACCTGCCGCCGCGCTCTCCCCTCTATAGTTGAGAACATCTGTCGGCCACGCTGCGTATGGAGATAAAAATGAAGAAAATCAGCTTACCGCTATTGCTGCTGACCGCGTTGGCCAGCCCGACTTTCGCCGCAGACTGTCAGCCTAACGGCATCGGCGGCTCATTTTGCATTAACGATGACGGGACCACCACCGACACGGTGCCGAATGAAGTCAACGGTATGGATACGTATTCGAACAATGGCGGATACAGCAGTTCTCTGCCCGACCAGTCGGGGGCAGAGGAAGCGCTTGAAGGGTCAACGCTGTCGACGCAGCAGGACAGCGTCGCCAGCAGCGGTCAGGGAGACAGCGCCCTGGCGGGCCGCGACTGGCATTCGCCGTCCAATCTGAATGATGGCGCCGCCACCTCCAGTATGAGCCTGCTGGATAAACCCTGAGGCCTGGCGTCAGGCAAAGCTCCAGCCTGCGGCGCCGATGGCGACGGCGAACAGCAGGCAGGCCAGCGCCGTTTTGCGTAACAGCATGGTATAGAAGGAGATGGCGACGCCAACGAATACCACCAACAGAATGGGCCACATGCTTAATAACAACAGCAGAAAACCCTCAATATTATTATGGATTACGCTTTCCACATCCGCATCCCTGCCTCATCGTCGATAAAGTAAGCAGAATTTAATATGTAACATGAATACATTCAAATAAAATATAAATGTAAATGATTATGCGCCGCATTCTGCTGCGCCGGCCGGGCCTGGCGCAGGCGTTTGTTTCTTTTGCCTTTTTTCAATCGTTTTAAAGCGTTAGGTATCTGTTGTATAATGACGTGCACTTTAACTAAAAAAAGAGTGCGACCATGATTGATTCCTCATTGCCATTAACCGACATTCACCGCCACCTTGACGGTAACATCCGGGCCCAAACCATCCTCGATCTTGGCCGCGAGTTTAACATCACCCTTCCCGCTACCACCCTTGACACGCTGCGTCCCCACGTCCAGGTCACCAGCCTGGAGCCCGATCTGGTCAGTTTTCTCGCCAAGCTCGACTGGGGGGTGAAAGTCCTGGCCTCGCTGGAAGCCTGCCGTCGCGTGGCGTATGAGAACGTCGAAGACGCGGCGCGCAATGGCCTGCACTACGTGGAGCTGCGCTTCTCCCCCCGCTATATGGCGATGACCCACCAGCTGCCGGTCGACGGCGTGGTAGAGGCAGTGATCGCCGGGGTACGTGAGGGGTGCCGCGATTTCCAGGTCGATGCCCGCCTGATCGGCATTTTGAGCCGCACCTTTGGCGAAGCGGCCTGCCAGGAAGAGCTGGCGGCCCTGCTCGCCCACCGCGATGGCATCACCGCCCTCGACCTCGCTGGCGATGAGCTGGGATTCCCGGGGGCGCTGTTCCTCAGTCATTTTAACCAGGCCCGCGATGCCGGGTGGCATATCACCGTCCACGCTGGCGAAGCGGCCGGCCCGGAAAGTATCTGGCATGCCATCCGTGAACTGGGCGCCGAGCGCATCGGCCATGGGGTAAAAGCGGTACAGGATCCCGCCCTGATGGACTATCTGGCCGAGCACCGCATCGGGATTGAGTCCTGCCTCACCTCGAACGTGCAAACCAGCACCGTGCCCTCTCTGGCCCAGCATCCGCTGAAGCAGTTCCTTGAGCACGGCGTGCTGGCGAGCCTCAACACTGACGATCCGGCGGTCCAGGGGGTCGACATTATCCACGAATACACCGTGGCGGCGCCGGCGGCGGGCCTGAGCCGGGAGCAGATCCGCCAGGCGCAGATCAACGGTTTGACTCAGGCGTTTCTCAGCGAACAGGAAAAAGCCGCGCTCATTCAGCGGGTGGCCAAAGGCTGATTACCGGCCCGGCAGCCGCGCTGCCGGGCTATTTTTCACACCAGGCTGAGCGTGGCGCGGTGCCGGGCCGACTCGATACCGAGCTCAATCAGGGTCATGATCTGAATCGCCTCGCTGGCCGGGACCGGGTTTTCTCCCACCCCGTTGAGCGCATCACGGATAGCGGCATAGTAAGCGGGATAATTGCCCGGCAGCGTCAGCCACGTCTCCTCGCTGCGTTCGTCGCCTTCGACGCGAGTGAGAGTACCGTCACGCATATCATACCCCCAGTCCTCCTGCGGCAAACGTTCGCCATTTTTCAACCGCTCCTCCTGCGGGTCGAGACCGTACTTGATATAGCTGGCCCGCGAGCCGTGGACGATAAAGCGCGCGCTCTCCGCGGCGGCGAGCAATGTGCCGTGCAGCACCACCCGCCGCTGGGGATAGGCCAGCACCGCGTGAAAATAGTCGGTGGATTGCGCGCCGGGTCGAAGCTGAGCGAGATCGACCGTGATGCTCACCGGCAGACCAAACAGCGCCACCGCCTGGTCGAGCAGATGCGGTCCAAGATCATACCAAATTCCGCTCCCGGGGCCCGCCTGCTCCCGCCAGCGCTGGCGCACCTGCGGCCGGAAACGGTCGAAATGTGATTCGAAGTAACCCACCTCTCCCAGCTGGCCTTCGTTGATCAACGTTCTGACCGTTAAGAAATCACTGTCCCAGCGCCGGTTGTGAAATACCGACAGCACCCGACCACAGTGCTTCGCCAGGCTCTCCAGCTCGCGAGCCTGTGACAGTGTCACGGTAAAGGGTTTATCCACCACCACGTGCTTCCCGGCCTCCAGCGCCGCTTTCGCCAGTGGGAAGTGCGTGTCGTTCGGCGTGGCGATGACCACCAGATCGATCTCCGGGTCGTTCAGCAATTCACTCGCCGCACTGACCACCTTCACGCCAGGCCAGTCGGCATGAACTTTGGCCGCGTCGCTGCTGGAGACCGTCGTCAGCGCCAGGCCCGACGTGCCGCTGATTAACGGCGCATGAAACGTTTTGCTGGCGTAGCCATAGCCCACCAGCCCCACCCGGATCGCATCACTCATGTTACCGCCTCGCTTATTCAGCTGATGTCAATATCTGGTTAATGAGAATATTCTTACAAACCGCGACTCAAACTTATCATTTTTCCACTTACGGTTTTACCGCATGCGTGAAAAATCAGACAGATACCCCTTGTGATCTGCTGACCATGGAGTAACATTTCCCACTGTGTTCAAAGGATATTGAAGTGTTATGACGACTGTTTTTACCCGTATTGTAGAACTTATTGGCTGGATTGTTTTTGGGATTTCCGCACTGCTTTTGGTTATCGCGCACCATATTGATAATTACCAGTCGCCACCGCCAGCGGATGTGGTGCAGACAAAGTAGCGCCGCCGTGAAACAGTGACCTGCTTCGCAACTGTGCAACCGGTTTCAGAAACCGGTTGCACAGCTCTCCTTGCTTTGATTAAACTCCCTCTATCATCAGACTGGGAGCTTTTACATGGCCGCTTTTCCGCAACATTTTTTATGGGGTGCCGCTACCGCAGCGTATCAGGTCGAAGGTGGGCACGACGCTGACGGTAAAGGACCGTCAATCTGGGATATTTACTCTCACCTGCCGGGAACCACCTTTGAAGGGACCACCGGCGATATCGCTGTCGATCACTATCACCGTTTTCGCGAAGACGTGGCGTTGATGGCCGAGATGGGCCTGCAGAGCTATCGCTTTTCCATCTCCTGGCCCCGCCTGCTGCCCTCCGGGCGCGGCGAGGTTAATGAAGCAGGCGTGCAGTTTTATAGCGATCTGATCGATGAACTGCTGGCGCATAATATTGAGCCGATGATCACCCTCTATCACTGGGACCTGCCGCAGGCCCTGCAGGATGAGGGCGGCTGGGAAGCACGCAGCACCGCCGAGGCCTTCGCCGAGTATGCCCGCCTGTGCTACGCGCGCTTTGGTTCGCGTGTGAAGCTGTGGGCGACCTTTAACGAGACCATTGTCTTCATCGGCCACGGCTACATTAACGGCCTGCATCCCCCGGCCGTTCGCGATCCGGCGCGCGCCATCCAGGCCTGTCATCACGTATTTATCGCCCATGCGCTGGCGGTGAAGGCTTTTCGCGAGATGGCCGTGGCGGGCGAGATTGGTTTCGTCAATGTGCTGCAGCCGCATACCCCACTCACCGACAGCGAGGCAGACCGGCAGGCTACCGACCTGGCTGACGCCATCCATACCCACTGGCTGTACGATCCGGTGCTAAAAGGCGCCTATCCTGCTGCCCTGCTGGCGCAGACTCAAGCGCTGTGGGGCGTACCGCGCTTTGCTCCAGGGGACGACGCGCTGCTGCGAGACAACCGCTGTGACTTTATCGGTCTGAATTACTATCGTCGGGAAACGGTATCCGCCCAGCCGCCCGAAATCCCCACCGGCGGCGAGCCTGGCGTGGAGGGGTTATTCTATTTCGTGCGTAATCCGCAAAGCACCTATACCGAATGGGGCTGGGAGATCTGGCCGCAGGGGCTGACCGACGGCATTATGATGATCAAGGCGCGCTATGGCGATATCCCGATCTATATCACCGAGAATGGCCTTGGGGCGAAAGACCCGATTATTGCCGGTGAGGTGGTCGACGATCCGCGAATCGACTATCTGAGCAGCCATATTGGCGCCCTGGAAAAGGCGCTGGCGCAGGGAGCGGACGTCCGCGGCTATTATCCCTGGTCGTTTATCGATTTGCTGAGCTGGCTCAACGGTTATCAAAAGCAATATGGCTTTGTCTATGTGGACCACCAGCAAAATCTGGCACGCAAACGAAAGAAGAGTTTTTATTGGTACAAATCTGTTATTGCCAGCCGCGGCGAACAGCGTTAATCTTCTCCTGCGGGCGCCATTCGGCGCCCGGTCTGATTTAGAATATTCTTAAACATCTCCCTGCTCTTCAAGGCTGGCTTTGCTCCTTGTCATGGGTTTTTATAACCTGAATCATTCCACGCGGACCCGGCAGAAGGCGCCGTTGGTTGAGAGTAGGTTTAGTGAATGCTGATAATATTCAACGTAATTATTCCGATTATAAAATGGATACGAAAATGACCGTTCTGGACTATTTATTAAAATTCCGCAAAATCAGTTCGCTGGAAAGTCTTGAAAAACTATTTGATCACCTTAACTACTCCCTGACTGACACCGAAGAGATCGTTAATATGTATCGCGCCGCCGACCATCGCCGGGCAGAGCTGGTTTCCGGTGGTAAATTGTTCGATGTGGGCCAGGTGCCTAAATCCGTTTGGCGATTCGTGCAGTAAGACTGTCATCCTTCACGCCAGTTGCTTATACTTCCCGGCCTGCTTTTATATACTGGCGTTGAATAGGGGAGAAACATGACGTCTCAATCTGCGGAGCGCATCGGCGGCTGGCTGTTGGCACCGCTGGCCTGGTTGCTGTTGGCGCTGTTGAGCGCCTCGTTATCGCTGCTATTTTTTGCCAATGCCCTCATGTCGCCGCAGACCTGGGCCCTGCTGCGCGCCATGAGCACCGGACACATGGCGCTGTGGGTCGCCTCGCTGCTGTTTGCCATCGCCATGTGGTTTTATACGCTCTGGCTGACCATCGCCTTTTTCAAGCGGCGCTCGCTGGTGCCGAAACACTATATTATCTGGCTGCTCATTACGCTGTTGCTGGCGATAAAGGCGTTTGCCTTCTCCCCCGTTTCGGATGCCCTTGCTCTGCGTCAGCTACTGTTTCCACTGCTGGCCGCCGCGCTGCTGGCGCCCTATTTTCGCCGTTCACAGCGGGTCAAACGGACCTTTGTTAATCCGTAAAAACCCCACACTTAACCTGTTGTCGCCGGTATCGTTTTATTCGATAATAAGCGGCTTTTTTTCGTTTCAGGTCGCATGATGGCTGATTATTTACTGCTCTTTATCGGTACTGTCCTTGTCAATAACTTCGTTTTAGTGAAGTTCCTTGGCCTGTGCCCGTTTATGGGTGTTTCCAAAAAGCTGGAAACCGCAATGGGAATGGGGCTCGCGACCACCTTCGTGATGACCCTGGCCTCTATTTGCGCCTGGCTGATTGATACCTGGATCCTTATCCCGCTAAATCTGGTTTATTTACGTACCCTGGCCTTTATTCTGGTTATCGCCGTGGTGGTTCAGTTCACTGAGATGGTGGTGCGTAAAACCAGCCCGGCGCTTTATCGCCTGCTGGGGATCTTTTTGCCACTGATCACCACCAACTGCGCGGTGCTTGGGGTGGCGCTGCTGAACATCAATCTGGGCCACAATTTCCTGCAGTCGGCGCTGTACGGTTTTGCCGCCGCCGTCGGCTTCTCGCTGGTGATGGTGCTGTTCGCGGCGATCCGCGAGCGTCTGGTGGTGGCCGATGTCCCCGCGCCGTTCCGCGGTAATGCCATCGCGCTGATTACCGCCGGTTTAATGTCTCTGGCCTTTATGGGCTTTAGTGGTTTGGTGAAGTTGTAATGAGCGCAGTCTGGATAGCCGTGATCGCCATCAGCCTGTTAGGGCTGATTTTCGGCTTAATACTGGGGTATGCGTCGCGCCGTTTCGCGGTGCAGGACGACCCGGTGGTGGAAAAAATTGATGAACTGTTGCCGCAGAGCCAGTGTGGGCAGTGCGGCTACCCTGGCTGCCGCCCCTATGCGGAAGCGGTGGGCGTGCAGGGTGAGAAAATTAACCGCTGCGCGCCGGGTGGCGAAGCGGTGATGTTAAAAATCGCCGCCCTGCTCAACGTCGACCCGCAGCCCGTCGACGGCGACGAGCAGGCAGCCGAGCCGGCCCGCATGCTCGCCGTGATTGACGAGCCGAACTGCATCGGCTGCACCAAATGTATTCAGGCGTGTCCGGTGGATGCCATTGTCGGGGCGACCCGCGCCATGCATACCGTGATGAGCGACCTGTGCACCGGCTGCAACCTGTGTGTTGCCCCCTGCCCGACCCAGTGCATTTCACTCGTTCCGGTGGCGACGACCCCGGAAACCTGGAAATGGGATCTGCATACGATCCCGGTGCGAAATATTCCTGTGGAACAACATGTTTAAGCTATTTTCCGCTTTCCGAAAAGATAAAGTCTGGGATTTTAACGGCGGTATTCACCCGCCGGAGATGAAAACCCAGTCTAACGGCACCCCGCTGCGCCAGGTTTCCCTGCCGCAGCGCTTTGTGATCCCGCTGAAGCAGCACATCGGCGCCGAAGGCGAACTGTGCGTCAAGGTAGGCGACCGGGTGCTGCGCGGCCAGCCGCTGACCCGCGGTTGGGGAAGAATGCTGCCGGTTCACGCTCCCACCTCCGGCACCGTTGCCGCTATCGCCCCGCACACCACTGCCCATCCGTCCGCGCTGGCGGAGATGAGCGTGATCATTGACGCCGACGGCGAAGACCGCTGGATCGAACGCGACGGCTGGAGCGACTATCAGACCCGCACCCGTGAAGCGCTGATTGAGCGCATCCACCAGTTTGGCGTTGCCGGCCTCGGCGGCGCGGGCTTCCCCACCGGCAGTAAACTGCGCGGCGGCGGCGATAAAATTAAAACGCTGATCATTAACGCCGCCGAGTGCGAACCCTATATCACGGCGGACGACCGTCTGATGCAGGACTGCGCGGCGCAGATTGTCGAAGGGATCCGCATCCTTGCCCATATTCTGCAGCCTGACGAGGTGCTGATCGGCATTGAAGACAATAAGCCGCAGGCCATCTCGATGCTGCGGGCGGTGCTTTGCGACGCCCATGGCATTTCGCTGCGCGTGATCCCCACCAAATACCCCTCCGGCGGCGCCAAGCAGCTCACCCAAATTCTCACCGGCAAACAGGTACCCCACGGTGGTCGTTCTTCGGACATTGGCGTGCTGATGCAGAACGTCGGTACAGCCTATGCGGTGAAACGCGCAGTGATTGACGGAGAGCCGTTAACCGAGCGCGTAGTCACCCTCACCGGCGAGGCGGTAACCCGGCCGGGCAACGTCTGGGCGCGCCTTGGCACGCCGGTGCGCCATCTGCTGAACGACGCCGGCTTCTGCGCCAGCGCCGAGCCAATGGTGATCATGGGCGGGCCGCTGATGGGCTTTACCCTGCCGGGGCTCGACGTCCCGGTGGTGAAGATCACCAACTGTCTGTTAGCGCCCTCCGCCAGCGAGATGGGCGAGCCGCAGGAAGAGAAAGGCTGCATTCGCTGCAGCGCCTGCGCCGACGCCTGCCCGGCCGATCTGCTGCCGCAGCAGCTTTACTGGTTCAGCAAAGGCCAGCAGCACGATAAAGCCACCGCCCACAATCTGGCGGACTGCATCGAATGCGGCGCGTGCGCGTGGGTATGCCCAAGCAATATTCCGCTGGTGCAGTACTTCCGTCAGGAAAAAGCCGAGATCGCGGCGATTCGTCAGGAAGAGCAGCGCGCTGCGGAAGCCAAAGCGCGATTCGAGGCCCGACAGGCGCGCCTGGAGCGTGAGAAAGCGGCCCGCGCCGAGCGGCATAAAAAAGCCGCCGTCCAGCCTGCCGCCAAAGATCAGGATGCGATTAACGCAGCCCTGGCCCGGGTACGTGATAAACAGCGCGACGCCGCGCAGCCTATCGTGATTCAGGCCGGCGCCAGACCGGACAACAGCGAGGCGATCGCCGCCCGCGAAGCGCGGAAGGCCGAAGCCCGGGCGCGTAAAGCGCAGCAGCAGGCCGCGCCGGCGGAAACTCCGTCGACCGACGCTGCCGATCCACGCAAAGCGGCCGTGGAAGCCGCTATCGCCCGCGCCAAAGCGCGCAAAGCCGAACAGCAGGCCGCGCCGGCGGAAGCCCCGGCGGCCGAGCCGGTCGACCCGCGTAAAGCCGCGGTGGAAGCCGCCATCGCCCGCGCCAAAGCGCGCAAA
>NZ_JBEAJA010000003.1:0-15790 GCF_040064755.1 Klebsiella sp. GB_Kp056 | reverse complement strand
TCACGCCGTTACGGGTCATCGCCTGCGTGACGCCGTCGTTTAAGGTGCCGCCGCCCACCAGCCAGCGGCGCAGGTCGCCGTCGGTGAAGACCCCCTGCACGCGGTTGGCCTCATCGCAGACCGCCACCAGGCCGAGCCCGGTGCGGCTTAGCTCGAGCATCGCGTTCATGACGTTGGCGTCCGTGCCGACGCGCGGCACTTCGTCGTCGCGGCGCATCAGGTGATGCACTTTGTTCAGCAGACGCGCGCCGAGCGCCCCTGCCGGGTGGGAGCGGGCAAAATCCTCTTCATTGAAGCCGCGGGCCTGCATGACCGCCATCGCCAGCGCATCGCCAAGCATCAGGGTGTTGACGGTGCTGGAGGTCGGCGCCAGGTGCATCGGACAGGCCTCTCGCTCGACGGCGATATCCAGCACCGCTTTCGCCGCCAGCGCCAGCGGTGAGGTGGATTTGCCGGTCATCGCCAGCAGCGGGATACCTTTTTCCTCCAGCCGCGGCACGATCAGATCCAGCTCTTTCGCGCTGCCGGAGTAGGAGATAAACAGCATCACGTCGCGGCCGTCGAGCATGCCAAGATCGCCGTGCAGCGCTTCCGCCGGATGGACAAAAAAGGCCGGGGTGCCGGTGCTGGCGAAGGTCGCCGCCAGCTTTTTGCCGATATGACCGGATTTACCGATACCGGAGACAATCAGTTTGCCCTCGCAGTGGATGATGGTTTCCGCCGCGCGGATGAAGTCGTCGCCCAGGCGTTCCGGCAGGCGGCTCGCCTCCTGTAGCTCCAGCATCAGGGTCTGGCGTCCGGCCTCTAACAAAAAGTTACTCATGATGTTCTCCAGTAATGATGACTTCTATGCCTTTGGCTTCCAGCGCCCGCTGGAATGCAGGGTCGATATCGGCATCGGTAATCAATTTATCCACGCGCTCCAGGCCGCAGACGATATTGGGGCTTTTACGGCCAAACTTTGACGAGTCGGCCATCAGGATCACTTCGCGGGCGGCGTTGCACATCGCCTTGCTGACGGTATACACCTCATTGAAGGTGGTGACGCCGGCGTTCAGATCGATGCCGTCGGTGCCCATAAACAGCTTGTCGAAACTGAACTGTTCGAAGGCGTTTTCCGCCAGCTGGCCGTGAAAGGAGGCCGATTTTTTGCGGAAGGTGCCGCCGGGCATCAGGATAGTCTGTTCATTATCCAGTTCGGCAAGGGCGTTGACGATATGCAGGCTGTTGGTCATCACCGTGATGTTATTGAAGCGGCTGAGCAGTGGGACCATCTGCAGCACCGTGCTGCCGGCATCGAGGATGAGGGAGTCGCCATCATGAATAAAGCGCACCGCCGCTTCGGCGATGCGCGCTTTCTTATGGGTGTTGATCAGCGTTTTATGATCGATCGGCGGATCGGCTTCATCTTTGTTGAGTACCACGCCACCGTAGGTGCGAATGACGGTGCCGGCGTTTTCCAGCGTGACCAGATCCTTGCGGATGGTGGTGCCGGTAGTATCGAAGTGTTGCGCCAGCTCTTCGACCGAGCATTTTCCCTGCGACTGCAGGAACTCGAGAATGGCTGCCTGGCGCTGACGTGGTTTCATAGGCGTCTATCCTGCGTTTAAGTTTCGAAGTGATAATTTCGCAAGATATTTACTTTTACAACGAAATTATCCATGTTTCGGATTAAGCGCTAATGATAGTGCATTCTGACAGCGCGGATCATGGGGAAAGATCACATCAGGCTGCAATTCCCCAATATGTTTGCCATCCAGCGTGGGGATTTTTTGCGGTCGGGCGAAAATGGTGAAGCCTTTCATCAGCAGCGTGTCGCAAATGCGGTTGTCATCATCAACGGCGATAGCGACGATGGCGCGCGGTTGAAAGCGCCCGGCGGAGCGGCCGACCCCCACCCGACCCTGCTGGCACAGGCTGTCGAAGGCGCGATTGAAGCGGCGGATCTGCCAGCCGCCGAAGGCCAGTTGGGTAAGCCAGGCGATGGCGGCGACGGTGATGAGTGCGGTAACCATAGGTGTCTCCTTAAGGGGGCCGGGAACAACCCGGGTCGCGGCGCGAGCGTCTAACCCGAGCGACCCGCGGCGCCGTATTTTTGTCGGGTGGCGGCTAACGCCTTACCCGACCTACCGTTTTGTAGCCCGGATAAGCGCGGCGCCATCCGGGATCCCTTTAAAACATCACCTGGCCGCCAGTAACGTTGATCGACTGACCGGTGCAGTACGACGCCTGTGGGCTGGCGTAAAACATCAGGACGTTCAGCACATCCTGATATTCGCAACCGCGCTTCAGGGGCACCTTGTCGATGTAGTACTGCTCGACCTCGCTCTCATCGATACCGAGCTTGGTGGCGTACTGCGGCAGCAGCGACTGGAACATCGGCGACTTCAGCAGATTGCCGAGCATCAGTGAGTGTACGGTAATGCCGTACTCCGCCAGATCCAGCGCCAGCGACTGGGTCAGGCCGACGCCGCCGAACTTCGCCGCGCTGTAGCCGGAGTTGTGCTTGCTGCCCACTTTGCCGGATTTCGAGTTGATCTGAATGATGCGTCCCTTAATGCCGTCGCGGATCATCAGCCGGGAAAACTCGCGGGCGCAGAGGAAGTAGCCCACCAGATTGACCTGCAGCGAGCGGTCGAAATCCCCCAGCGCAAAGTCGCTAATAAACGCCGCTTTAGCGATGCCGGCGCTGTACACCAGCAGATCGACACGCGAGAAAATCTCATCCACTCCGTGGGCCAGCGCGGTGACGCTGGCCTCGCTGGTGGCGTCGGCGCCGAAGCCATACGCCATGCCTTCGCCATATTCAGCGTTAATCTCCTGGGCGACCCGGCTGGCTTTTTCGCTCTGAATATCGACCACCGCCACGCGGTAGCCCTCGGCGGCCAGCCCGCGGCACAGAAACTCTCCTAAGGTTTGTCCACCGCCAATGACAACAGCAACCTGATTCATCTTTCTCTCCTGTTAAGCAACAAATTTCAGTACGCAGCCGGTGGCGATGCCTTCCGGCACCGGGCCCGCCACGTGCACGGTTCCGGGGAATTCCGCTTCGCGGTGACCATCAAAGCGCAGGGTGATGTGGCCCAGCTCGCGCAGGTTTTGTTCGGCGACCTCGCCGACGGCGGTCACCGGGTAGCGCAGCTCGCCAAGCTGCAGCTCTGCGCCCGGCTGCAGCGCGCCGGCAAGCTCGCCGTGGTTGTGAATAAAGCAGTACTCTTCGATATCGGCAGGGGCGCCTTCGCGGAAGGTGATCAGCATCTGCTCCTCCAGCGCCATCGTCGCGCTGGCGCCGATATGGGTAATGGTGGTCTGGTAAATCACGGTCATCTTCTGGCCCCTCTTACTGGTAAATAAATCCGGAAACGAACCACGCGATCAGCACCGTTGGCGCGCCGGTCAAAAAGCGGCTGACCAGCACCGACGGCACGCCGACGCGCACGGTATCCTGGCGGGCTTCAGCCAGCGACAGGCCTACCGGGATAAAATCGCAGGCGGCCTGGGCGTTAATGGCGAACAGCGCCGGCAGGGCGAGGTGCGGGGGAATATTGCCGAGGCCGATCTGAACGCCGATCAGTACGCCAATCACCTGGGCGATAACCGCGCCGGGGCCGAGAAACGGCGACAGCAGCGGGAAGGAGCAGATCAGCGCCAGGGTCACCAGACCCAGCGGATGGCTGGCCAGCGGCGCCAGGCCATGGGCGATCCAGTCGCCGATGCCGGAGGCCATGATGATGCCGATCAGCGCCGAGACGAAGGCCATAAACGGCAGGATGGTCTTCAGCACCGTATCGATGGTGTCGCGCCCGGCCTGGAACAGCACCGCCACCACCGAGCCCATCCCCATCCCGACCTTCGCCAGCAGGCCATCGCTCTGTTCAGTGATCTTTTTGCTGGCGTCGTAATCGCGACCCGCGCGGTTGTTCTCCGCCGGCGGCTCGGGAGCTACCGCGCTGTCGGTCGCGATGCGCTGAATGTTCTCCTCTTTGACGCCGGAGACGTAGATATCTTCTGTGATGTACTGGGCCAGCGGCCCCGATTTGCCGGTGGCATGGATATTCACCGTCGGGATACGACGCTTGGGGTAGAGCCCGCAGCGCAGGGTGCCTCCGCAGTCGATAATCGCCACGCCGATGTCGCTTTCCGCCGGTTCGCCCTCTTTAAAACCGTCCACCGCCTGCCAGCCGGTCAGGCTGGCGATGCGGTCAACGATCGCCGGGCGGGTGCCGGCGGTGATATAGACGATCTTTTTGCCCTCGACGACGTCGAGCTCAAGGGGGCCGCCCCAGCCGCCGGTGCCTTTCTCAATACGAATCCGGGTCATGATGTCGCTCCTGACAGATGCACTTTCTGAGCCAGCTGAATCGCCATTTTTCGTTCGAAAATCGAGGTGGTCAGGTCGGTGACCCAGCCGCGGGAGAAGTTGGTCACCAGCCCGACCAGCAGATAGCTCACCGCCAGCGGCCCAAGCGGCAGGCCGAGGGTGGTGAGGCCGTTGGCGATGCCGAGATAGACGAACAGCTCGCCGGGGTTGATATGCGGAAACAGGCCGTTCATCGAGTGGCAGCTGTAGGACGCCGCCGCGTAATAGCTGGGCTTGTACTTCTCTGGCATAAAGCGGCCCAGGCTCAGGGTCATCGGGTTACAAAACACAAAGGTGCCGATGCAGGGCAACAGCAGGTAGCGGGAGATCGGGTTCCCGGCGCAGCGCTGCGCCAGTTTTTCGATCCGCTGCTGGCCGATAAAGTTGATCAGCGCGTTCATGATCACCAGCAGACTGATCAGCAAGGGGAGGATCCCGGTCACCATTCCGGTAAATACCTCGCCGCCTTTCTGAAACAGGCCGATAAACCACTCTGCGCCGTGGGTCACGACGTCAATCATTGTTCTCTCCTTCAGCATGTTATTTTTCTTGCTAACTGCAGGCTGATTTTAATCACTTTGAAAGGTTTTAAAGTGTTAAATAGATCGCAAAATGAAAGATAAATATTTTATTTCGAAAGATTAACGCTGAGTGGATGAAATCACGAGGCGCATGACAGCATCCAGGAAGGGGGGCGGTGAAGGACTATTTTGTCTACAAACAGATTGTCGCTTTCTTGTTGGTCGTCGCATGCTTTACCATAATTATCCCTTGCTGAATTTGTTAAACGGAATTCCCATGTTGAAGCGTCGCTCTCTGGCTGTACTTCCCCTTTGTGTGCTCCTCGCTGCCTGCAGCAGCAAACCCAAGACTCCCGCGGAAACGGAGATGGCGAGTGGAACCGGCGGCTTTTTGCTGGAACCGCAGCATAACGTGATGCAGATGGGCGGCGACTTCGCCAACAACCCGGCAGCGGCGCAGTTCATCGATAAGATGGTGGCGAAGCACGGCTTCGACAGGCAGCAGCTGCAGGAGATCCTGTCGCAGGCGAAGCGTCTGGACTACGTTCTGCGGCTGATGGATCGTCAGGCGCCGACCGGCCTGCCGCCGACCGGGCCGACCGGCGCCTGGCTGCGCTACAAGAAACAGTTTATTACCCCGGATAACGTGCAGAACGGCGTGGTGTTCTGGAATCAGTATCAGGACGCGCTCAACCGCGCTTATCAGGTCTACGGCGTACCGCCGGAAATCATTGTCGGCATTATCGGCGTGGAGACCCGTTGGGGCCGGGTGATGGGCAAAACCCGCATCCTCGACGCGCTGGCGACCCTGTCGTTTAACTATCCGCGCCGTGCAGAATACTTCTCCTCCGAGCTGGAAACCTTCCTGCTGATGGCGCGCAGCGAAAGCGACGACCCGCTGGATCTCAAAGGCTCTTTCGCCGGGGCGATGGGTTATGGCCAGTTTATGCCGTCCTCCTATAAGCAATACGCGGTGGACTTTAACGGCGACGGCCATATCAACCTGTGGGACCCGGTGGATGCGATCGGCAGCGTGGCCAACTACTTCAAACAGCACGGCTGGGTGAGCGGCGATCTGGTGGCGGTGCAGGCGCTGGGCCAGGCGCCGGGGCTGGAGAATGGTTTCAAAACCAAATACAGCGTTTCGCAGCTGTCGGCGGCGGGATTAACCCCGACCCAGCCGCTGGGCAACCATCAGCAGGCCAGCCTGCTGCGCCTGGACGTCGGCACCGGCTATGAGTACTGGTACGGGTTGCCTAACTTCTACACCATCACCCGCTACAACCACAGCACCCACTACGCCATGGCCGTCTGGCAGCTTGGCCTGGCGGTTTCTCAGGCCCGCGGCGGTTATTAATACTGTCATCCGGCTGACCGATCCCGAGCCTCCCCGGATAGCGGCGCGTAACGCCTTATCCGGGCTACGGTCTGTTATCCGGTTGGCAGCCCCGGTAAGCGCAGCGCGACCGGGGACTTCTCGTTTATCCTCCTGCTTTTTCCCGTTTGCCTGCCGCTTGTCGACCTTTGTTACATTTCCGCTCACCGACGCTGATTTACAATCTTATTTCGCCTCTGTATTGTTATGTTATAACATTTAATAGGGGTGGGATATGTTCACATCGGTTTTTATGGCATCCGGCGCGGCGCGCCTGGCCATCGCGGGAACGCTGCTGGCGGCGCTATGGCTGGCGACCTGGTGGGCGGTGACGCTGCCATGATTGAACTGGAACAACTGGTAACCGGCTATGGCGGGGTGGCGATCACCCCGCCGCTGAGCGGGATGATATGCCCCGGCAGCCTGACGGCAATCGTTGGCCTCAATGGCTGCGGAAAATCGACCCTGCTGAAAACCCTCGCCGGGTTTCTTCCGCCGGTCAGTGGCTGTCTGCGCTGGCAGGGAAAGCGGCCGGTGATTGGCTGGCTGGCGCAGCGCCATGCCCTCGAGTCGCAGTTTCCTCTCAACGTGCAGGATGTGGTGAGCCAGGGCGCATGGCCCGGCGTGTCGCTGCTGCGCGGTCTGGGCGGCGATACCCGGCGACGCATCGGCGCGGCGCTGGAGCGGGTCGGGCTGGCGAGCCTGGCGAAAACCCCGATCGAAGCGCTCTCCGGCGGTCAGTTTCAGCGCATGCTGTTTGCCCGGGTGCTGGTGCAGCAGGCGCCGCTGGTGATGCTCGACGAGCCCTTCACCGGCATTGATGAAGCGACCAGTCGCGAACTGATGGATTTGATCCTCGACATGCACCGGCAGGGGCAGACCATCCTGGCGGTGCTGCATGATAACCAGCGGGTAGCCGACTTTTTCCCGGAGACGCTGCTGCTGACCCCCCGGCGCGCCTGCTGGGGCGCCACCCGGGCGGTTCTCCCGGCCTTCAGCCAGGCGAGGTCGGCATGATCTGGCACACCTTCTTTCAGCCTTTTATTGAATTCGGCTTTATGCGCCGGGCGCTGGTGGTCTGTCTGGCGCTGTCGCTAAGCACCACCATGCTGGGCGTCTTCCTGCTGCTGCGGCGCATGAGCCTGATGGGCGACGCGCTGTCGCACGCCATTCTCCCCGGCGTGGCGGTGGGCTATCTGCTGAGCGGCATGTCGCTGCTGGCCATGACCCTGGGCGGCTTTGTCGCCGGCATCGCGGTCGCGCTGGTGGCGGGATGGGTGAGCCGGCGGACGCCGTTAAAAGAGGACGCCAGCTTTGCCGGATTTTATCTGGGATCGCTGGCGCTGGGCGTCACCCTGGTGTCGCTGCGCGGCTCCAGCGTCGACCTGCTGCATCTGCTGTTTGGCTCCATTCTGGCGGTGGACCGGGACGCGGCGCTGTTTGTCAGCGGCGTCGCCAGCCTGACGCTGCTGTGCATCGCGCTGTGCTACCGCGGTCTGGTCAGCGAGGCGTTCGACAGCGCCTGGCTGCAGGTGAACCACCGCCGGCTGCCCGCGCTGCTGCATGGGCTTTTTCTGGCGCTGCTGGTGCTTAACCTGGTGGCGGGGTTTCAGGTGCTCGGCACGCTGATGGCGGTAGGGGTGATGATGCTGCCGGCGGTCGCCGCGCGCTGCTGGGCGCGAACGCTGCCGGGCATCCTGCTGCTGGCGGCGCTCTCCGGCGCGCTCTGCGCCTGGCTGGGTTTGAGTCTCTCCTGGGCGGCCAGTCTTCCCGCCGGGCCCGCCATCGTGCTGACCGCCAGCGCGCTGTTTTTTATTTCGCTGTTTTTTGGCACGCGCAGCCGACTGCTGGTCGGCTGGCGCAAATTGATGGGGTAAGGAAATGATGAAACGTAGTGCAATAGTGGTCGCGCTGGCCTTCGGCCTGATGGCGCAGGGGGCGATGGCGAAAACGCTGAATGTGGTAAGCAGTTTTTCGGTGCTGGGTGATATGGTGCAGCAGGTCGGCGGGGAGCATGTTCATGTGGATACCCTGGTCGGCCCGGATGGCGATCCGCACACCTTCGAGCCGTCGCCGAAGGACAGCGCGCTGCTCAGCAAGGCCGACGTGGTGGTGGTTAACGGTCTGGGACTGGAAGGGTGGCTGGATCGCCTGATTAAGGCCTCTGGTTTTAAGGGCGAGCTGGTGGTGGCGTCGAAGGGCGTCAAGACCCATACCCTCGATGAAGATGGCAAAACGGTGACCGATCCCCACGCCTGGAACAGCGCGGCGAACGGCGCGTTGTATGCGCAGAATATCCTCGATGGACTGGTGAAAGCCGACCCGGAAGATCAAGCGGCGCTGACGAACAGCGGCAAGCGTTATATCGAGCAACTGACGGCCCTCGACGGCTGGGCGAAAGGGCAGTTCAGCGCCATTCCGCAGGCAAAGCGCAAAGTTCTCACCAGCCATGACGCCTTCGGCTATTTTGGCCGCGCTTATCACGTGACCTTCCTCGCGCCGCAGGGGCTCTCTTCAGAGAGCGAGGCCAGCGCGGCGCAGGTGGCGGCGCTGATTAAGCAAATCAACGCGGACGGCGTCCATACCTGGTTTATGGAGAACCAGCTTGACCCGCGACTGGTGAAGCAGATCGCCAGCGCCACCGGCGCGCAGCCCGGCGGAGAACTCTATCCTGAGGCGCTCTCCGCCCCGGGTGGCGTCGCGGATAGCTATGTCAAAATGATGCGTCATAACGTGGCGCTGATCGCCGCCAGCATGAAGTAATCGTGCAATTTCTCATCCCGGCGCCGCCGGGATGATTCATTTTGGATGTCCCCTCGTAAATTCCACACCTCGTCCCCATATCTCTGTGGAAAGTGCTATCTTTGATGGCCTCTTTATCCGGAGCAAAGCGGGGCGATAATGACCGATTCAGAATTAATGCAGCTAAGCGAGAAGGTCGGCCGGGCGCTGAAGGCACAGGGCGCGACGGTGACCACGGCGGAATCCTGCACCGGCGGCTGGATAGCGAAAGCCATCACCGATATTGCCGGCAGCTCAGCGTGGTTTGAACGCGGTTTTGTGACCTACAGCAATGAGGCCAAATCGCAAATGATTGGCGTCAGCGAAGCGACGCTGCGGGACAACGGCGCGGTGAGCGAACCGGTGGTGGTGGAGATGGCGATCGGCGCGTTGCGCGCCGCGCGCGCGGACTATGCCATCTCGGTAAGCGGCGTCGCCGGGCCGGATGGCGGCAGCGACGAAAAGCCGGTCGGGACAGTGTGGTTTGGCGTCGCCAGCGTCAGCGGGCAAGGGGTGACGCGGCGGGAATGCTTTGCCGGAGACCGCGAAGCAGTGCGTCGTCAGGCGACGGCCTACGCGCTCAATCTGCTCTGGCAACAATTTCTACAAAAGACTTGATACTGTATGACTATACAGTATAATTGCCTCAACTGAACAAATATTAACGGCGAAGCGAACAGGCTTCACCCTGCATGATTAGGAGTAACAATGGCGATCGACGAAAACAAACAGAAAGCGTTGGCGGCTGCACTGGGCCAGATCGAAAAGCAATTCGGTAAAGGCTCCATCATGCGCCTGGGTGAAGACCGTTCTATGGACGTAGAAACCATCTCCACCGGCTCGCTTTCTCTGGATATCGCGCTGGGCGCCGGCGGTCTGCCAATGGGCCGTATCGTCGAGATCTACGGGCCGGAATCCTCCGGTAAAACCACCCTGACGCTGCAGGTTATCGCCGCAGCGCAGCGCGAAGGTAAAACCTGTGCGTTCATCGATGCGGAACACGCGCTGGATCCGGTCTATGCGCGCAAACTGGGCGTGGATATCGACAACCTGCTGTGTTCTCAGCCGGATACCGGCGAGCAGGCGCTGGAAATCTGTGACGCGCTGGCGCGCTCCGGCGCGGTTGACGTTATCGTCGTCGACTCCGTCGCGGCGCTGACGCCGAAAGCGGAAATCGAAGGCGAAATCGGCGACTCTCACATGGGCCTCGCGGCGCGTATGATGAGCCAGGCGATGCGTAAACTGGCGGGTAACCTGAAGCAGTCCAACACGCTGCTGATCTTTATCAACCAGATCCGTATGAAAATCGGCGTGATGTTCGGTAACCCGGAAACCACCACCGGCGGTAACGCGCTGAAGTTCTATGCCTCCGTGCGTCTGGATATCCGTCGCATCGGCGCGGTGAAAGAGGGCGATAACGTCGTCGGCAGCGAAACCCGCGTCAAAGTAGTGAAGAACAAGATTGCGGCGCCGTTCAAACAGGCTGAATTCCAGATCCTCTACGGCGAAGGCATCAACTTCTTCGGCGAGCTGGTTGACCTCGGCGTGAAAGAGAAGCTGATTGAGAAAGCGGGCGCCTGGTACAGCTACAACGGCGACAAAATTGGTCAGGGTAAAGCGAACGCTATCACCTGGCTGAAAGAGAACCCGGCGGCGGCGAAAGAGATTGAGAAGAAAGTGCGAGAACTGCTGCTCAACAACCAGGACTCTACGCCGGACTTCGCCGTTGACGGCAACGACGCAGAAGAAACGGAACAAGATTTCTGATATCGTCTAACAGAGTGATAAAGGGCTGCTTATGCGGCCCTTTTGCTTTTCTTAGATTATTGAGGTGCCTGTGACTGAACCTTCATCACGCCGATCCGGCTATGCTCGTCTGCTGGACCGCGCTATCCGTATCCTGGCGATGCGCGACCACAGCGAACAGGAGCTGCGGCGCAAACTGGCCGCTCCGGTGATGAGCAAAAACGGCCCCGAGGCGCTGGACGTCACCCCTGAAGAGCTGGAGCAGGTGGTGGCCTGGTGTATCGAAAACCGCTATCTCGACGATAATCGTTTTGTCGGCCAGTTCATCGCCAGCCGGAGCCGCAAAGGCTATGGCCCCGCGCGCATTCGTCAGGAGCTCAGCCAGAAAGGCATTGCGCGCCAGGCCGTTGAACAGGCGATGCGCGAATGCGATATCGACTGGGTGAGCCTTGCCAGGGCGCAGGCGCAGCGTAAATACGGTGAACCGTTACCATCCGCCTTTACTGAAAAAGTGAAAATCCAGCGATTCCTGCTGTACCGTGGCTACCTGATGGAAGATATCCAGGAAATCTGGCGAAATTTTGCAGATTGACCCATCCGGGATTTTACTTCGCCGTAAAGAAAACTTATCTTATTCCCACTTTATTCCGTCGGGCCGCTGGTTGTGACAGTGCAGGCAGCGTCCTGGGCGATTATTCCTTTACACAAAATCATTCAAGCTGCATCAGGGCGGCAAGAGAGACTATCTTCCGCAGCGCACGTCAGTTCGGTGCCGGAAGAGCAAGCGCAGCCAGGACAGAGGCGACTTGAAGGATGACGTGTAGCTTGATTTCAGGATAATTATGAGCAAGAGCACCGCTGAGATCCGTCAGGCGTTTCTCGACTTTTTCCATAGCAAGGGACATCAGGTAGTTGCCAGCAGCTCCCTGGTGCCGCACAACGATCCGACCCTGCTGTTTACCAACGCAGGGATGAACCAGTTCAAGGATGTCTTCCTTGGTCTCGACAAACGTAATTATTCGCGTGCGACCACCGCGCAGCGTTGCGTGCGTGCGGGTGGTAAACACAACGATCTGGAAAACGTCGGTTACACCGCGCGTCACCACACCTTCTTTGAAATGCTGGGCAACTTTAGCTTCGGCGACTACTTCAAGCAGGATGCCATCAAATACGCGTGGGAACTGCTGACCGGTGAGAACTGGTTCGCGCTGCCGAAAGAGAAGCTGTGGGTCACCGTTTACGAGACCGATGACGAAGCATTCGACATCTGGGCCAATGAAGTAGGCGTCCCGCGCGAGCGAATCATCCGCATCGGCGACAACAAAGGCGCGCCGTTTGCTTCAGACAACTTCTGGCAGATGGGCGACACCGGTCCGTGCGGCCCGTGCACCGAAATCTTCTTTGACCACGGCGATCACATCTGGGGCGGCCCTCCGGGAAGCCCGGAAGAAGACGGCGACCGCTACATTGAGATCTGGAACATCGTCTTCATGCAGTTCAACCGTCAGGCTGACGGCACCATGGAGCCGCTGCCGAAGCCGTCCGTCGACACCGGTATGGGCCTGGAGCGTATTGCCGCGGTGCTGCAGCACGTTAACTCCAACTATGACATCGACCTGTTCCGCGATCTGATCGCCAGCGTGGCGAAAGTCACCGGCGCCACCGATCTGACGAACAAGTCGCTGCGCGTTATCGCCGACCACATTCGCTCCTGCGCCTTCCTGATCGCTGACGGGGTTATCCCGTCGAATGAAAACCGCGGCTACGTGCTGCGTCGCATCATTCGCCGCGCGATCCGTCACGGCAACATGCTGGGCGCGAAGGACACTTTCTTCTGGAAACTGGTTGCCCCGCTGATTGCCGTGATGGGCTCCGCCGGCGAAGAGCTGAAGCAGCAGCAGGCTCAGGTTGAGCAGGTGCTGAAAACCGAAGAAGAGCAGTTCGCCCGTACTCTGGAGCGCGGACTGGCGCTGCTGGATGAAGAGCTGTCGAAGCTGAAAGGCGACACCCTGGATGGCGAAACCGCCTTCCGTCTGTACGACACCTACGGCTTCCCGGTCGACCTGACCGCGGACGTCTGCCGCGAGCGCAACATCAAGGTTGACGAAGCCGGCTTTGAGGCCGCCATGGAAGAGCAGCGCCGCCGCGCGCGCGAGTCCAGCGGTTTCGGCGCGGACTACAACGCGATGATCCGCGTTGACGGCGCCTCTGAATTTAAAGGTTACGATCGTCTGGAGCTGAACGGCAAAGTGACGGCGCTGTTTATCGACGGCAAAGCGGTGGATAGCGTCAGCGCGGGTCAGGAAGCCGTGGTGATCCTCGACCAGACCCCGTTCTATGCGGAGTCCGGCGGCCAGGTGGGCGATAAAGGCGAACTGAAAGGCGCGGGCTTCTCTTTCGCGGTCAGCGACACGCAGAAGTACGGCCAGGCCATTGGTCATATCGGTAAAGTCGCCAGCGGCTCCCTGAAAGTGGGCGACGCGGTGCAGGCCGATGTGGACGAGGCTCGCCGTCAGCGTATCCGTCTGAACCACTCCGCGACGCACCTGATGCACGCGGCGCTGCGCCAGGTGCTCGGCACCCATGTGGCGCAGAAAGGCTCGCTGGTCAACGATAAAGCGCTGCGCTTTGACTTCTCGCATTTCGAAGCGATGAAGCCGGAAGAGATTCGTGCAGTGGAAGATCTGGTCAACGCGCAGATCCGTCGTAACCTGGCTATCGAAACCAACATTATGGATATCGATGCCGCGCGCGCATCCGGCGCCATGGCGCTGTTCGGCGAGAAATACGATGACCGCGTCCGCGTGCTGCAGATGGGCGACTTCTCCACCGAACTGTGCGGCGGGACTCACGCGGCGCGTACCGGTGATATCGGCCTGTTCCGCATCACGTCTGAGTCCGGTACCGCCGCTGGCGTGCGCCGTATCGAAGCGGTGACCGGTGAGGGCGCGATAGCCATGCTGCACGCGCAGAGCGATCAGCTCAGCGATATCGCACAACTGCTGAAGGGCGACAGCCACAATCTCGGCGAGAAAGTTCGCGCCGCGCTGGAGCGTACCCGTCAGCTGGAAAAAGAGCTGCAGCAGCTGAAAGAGCAGGCTGCGGCGCAGGAGAGCGCAAACCTCTCCAGCAAAGCGGAAGAGATTAACGGCGTTAAGCTGCTGGTCAGCGAACTGGCCGGCGTGGAGCCGAAGATGCTGCGTACCATGGTTGACGACCTGAAGAACCAGCTGGGTTCGACGGTTGTGGTGTTGGCTACGGTCGCAGACGGTAAAGTTTCCCTGATTGCCGGTGTGTCTAAGGATGTGACAGATCGCGTGAAGGCTGGGGAGCTGGTTGGTATGGTCGCTCAGCAGGTGGGCGGTAAAGGGGGCGGTCGTCCGGATATGGCGCAGGCCGGTGGTACCGATGCGTCTGCTCTCCCTGCAGCGTTAGCCAGTGTGAAAGGCTGGGTCAGCGCAAAACTGTAATAACTATAAGCGCATATACCCTAAATAATTCGAGTTGCAGGAAGGCGGCGACGCAGCGAATCCCCGGGAGCTTACTCAAGTAAGTGACTGGGGGGAGCGAGGAAAGCCAACACACATGCAACCTGAAGTATGACGGGTATAGGTGCCGTAACCTCAGGGAAATGGCACCTTGCGCGAGAAACACCGATAACGATAAAGTCGGGTTGAAATTGTGTATATCGGCTAAACTTAGGTTTAACAGAATGTGATGCCATGACTGCTTATACCGCAAGGTATTTGTCATCGCTTACTTTTTGGCGTTATATGATGGATAATGCCGGGATACGAGAGACCCGACTCTTTTAATCTTTCAAGGAGCAAAGAATGCTGATTCTGACTCGTCGAGTTGGTGAGACCCTCATGATTGGAGATGAGGTCACTGTGACAGTTTTAGGGGTGAAGGGTAACCAGGTTCGTATTGGCGTAAACGCCCCTAAAGAAGTATCTGTTCACCGTGAAGAGATCTACCAGCGTATTCAGGCTGAAAAATCCCAGCAGTCCAGTTACTAAGGTTTCCGCGCCTCGCTGTTCAGTGAGGCGCATCACTTACCGCCGCTTTTTCCCTTTTTCTGTTTTTTCCCCTGCGCCATATCGCTTTTCATCACCCTTTGCTGCTTTGGTCATTTGGCGTTATGCCTGCGTCAGGGCTGATTTCCTGTTGATAAATTGCCCTTTTTGCCGTTTTTGCACGCGAATTGCGTGCGAAGTGTGCAAACGAAAAAAGGTCTCGAAAAAGTGTTTGACTTATAAGTACCAGAAAGTAATATGTGCGCCATCGCAGCGACGAAGAGCAGAAACAAGTTCTTCGAAGCACTCGAAAGAGGCGTGTGTGGTGAGGTGGCCGAGAGGCTGAAGGCGCTCCCCTGCTAAGGGAGTATGCGGTCAAAAGCTGCATCCGGGGTTCGAATCCCCGCCTCACCGCCATTTTGCATCCGTAGCTCAGCTGGATAGAGTACTCGGCTACGAACCGAGCGGTCGGAGGTTCGAATCCTCCCGGATGCACCATCTTCTTTCTGAATGAAGAGAGAAGAACGCTGTGAAAGCAGCGGCCCGCAGTGCGAGGCATAATCGAGTCACTCTACCGATTAGGCCGTCATACTCAGTGTGGCATGTGTTAGTTGTGACACTGACGCGTAGTAAAGCAAGTTTCCCGATGCATCCGTAGCTCAGCTGGATAGAGTACTCGGCTACGAACCGAGCGGTCGGAGGTTCGAATCCTCCCGGATGCACCATATTCTCCTTAGTAACAGCAATATCGTTGTTACATGGTCTGCGAAATTTTCGCCAGCACCAGGGAGGATAACGTTGCGTAAGCAACGGCCCGTAGGGCGAGGCGTAGACGAGCCATCCTCCCGGATGCACCATTCTTGCCTGATTCTGATTATTCAGATGAATTCTGTAGTAAACTAGTTATTCCGATGCATCCGTAGCTCAGCTGGATAGAGTACTCGGCTACGAACCGAGCGGTCGGAGGTTCGAATCCTCCCGGATGCACCAT
>NZ_JBEAJA010000002.1:0-16530 GCF_040064755.1 Klebsiella sp. GB_Kp056 | reverse complement strand
TTGCCGGCTTAATGCCCGGTGGCGGCTGCGCCTTACCGGGCCTACGGCTGTCTCTGCCTGCTCCGTAACGTTGTAGGCCGGGCAAGCGCTGCGCCGCCCGGCAACGGGCATCCGGCTCTGTTGCCGGCTTAATGCCCGGCGGCGGCTGCGCCTTACCGGGCCTACGGGCTGTCTCTCCCCGCTCCGCAACGATCCAGGCCGGGCAAGCGCAGCGCCGCCCGGCAACGGGCAGCCGGATTTAGCTGCCGCGGTAGGTCGACCACCCGCCCGGGGCTATCAGAAACGGCAGATGGAAATGGTCATCTGTCGCCTCGCCAATGACAAAATCAATCTGCGCCCGGGTAAAAACGCTCTCGCGCCCGACGCGGGCAAACCACGCCCCCGTTTCCGCGGTTAAGCAGTAGCGCCCCGCCGGCAGCGGCGCGGCGCTGAAGGTGGCGATACGCCCCTGGGCGTTAGTCACCAGGTTCGCCAGCGTCTCGCCCTCCCGGCTCAGGCTGACCGCCACGCCTTCCGCCGGCGTGCCGGTGGAAATATCCAGAATATGGGTGCTCAGGGTACTCATTCGCCAATCGCTCCTTCCAGTCTTAACATCGTAATTTCCCGCAGCTGGGCAAGCGCCTCAGCCACTTCTTCGTCGGCGGTATGCTGCAGCCGGCGCGTCAGCGCCTGCAGCATCTCTTCACCGCTGCGCCCTTTGGCGCGGATTAAAAACACCCGGCCAAAACGAGCCTCGTAGCGGGCATTCCCCTCCCGCAGGGCCTGCGCCAGCTTTTCATTATCGCTGTCCACCGCCGACTGCTCCTGGCGCGACATCGTCGCGTGCGCCTGGCTGCCGGTCGGTTTTTCGCCGATCCGCGGATGGGCGCTGAGCGCCGCGTTCAGATCGTTCTCCCCCCAGTCGGCCATCGCTTCCCGGGCGACCTGCAGCAGCGCTTCACGGCAGGCGAAGGGTCGCAAGCTCACCAGCGTATCGCTCCAGGCCGGGATCGCCACGCAGGGGGCCAGCAGCGCCACTGCCTCATCATGACTCAGACGGTTAAACTGTCTCAGCGCGATCATCCTGACTCCTTATCGTTTTCGTCGCCGCCTGCTCCTGCGGCAGAACAAGGTTCAGCGCTATCGCCACCAGCCCACCGCTGGTGGCCGCCGAACCGAACAGATCGCCGACCATCGGCGGAAAATGGCTGAGAAACGCCGGCACCGACTCCACGCCAAGGCCCGCGCCAAACGCCAGACCAACGATCAGCACATCGCGTCGGGTGAGCGGGTTCTGGGTAATGATCCGGATCCCGGCCGCTACCACACAGCCAAACATCACCATCGTGGCGCCCCCCAGCACCGGCGCCGGGATCTGCCGCAGCAGTTCGCCCACCGGCGGGAACAGCCCAAGCAGGATAAGAATCACGCCGATGTAGCGCCCGACATAGCGGCTGGCCACCCCGGTCATCTGGATCACGCCGTTGTTCTGCGCGAAAGTCGTGTTCGGAAAGGCGCTGAGCATCGCGGCCACCATGCAACTGACGCCGTCCGCCAGGATACCGCCCTTCAACCGGTTGCGGAAAGCGCGATCGTCAACAGACTGTTGCGAAATCAGCGAGTTGGCCGTCAGATCGCCCACCGCCTCCAGAATACAGACCAGCGACACCAGCGCCACCGGCAGAAAAATCGCGCTGTTAAACTGAAAACCGAACGGAAACAGCGTCGGCAGGCGAAACAGGGTGTCGCCCAGGCTGTGAAGGTGGAACTGACCGCTCAGCCCTGCAGCCACACAGCCCACGGCAATGCCCACCACCACCGAGGAGAGCCGCAGCCAGCGGTTTTTGGCGCAGCTCAGCAGAACGATAACGCCAAGGGTACCCGCCCCGAGCGCGATATTGCTCATGCTGGCGAAATCCTGCGCCTTTTCGCCACCGCACCAGTTAATGACGCTGACCTTGATCAGGCTGATGCCGATCAGCGCAATCACGCTGCCGGTAATGATGGGGGTAAAGATTTTCTTCAGCGGTTCAATAAAGCGGCTGACAATCACCGGCACCAGGGCGGCGACAAAGTTAACGCCAAACAGCATCGCCATAATATCCTGTGGCCCGCCGCCCTGCGCTTTCACCCACATCCCTCCGGCTACCGCCACGCCAAGAAAGGCGAAGCTGGTGCCCTGCATGCAGATCATCCCGGCGCCAATGCCCCAGACCCGGTTGGACTGCAAAAAGGTACCGATACCCGAGGCCAGCAGCGACATACTGATGAGATACGGCAGCCAGTCGCCAAGTCCGAGGGTGGCGCCGATAATCAGCGGCGGCGTGATGATCCCCACCAGACCCGCCAGCACATGCTGGAGGGCGCTAAAAAAGGCCGCAAGCGGTGGGATCCGCTGTTCAAGGCCGTAAAGCAGGCCGCTGTGATGTTCGTCAGACATGGTGTTATCCCGTAGCAAAGAGAAGTGCAAGAGCTTCTGCACAAAGCAGGCCAGAGACGACCAATGCGAACGAATAAATTTATTAATACTTTAAAATCATTTAGTTAAATCACTCCAGCCATGCCTCGCTCCCCACCGCTGCGGAACCAGGATGCTGAAACGATAGATTCTTAATGCAACATAAAGAAACTTTTGATTCATAAAAAGGCAACCAATGCGTCACATTGCACCGATGTGGTGCGTCATGACCTATCGCTGTGCCTCAGGCCGGCGGTTTTCCTCCCTTCGGCGAACTGGTACGCAAATTGCTGTAGTCAGTCACAACATCGGGAGAAGGAGAAAAAAATGAAAGCAATCGTGATTGGCGCCGGCATCGGCGGCTTAAGTGCGGCAGTGGCGCTCAAACAGTCGGGGATCGACTGCGAAGTCTATGAAGCGGTGAAAGAGATCAAACCGGTCGGCGCGGCGATTTCCGTGTGGCCCAACGGCGTGAAGTGCATGGCCCACCTCGGCATGGGCGATATCATGGAAACCTTCGGCGGACCGCTGCGCCGCATGGCGTATCGCGATTTCCGCAGCGGCGAGAACATGACCCAGTTCAGCCTCGCGCCGCTGATCGAACGTACCGGCAGCCGCCCCTGCCCGGTCTCCCGCGCAGAGCTGCAGCGGGAAATGCTGGATTACTGGGGACGGGAAAGCGTGCAGTTCGGCAAACGCGTCATCCGCTGTGAAGAAAACGTCGACGGCGTGACGGTGTGGTTTACCGACGGCAGCAGCGCCAGCGGCGATCTGCTGATTGCCGCCGACGGCAGCCATTCCGCGCTGCGTCCGTGGGTGCTCGGCTTTACCCCGCAGCGCCGCTACGCCGGCTACGTCAACTGGAACGGTCTGGTGGAAATAGATGAAGCGCTGGCGCCCGGCGATCAGTGGACCACCTTTGTCGGCGAAGGCAAGCGCGTCTCGCTGATGCCGGTCTCCGCCGGCCGGTTCTACTTTTTCTTTGATGTGCCGCTGCCGGCGGGTCTGGCGGAGGATCGTGACACCCTGCGCGCTGACCTCAGCCGCTACTTTGCCGGCTGGGCGCCGCCGGTGCAGAAGCTGATCGCCACCCTCGACCCGCAGACCACCAACCGTATTGAAATCCACGATATCGAACCATTCAGCCGCCTGGTGCGCGGTCGCGTCGCGCTGCTGGGCGACGCCGGACACAGCACCACCCCGGATATTGGCCAGGGGGGATGCGCGGCGATGGAAGATGCGGTGGTACTGGGCGCCGTTTTCCGCCAGACCCGCGATATTGCGACCGCCCTGCGCGAGTATGAAGCCCAGCGCTGCGACCGGGTCCGCGATCTGGTACTGAAGGCGCGCAAGCGCTGCGATATCACCCACGGAAAGGATATGCAGCTCACTGAAGCCTGGTACCAGGAGCTGCGGGAGGAGACCGGCGAGCGGATTATCAACGGCATGTGCGATACCATCCTCAGCGGGCCGCTGGGCTGACGGTCGCCATGGATTCAATCACCGCGCTCAGCGTCTGAATGGCCATCTGCGCAGGACGCGATAGCTGACGCGAAGGCGCGGTGCACAGCGCCAGGGTCAGCGGCCGCAGCAGCGTACTGCGCAGCGGGACAAAGGCCAGCTGGCCGCGCTGAACCTCGTCCAGCACGTCGAGCAGGCTGAGGAGCGTCACGCCGCTGCCGCGCAGCACCAGCGACTTAATGAGCCGGATATCATTGCAGCTGATGGTATTCTCCGGCGCAAAGTCATGGTGGCGATAGAGAAGCGCCACCCGCTCATGAACGATCAGCGGCGCGCCGGGCACGATGTGCCGCTCGAGGCTGAGCTCGCCCAAAGACAGGGCCCTCGCCCCCGCCAGGGGGTGGTCCGGGCGCATCACAATCCCCACCTCCAGTTCGGCAAAGGCCAGCACGCTGAGTCCGGCCTGCCCCTGCGGATCGAGGATCAGACCGACGTCCAGATCCGCCTGACGCACTTTCTGGCTGACGGTGTGGCTGTCGGCCACCTGCAGATCCAGCTCCAGCCACGGCCAGCTGGCGATAATCTCCGCCAGCGCGGCGGCGAAGCCACCTTCCGCCAGCGCCTGCACCATACCGACGCTGACGCTCCCGCGCTTCATCCCCTGCAGCTCATCAAATTTCTGCCGGGTCTGGCGAAACTCTTTCTGCCAGCGCAGCAGATTGTCATACAGCAGTTCGCCCGCGGTGGTCATCCGCAGTCCCTCCGGCAGCCGCTCGAACAGAGGTGTCCCGAAGGCCTCCTCGGCCTGCAGGATCTGGCGGTTAATCGCCGAGGCGGAGATATGCAGCTGCTCGGCGGCACGGCGCAGGCTGCCGCAGCGGGCCACGGCGATGAAATAGTGGGCGAAACGGGAAAATGGACTCATGGCGACCCTGTACTCTTTTTTGCAACAGCAGAGTGAATTAATGGTGATGGATGTGAACACCCTAATATGACAACAATAATCTCACAACAATAAAACAATCACCGATGTGAGCAGGAAGAGAAATCATGAAGACAACCATCCCGACGCCCCCCGCCCATTGCACCTTTGATCCAGAGGACTGGCTGCGGCTGGCCCGCTGCTGGCACCCGGTGGCCCGCGCCTGCGATATTGGCGGCGCCCCGGTGAAAGCCACCCTGCTGGACGAACAGCTGGTTATCTATCGCATTAAAGGTCAGGTGGTGGTCGCCCGCGACGTCTGCCCGCACCGCGGCGTCCCGCTGACCCTGGGGTTTCATGAAGAAGAAGGCATCGTCTGCCCCTATCATGGCCTGCGCTTTGGCGAGGATGGCCGCTGCAACCGCATCCCCTCCAGTCCGGGACAACCCATTCCAGCCAAACTGCATCTCACCAGCTTCGCCGTGGAGGAGCGCTACGGGCTGATCTGGACCTGCCTGGCCTGCGATCCGGACAATCCGCCGCCGTTACCGACCATGCCGCACTGGGACGACGCCGGCTTTCAGCAAATCAACTGCCCGGCCTTCGAGGTGAAGGGCTTTGCCGGCCGCCAGGTCGAAGGCTTTCTCGATGTCGCCCACTTTGCGTGGATCCACACTGATACCTTTGCCGACCCGGACAATCAGCAGGTGCCGGACTACACCCCGCAGGAGACACCGTTCGGTTTTGTTGCCGACTACTGGAGCTCGGTGGGCAATTATCCGGCCAGCTCCGATTTCCGCGCGCCGGAAGGGTTCCAGTGGCTGCGTCACTTTGAAATGCATCTGCCCTTCACCGCCACGCTGACCATCCATTTCCCTGCCGATGCGAAGCTGGTGATCATGAACGCCGCCTCGCCGGTGTCGTCGCGCGTGACGCGGATGTTCGCCCCTATCGCCCGCAATTTTGACCTGCATGTGCCGGTGGAAGACGTTCATGCGTTCAACCTGCGGGTGTTTGAGGAGGATCGCCTGATGGTTGAGACCCAGCGCCCGGAGCGGCTGCCGCTGGATCTGACCCTGGAGGCGCATATTCCGGCAGACCGCAGCTCTATCGCCTACCGGCGCGGGCTGAAGAAGATGGGCTTTGGCGATTTCTTTCTGGTATGAGTGGAGGTCTTATGCGCGACATACTCCCGGTGGTGGTCGATGGCCTGTGGCGCCAGGGCGCGAAAAATCTGGCCGTTCGTCTGGTGAGCGCCGATGGGCAACCGCTGCCGGCGTGGTCGCCCGGCGCCCATATCGACCTCCATCTCCCCTGCGGGCTGATCCGTCAGTATTCGCTGACCGGCAGCCCGGCCGGGCGGGATCACTATCTGCTCTGCGTCGCCCGCGAGGCGCAGTCGCGAGGCGGCTCCCGTTATATTCATGACACCCTGCGTCCGGGGCAGCCCTTGCTGATCTCTGCCCCGCGCAACCACTTTCCCCTGCGCGGGGGCGGCCACGTGGTGCTCCTCGCCGCCGGGATCGGCATTACGCCGCTGCTGGCGATGGCCTATGCCCGGGCGACGTCCGGCGCCAGCTTTACGCTGCACTACTACGTCAGCCGCGCGCAGGAGGCCGCCTTCGCCACCGAGATCGCCAGCCAGCTCACCGGCGGAACCTGCCTGATCCACTGCTCTGCCGACGGAGAGAGTCCGCGCCTGCGGCTGGCCCAGGATCTGGGCGCGCCGGACGCCGACACCCGGGTCTATTTCTGCGGACCGGCAGGGTTTATGAACCAGGTGCGCGACACCGCGCTGGCTGCCGGCTGGGCGGAGGCGCAACTGCACAGCGAAGCGTTCCAGCCGCCCGCCCCGACGGCGGCCTCGGCGGCGGACGGAACCTTCACCATCACCCTCGCCTCCACCGGGGAGCGCTGGCCGGTACCGGGGGACAAAACCATCGCCCGGGTGCTGCAGGAGCATGGCGTCGACGTGCCGCTCTCCTGCGAGATGGGGATCTGCGGCGCCTGCCTGACGCCGGTGCGGGAGGGAACGGTCGACCACCGGGATACCGTGCAGTCGGAGGCGGAAAAACAGGCAGCGGAGCAGCATATTGCGCTGTGCTGCTCCCGCAGCCTGTCGGCCAATTTAGTTATCGATCTCGCGGGATAAGCGACCGGTCTCCGGCTGTTCGGCGCGGGCGACCGGTTTCACCCGCACGGCGGTGAAGACCACGACCATCGCGGTCAACAGCAGCACACCGCTGCCGGTGAAGACGCCGCTGGCGCCGTGCAGATCGAACACCGCCCCACCGCCGGCGGCGCCGGCGCTGATGGCCAGCTGAATAGAGGCCACCAGCAGACCGCCCGCGCTTTCCGCCTCATCCGGCACGGTGGTGGCCAGCCAGGTGGACCAGGCCACCGGCACCAGACCGAAGGCAAACCCCCAGAGGGCGACCAGCAGCCCGTCGAGCACGCTCAGATGGCCAAACGTCACCATCAGCAGCGCCAGGACGCTCATCATCAGCGGCACCAGCGCCAGGGTCAGACGCAGGCTGCGGCTCAGCAGATAGCTCGCTACCGAGGTGCCGATAAAGTTAGCGATAGCGAAACCGAGCAAAATCAGTGAAACGCCTTCAACGCTGGCCTGCGCGACGGTCTCAAGGAACGGCCGCAGGTAGGTGAAGAAGGCGAAATGGCCGCTGAAAATCAGGATCGACGCCAGCATGCCGCCCAGCATACCGGGACGGCGCAGCACCCTGAACAGCGTGGAGAAGGTGCCAACGCTTTCCGGGCGCATGGAGGGCAGCACCCACAGCTGCCAGAGCAGCGCCAGCAGGCTGGGTATCGCGCAGAGAATAAACACGTTGCGCCAGCCGATCAGCTCCCCGAGGTAGCTGCCGAGCGGCGCGGCCACCACTGTGGCGACAGACACCGCGGAAAAGATGATCGCCAGCGCCTTCGGCACATGGGCCGCCGGCACCAGACGCATCGCCGTGGCGGTGGACATCGCCCAGAAACCGCCGATGGCGATCCCCAGCAGCAGACGACCGAGCAGGAGAAACGCCAGCGAACCGGCAAAAGCGACCATCAGGCTGGAGACAATCTGCAGCACGGAAAAAAACATCAGCACCCAGCGGCGGTCGATATTGCGGGTTGCGGTGGCGATCAGCAGGCCGGTGACTAACGCCACCAGCGCCGTGGCGGTCACCGCCTGCCCGGCCATCCCTTCGCTGACGCCGAGGCTGCTGGCCATCGGCGTTAACAGGCTGGCGGGCAGAAACTCGGCCACGATCAGGCCGAACACCCCGAGGGCCAGGGCATAGACGGCACGCCAGGCAGGCCTGACGGGTGTCAGGCTTGCGTCAGCAGCTATGCAGGAAGTCATATACATCTCTCCAGGTTTATTAACATCCTGGTCATCTTAGGGGCTTACCCCTGGACGATATATGATGCATACTCTTCAGTTATTGATTATTCGTCCGGAATTACCATGAGCCAGCCTACAATCGACCTGACCAGCGAACTGCTGCGCGGTATGCGCCTCTCCGGCGTGAATTACCGGCGCATCGAAACCTCCCGCCCGTTTGGCGTCGGCTTTAGCGCCGTGGCGGGCAAAGCCCAGTTCCATTTCATCAGCCGCGGACCGGTGCTGCTGCGCATGGCCAGCGGAGAACAGTTCACCCTGGAGAGCGGCGACGCGCTGTTTATTCCCAACGGCGACGGACACGCCCTGCTCTCCGATCCGCAGGCCGCGGTGGTGAATGTGGCGCAGCTGAACAGCGAAACGGTGTGCAGCACGGTAAGTTGCATCAACGCTGGCGGCCAGCCTGACTGCCCGGAGCGCGCCGTGATTTTCAGCGGTTGCATGGACTTTGAGCTCGGCGGCATGCAGCCGCTGGTGAAGGCCATGCCCGAGGTGATGCGGGTGAGTTGTCTGCTCCACACCTGGCCGGAGATCCAGCCGCTGCTGGCCGCAATGGAGCGGGAATCGCTCACCCGCCAGGCGGGCTATGCCGGGATCCTCGCCCGGCTGGCGGACGTGGTGGCCGCGCTGATTGTCCGCGGCTGGGTGGCATGCGGGTGCGGTAACGCCACCGGCTGGGTGCAGGTCCTGCGCGATCCCCGGCTGGCGAAAGCGATCTACGCCATGCATCAGCGTCCGGGCGTGAACTGGAAAGTGGAAGATCTGGCGCGGGAGGCGGGGCTGTCGCGCTCTCTCTTCGCCGAGCGTTTTCTTGCCGCCACCGGCACCACCCCCGCCCGCTATCTGACCGAGCTGCGTATGCGGCTGGCGGTGCAGTACATCACCCACGAAGGCCAGGCGCTGGAAAAGGTGGCCTTCCGCCTCGGGTATCAGTCGCTGGCGGCCTTCAGCCGGGCTTTCAAACGCATCACCGGCCAGCCGCCGGGGGCCCTGCGCGCCACGGTACGCTAGAGTCAGCCTTTATATAAAGCGATACACGTCGTTGCCAACGCGAAAGCGTTGCCCCTTAAGCGCCGGGTTGGCGACGCGAAACACCAGTTCGGTCAGCTGGTTGGCGGCTCCTTCGCGGAAAGTAAACCACTGGCCGCCCACGTCCAGCCCCTGCTCCCCCTGTGGCGGGAAGCCCAGCAGCGCCTGCCAGCGATCGCGCACCGCCTGCGGATTGTCCACCTCGAACACCGCCTGCTCGAGCACAATGTCGCCCAGCGGATGAGGCACGTCCAGCCCCTGGGCGCGCAGCCGCGCCAGCCGGGTCTCGTCGTCTTCTCCCCACTGCAGCACAAAAGGATAGACCAGTCCGTCGGTGTCGCCATCAATGGTGAAGATCCGCCAGCGGATGACATTGCCCTGCGGATCGTGGCGCTGGCCATCGACGATCGGTGACACCGCCAGCCCCTTGCGCCGCAAGTGGTCATGGGTGGCGTCGATGTCGTCGCTGCGCAGCGCGACGCGAAACAGCGCTTCGTTCTCCGGCAGCAACCGCGCGGCATCCCGCGAGAGCAGAAACCTGTCCGTCGCGACGCGCAGTTCGTCCGGGTCGGAAATGGCGAGGAATTCGATATAGGTCAGACCAAAATAGCTCAGCGCATTGCGGGTTCCCCACCCCGGATGGCGCCCACCGGCCACCGCCCGCAGCTGCTGTCCGGCAAAGGTTTCAATTGCCGCTTCCGGCTGATTCACAAACTGTACTGCGTGGTCCCACTGCAAGGTTGCCATGATCTCTCCCGCGGTTGTGCCTGTTCAGGCGTCTGCGGCAAAAGATAGTGCTGGGGTGAAGGGAATAGCAAACAAGAATTAAGTATATCAAAAGCTGGATACGTGATTTATATCAACGCGGTATATGGAGTCTGACAGGCGATGAAACGGCGGACTAACGAATGGCCCGCCGGCGGGATCAGACCGACCCTTCTTTCTCAATCACCAGAATACGCGCCGCCCCCTGGGGATGAGCGACATGCTCGCATCCCACCTCGGCGTAGAAGATATCGCCGGCGTTCAGCACGATCACCTGCTCCTCGCCGTTGACTTTCACATGCATCGCCACCTGACCATCCATTACGGCAAACACCTCCTGACCGTCGTTGATGTGCCAGATATAGGGTTGGTCGGTCCAGTGCAGGCGCACGGTGGTGCCGGAAAAATTGGCGATATCCAGTGCGCCCCACGCGCGGTCGGCGGTGAAATCTTTACTGCTCCAGCTCTGCATAATGATGTCCTGTGGTAAGGGTTATTTTTTCTGCCAGTTTGCCCATGGATCCGCTTTCTCTGCCGGCGCATCGTCGTCGAGCGAAGCCAGATACATCGCCTCCACCTCTTTGCGCGCCCACGGCGTCCGGCGGAGAAATTTCAGGCTGGACTTGATGCTGGGATCGCTTTTAAAGCAGTTAATGTTGACCTGGCGGGCCATTTCCGCCCAGCCGTAGCGCGCGACCAGGGCATTGAGCAGCGCTTCCAGCGTCACGCCGTGCAGGGGATCTTTTGAACTGTGCATGAGGATACATCCGTTCCGCATTAAAAAAGTGCGCCCACCTTACTGGCTCTCGGTGACAGGCGCAACGGCTTCAGTTCGCCCTTACGCCTTTATCTATTTAACGCAAAAGCACTGAACCCCGCGCGAACATAAATTAGAAAATAACGTTATTGGTTGATTATCTGGCCCTGAGGCAAGCTGTGCTCAGCCCCGAACAGAGGAAATCACCATGCGCTGCTGTTGTGCCCGAACCCTGAACCTGAATCGATCCATAACATTTTATCCCGTTTTCGGAGAACACAATGAACGCGACAACCCTGCCGATTCTCGATCTGGCCCGCTACGCGGACCCCGCGGATAAAGCGGCCTTCCTGGCCGACCTGCGCCACGCCGCCCGCGACATCGGCTTCTTTTATCTGATCAACCACGGTGTCGACGACGCGCTTCAATATGAAGTTCAGCGCCAGTCCCAACGCTTTTTTGCCCTCGATGAGGCGCAAAAACAGCAGGTGGCGATGATCCACTCCCCCCATTTTCGCGGCTATAATCGCGCGGCCTCTGAGCTGACGCGCGGCCAGCCTGACTGGCGAGAGCAGTTTGATATCGGCGCCGAACGTCCGGCGCTGACCCTCAGCGATGACGCCCCGCGCTGGCAGCGCCTGCAGGGTCCGAATCTGTGGCCTGCCGCCCTGCCGTCGCTTAAACCGGTATTACTTCACTGGCAACAGCAGATGACCCAGGTGGGGATCCGCCTGCTGCGCGCCTTTGCCGAAGCGCTGCAGCTCCCGGAGAATGCCTTTGACCAACTCTATGGCGACAAACCCAACGAGCATATCAAACTGATCCGCTATCCCGGCCAGCAGGAGACGCAAAGCAGCCAGGGCGTCGGCGCCCATAAAGATTCCGGTTTTCTCAGCTTCCTGCTGCAGGACGAACAGAAAGGGCTGCAGGTTGAGGTGGCGCCCGGGCAGTGGATCGACGCCGTGCCGCTGGCCGGCAGCTTTGTGGTCAATATTGGCGAACTGCTGGAGCTGGCCACCAACGGCTATTTGCGCGCTACCGTTCACCGGGTGGTGTCGCCGCCGGCGCAGCAGCAGCGCCTCTCCATCGCTTTCTTCCTTGGCGCCCAGCTTGACGCGGTGGTGCCGGTTTATACCCTGCCGCCCGAGCTGGCGCGTGAGGCGCGCGGTCCGGACAGCGACCCGCACAATCCGCTGCTGCGCGATGTCGGCTGGAATTATCTCAAGGGCCGTCTGCGTTCCCATCCGGACGTGGCGGAACGCTACTATCAGGACGTGTTTCGCGAACGCGCCGAGCAATTGATCGTTTAACCATAACTAAAAAGGAACACACCATGAAATATGCCGCTTTTAAACTGGCAGGGGTCGCACTGTCTCTTTCTCTGGCATGGACGTCTGCCCAGGCCGCCGCGCTGCGCGTCGCCGCGGACCCGGTTCCCCACGCGGAGATCCTCAACTACATCAAAAAAATCGATCCCAGCCTCGATCTGAAGGTGGTGGAGCTGACCAGCGGGGTCAACGCCAATGAACTGCTGGCCAGTGGCGACGTGGATGCCAACTACTTCCAGCATGTTCCCTACCTGAAGGATCAGGAAAAAGCGCTGGGTAAAACCTTTACCGTCGCGGCTACCGTGCACATTGAGCCGCTGGGGATCTACTCGCATAAACATAAAAATTTCTCGTCGCTGCCGGACAACGCCACGGTGGCGGTGCCGAATAACACCACCAACCTGAGCCGTGCGCTGTTCCTGCTGCAGGCGCAGAAGCTTATCAAGCTGGACCCTAAATTTACCGACCCGGCCACCACTCTGGCGACGCCGAAGGATATTGTCGAGAACCCGAAACACCTGAAGATCCTGGAGATTGAATCGCCGCAGATCCCGCGCTCCCTCGACGATGTCGACCTGGCGGTGATTAACGGTAACTACGCCCTCGAAGCCGGGTTGGTGCCGGCGAAAGACGCTCTGGGGCTGGAAAGCGCCGAGCATAACCCCTACGCCAATATCCTGGTGACCACCCCAGCCCTGGCCAATGACCCGCGCATTAAGGCGCTGGCGAAAGACCTGACGTCGCCGCAGGTAGCGGAGTTTATCCGTAAAAACTACAACGGCTCGGTGATCCCGGTGGCCCCTCAGTCATGATAACCATCGAAGGGCTGAGCAAAACCTACGCCGGAACCGGCCGACCGGCGCTGAACGATATCGCGTTACAGATCCCGAAAGGGGCGATATACGGCATTCTCGGGCGCAGCGGCGCCGGCAAAAGTACGCTCATCCGCTGTCTCAATTTGCTGGAGCGGCCCACCTCGGGCCGCATTCTGGTGAACGGACAGGATATTACACAGCTGAACAAGGCGGCGCTGCGGGATTATCGCCTTCGTACCGGGATGATTTTCCAGCACTTCAATCTGCTGCATGCCCGCACCGTCGCCGACAACATCGCGGTGCCGCTGGAGATAGCCGGGGTGCCGCGGGCCGCTCGCGAAGCGCGGGTGCGCGAACTGCTGGAGCTGGTGGATCTCAGCGACAAGGCCGCCGCCTTCCCGTCTCAGCTTTCCGGCGGGCAAAAACAGCGCGTCGGCATCGCCCGGGCGCTGGCCGCCCGACCGGAGGTGCTGCTGTGCGATGAGGCGACCAGCGCGCTGGATCCCGAGACCACCGCCTCGGTGCTGGCTCTGCTGGCGGATATTAACCAGCGGCTCAATCTGACCATTGTGCTGATAACGCACCAGCTGGAGGTGGTGAAAACCATTTGTGACCACGCGGCGCTGCTGGAACAGGGCGAAATTGTCGAAAGCGGCAAACTCGCCGACCTGCTGGTGACCCCGTGGTCGCGGCTGCGTCAGTCGCTGCTGCACGACCCGCAGGCTGAACAGGATTTTCTTACCCGTCACGGCGTTCAGGGGAGGCCATTATGCGGAGTAGCATGAGCTGGGAAGATTTGTGGCCGTTATTACTCGACGGCACGCTGGATACGCTCTATATGGTGGGCCTGGCGGCCCTGTTTACCGTGCTGATCGGGCTGCCCACCGGTGTGTTGTTATTTATTTCCCGCGCCAACGGCCTCGCGCCGATGCCGAAACTGAACGCGCTGCTGGGGGCGGCGATCAACATCGGCAGATCGTTACCGTTTATCGTGCTGCTGATCGCGCTGATCCCTTTTACCCGCCTGATCGTCGGCACCACGCTGGGCAGCACCGCCGCTATCGTGCCGGTGACCATCGGCGCCTTTCCGTTCTTTGCCCGCCTGACGGAAAACGCGCTCGACGAGGTGGATTACGGGAGAATCGAAGCCATTCTGTCGATGGGCGGCAACGTCTGGCACGTGATTTTTAAATCTCTGCTGCCGGAAGCCCTGCCGACGCTGCTGGCCGGGATTACGCTGACCATCGTGATGCTGATTGGCTTTTCGTCGATGGCCGGGGTGATCGGCGGCGGCGGACTCGGCGACCTCGCCATCCGCTACGGCTATCAGCGGTTCAATAATGAGGTGATGTTTGGCACGGTGCTGATCCTGGTGGCGATGGTTCAGGGCGTACAAATGGCCGGCGATCGGCTGGTGCGCCGCCTGGCACACCGCCGCTAACCGTCAGACATTAATTCCAGCCGCACTCAGCCGCCAGCTGGCGGACCAGACTGGCGGCGTCACACTCGCGGATCAACCCCACACCCTGCCCGGCCCAGTGCGCGCCATACTCATGGACGCCCTGGGCTTTCGCGGCGGCGGCCAGCGCTTTGCCGATATCATATGCCAGCGGATAATCCGGCACAGCGCTCGCCGGACAGGCTTCCCCCACTGCGCAGAAGGTATTCGCCAGACAACGTGCCGGACGCCCGGATATCGCTGAGGTCAGTACCGTACGCCCGTCAATGCTGTTAGCGATCGCCGCGCGGTAGCCGGCGTCGGCGGCCGATTCCGCACAGAGTAAAAACGCCGTGCCGAGCTGAGCGCCCTGCGCCCCCAGCTGCATCACGCTGGCGATCCCCGCGCCGTCCATGATGCCCCCGGCGGCGACCACCGGGATGGTCAGCCGACGCCGCAGATGTTGCACCAGAGTAAAGGTGCTCATCTGCGCATCTGGCTCCTGCGGGTCGAAGATCCCCCGGTGCCCGCCCGCCTCAAAGCCCTGAGCGACCACCACGTCAATCCCCTGCTGCTCAATGACCTGCGCCTCCTTAAGCGACGTCGCCGTGGCCAGAGTGACGATCCCCTGCTGTCGCAGGCGCTGGATCGCCTCGCGCTCAGGAAGGCCGAAATGGAAGCTCACCACCGCGGGTGAGAGATCGAGAAGCAGCTCCAGCATGGCGGTGTGGCCGATAAACGTCTGGTATATCTCCCTAAGCGACGCCGGAGGGATACTGCCAAAGCGGGTAAAATGGGGGCGCAGCGTCTCAGCCCAGTCCGCCTCCCGTCGGACGTCGCGCCGGGGCGGCGCATGGCAAAACAGATTGACATTGAACGGCCGGTCCGTCAGCTGGCGGGTGGCGACGATCAGCGCTTCCGCCTGGGCAACGGTTGAAGCGCCCAGCCCCAGCGAACCCAGCGCCCCGGCATGACTCACCGCGGCAGCCAGCGCGGGGGTGGAGACGCCCGCCATCGGGGCCTGGATCAGGGGGTAGTCAATATCAAGAAGCGAAAGCAGTGAATTTTGCATGGGTTCCTCGTTCATGAGCGATGCCGGAGGCTTACCATCTCTTTTAAAGATGATAAGATCAACATCATTATCATATTGAGAATAAAAATATGAACCACAGCACACTGCAGATTTTTATCCAGGTGGCCGACACGCAAAGCGTCACTCTGGCAGCAAAACGGCTTGGCCGCGCCCAGTCCAATATCACCACCCGTATTCAGCAACTGGAGGAGGAGCTTGCCGTGGAACTCTTCGTCCGCGGCAACAAAAAAATGGTGCTGTCGCCGGCAGGCGTTCAGTTTCTCAGCTATGCCCGGCGGATCCTGAGCCTGGCGGAAGAGGCAAAGCAGAGTCTGCATCCAACCGCGCCCGGCGGCAGCCTGCGGCTGGGCGCGATGGAGGCGACCGCCGCCAGCCGTCTGCCGCCGCTGCTCACCCGCTTCCAACAGCGGTGCCCGCAGGTGGATGTCACGCTCAGCACCCGGCCGACCCGCCAGTTAACCGAGGGGGTATTAACCGCAGCCCTTGATGCCGCGCTGGTCTGCCTGCCGCCAGGGACGGATGGTCAACCGGCATGCCCGCCAGGCCTGGGATCTGTCCCGGTGTTTCAGGAAACCCTGATGCTGGTCCGTCCGCAGAGCGCTGGCCCGCTGCGGTTCGCGGCATTTGCCAGCGGCTGCAGCTATCGGGCGCTGGGAGAGCGCTGGCTGGCGGAACAACAGGCGGCCGTCGAGGTACATGAAGTGAGCTCCTATCACAGCATGCTGGCCTGCGTGGCCTCCGGGCGCTACGCCTGCCTGTTGCCGCAGAGCGTGCTGGCGCTGATGACGCTTCCCGAAAACAGCCTAAGCGAACCGCTGTGCGAGGCGACCACCCAGCTTATCTGGCGCCAGGGGTTCAGCACCTCCGCCCTCAGCGAGTGGCGCATCCTGTTGCAAAGCGCCGCGAACGGCTAAGCTAAAAGAGGAAACCACGACGCACTCGCCGGAGGCGAACCTGAGCTCTTACCGACAAACGCAGAGGCGTTTTGCCGCTACAGTATCCACCCGAGCGACAAAATCGTTTTCGCCAGGTCGCGGCCATGATGCCGCTTTTTGCCGGGTGGCGGCTGCGCCTGACCC
>NZ_JBEAJA010000001.1:0-17988 GCF_040064755.1 Klebsiella sp. GB_Kp056 | reverse complement strand
CATCGCCCGGTGGCGCTGCGCTTACCGGGCCTACGAGGTATGAGCCTGTGAGAGGGAACTGTAGGCCGGGTAAGGCGTAGCCGCCACCCGGCACAAAATCGGCTCCGTGCCCGCAGTCCTTGCCCGGCGGCGCGGCGCTTGCCAGGCCTACAGCTACGTGTATTTATTTGATATGTAAGTGTTATCTGGTAAAGATGAGTGTAGCGCCACCTGAAAAACACGTGGCGCAGCAGGTAGCCCGGATAAGGCGCAAGCCGCTATCCGGGGGAAGATTAACTGAACAGGGCGGTGATGGAGGCGCTGGCGAGGGAATGGAAATGGACGTTAAAGCCGACCATTGCGCCGCTGGCCTCGGCATCCACCTCAATTTTCTCAACGTCCAGGGCGTGGACGGTAAAGATATAGCGGTGGGTCTCGCCCTTCGGCGGCGCTGCGCCGCCGTATCCCGCCTTGCCAAAATCGGTGCGGGTCTGAACGGCCTCTTCCGGCAGCTCCGCCTGACCGGAACCGGCCCCCTGCGGCAGGACGCGCGTATCCGCAGGCAGGTTAGCCACCACCCAGTGCCACCAGCCGGAGCCGGTCGGCGCATCCGGATCGTAGCAGGTCACCACAAAGCTTTTGGTTCCTGCGGGCACATCATCCCACATCAGATGCGGCGAAATATTGTCGCCATCGTAGCCCATGCCGTTGAAGACGTGACGATTAGGCAGCTTACCGCCGTCCTGGAGATCGTGACTGATCAGTTTCATGCTTCATCCTCATTGATAATGCGCTGATTAACCAGGAAGTGTAGCCTGCACCACGACGCAATTCCGCTATTTATTCGCTAAAAAATGTTTCGTCCTGCACCGCCAGGTTAACGGCTCGGGTCAGGCGGGACAGCTGTTCAGGCGTGATGATATACGGCGGCATCAGGTAGATCAGGCGGCCAAACGGTCGGATCCACACCCCCTGCTCGACGAAAAAGCGCTGCAGGGCAGCCATATTGACCGGGCGACAGGTTTCAACCACGCCAATAGCGCCCAGCACGCGGACGTCGGCGACCAGGGCGGATCCCCGCGCCGGAGCCAGCTCGGTCTGCAGCTGGGCTTCAATCGCCGCCACCTGCCGCTGCCATTCGCCGCTCTCCAGCAGGCGCAGGCTTTCGCTGGCCACCGCGCAGGCCAGCGGGTTGCCCATAAAGGTTGGGCCGTGCATAAAGCAGCCGGCTTCACCGTTGCTGATGGTTTCCGCCACCTCGCGGGTGGTCAGCGCGGCGGAGAGGGTCATGGTGCCGCCGGTCAGCGCCTTGCCCAGACACAGAATATCGGCGGCGATACCGGCGTGCTCGCAGGCGAACAGCTTGCCGGTGCGGCCAAAGCCGGTGGCAATCTCATCGGCGATCAGCAGTATCCCTTCCCGGTCGCACATTTTACGCACCCGCTTCAGCCACTCCGGATGGTACATCCGCATCCCGCCCGCGCCCTGAACGATCGGTTCGAGGATCACCGCGGCGATGTCGTGACGGTGCGCGGCCATCAGGCGGGCAAAGGGCACCATATCCCTTTCATCCCACTCGCCGTCAAAGCGGCTCTGCGGCGCGGGGGCGAACAGGTTATCCGGCAGATAGCCCTGCCACAGGCTGTGCATCGAGTTCTGCGGATCGCAGACCGACATCGCGCCGAAGGTATCGCCGTGATAGCCGTTGCGGAAGGTCAGGAAACGACGACGCGGTTGGCCTTTCGCCTGCCAGTACTGCAGGGCCATTTTCATCGCCACCTCAACCGCTACCGAACCGGAGTCGGCGAGGAAAACGCACTCCAGCGATTGCGGGGTCATTGCCACCAGCTGACGACACAGCGCCACCGCCGAGGGGTGAGTGATCCCGCCGAACATCACGTGCGACATCTGGTCGATTTGCGCTTTCATCGCCGCATTAAGACGCGGGTGATTGTAGCCGTGGATCGCCGCCCACCAGGAGGACATACCGTCAATCAGCTGTTCGCCGCCGGCGAGGGACAGCTCGCAACCGTGGGCGGAAACCACCGGGTAGACCGGCAGGGGGGAAGTCATAGAGGTGTAGGGGTGCCAGATGTGGCGCCGATCGAAGGCGAGATCGTCCAGGGTCATAAGCGACTTGTAAACCATTTTGAAAACATTTAGGTTTACAAGTCTACACTGAACTTACTTACAATGAAACGTACACAAAATATTTCGCGCAGCATCGAGGCGGCAAGTGAGAACATCCCCAGCAGCATAGTTCACTATCTGACAGGGGTGTGCGAGTGCAGCCAACAAAGAGGCTGTGTGAAACAGGTAGTGTACGACCTTTGGAGAGGAAAATGGCTCACCAACCCCGCTGGACAATGTCGCAAGTTACGGAATTATTTAATAAACCGCTGATCGACCTGTTATTCGAAGCGCAGCAAATCCACCGTCAACACTTTGATCCGCGCCAGGTGCAGGTCAGCACCCTGCTGTCGATCAAGACCGGCGCCTGCCCGGAAGATTGTAAATATTGTCCGCAGAGCGCGCGTTATAAAACGGGCCTCGAAACCGAGCGCCTGATGGAGGTCGCGCAGGTTCTGGAGTCCGCCCGTCAGGCAAAAAACGCCGGCTCCACGCGTTTTTGCATGGGAGCGGCGTGGAAAAACCCCCACGATCGCGATATGCCCTATCTGGAGCAGATGGTGAAAGGGGTGAAGGCTCTGGGGCTGGAGTCGTGCATGACGCTCGGCACTCTGACCGACAGCCAGGCGCAGCGCCTGGCCGAGGCGGGCCTCGATTACTACAACCACAACCTTGATACCTCGCCGGAATTTTACGGCAACATCATCACCACCCGCACCTACCAGGAGCGCCTGGATACCCTGGACAAAGTGCGTGACGCCGGGATCAAAGTCTGCTCCGGCGGTATCGTCGGGCTGGGGGAGACCGTGAAAGACCGCGCTGGCCTGCTGCTGCAATTGGCCAACCTGCCCACGCCGCCGGAAAGCGTGCCCATCAACATGCTGGTAAAAGTCAAAGGTACGCCGCTGGCGGATAACGACGACGTCGACGCTTTCGATTTTATTCGCACTATCGCCATCGCGCGCATCATGATGCCCACCTCTTACGTGCGTCTCTCCGCCGGCCGCGAGCAGATGAACGAGCAGACCCAGGCGATGTGCTTTATGGCCGGGGCGAACTCCATTTTCTACGGCTGCAAGCTGTTGACCACGCCGAACCCGGAAGAGGACAACGATCTGCAGCTGTTCCGCAAGCTGGGGATCAACCCGCAGCAGACGGCGGTGCTGGAAGGCGACAATGAGCAGCAGCAGCGTCTGGAGCAGGCCTTACTCACCCCGGACACTGAGGAATATTACAACGCGGCGGCGCTATGACCTGGCAGCAGCGAATCGATCGGGCGCTGGACGAGCGACGGGCGGCGGATGCCCTTCGCCGCCGCCTGCCGGTGACGCACGGCGCCGGGCGCTGGCTGGAGCGGGAAGGGGAGCGCTGGCTTAACTTCTCCAGTAATGACTATCTCGGCCTGAGCCAGCATCCGGCGATTATCGCCGCCTGGCAGCAGGGGGCGGAACGTTATGGCGTCGGTTCCGGCGGCTCGGGACACGTAAGCGGTTATAGCGAGGCCCACCGCGCGCTGGAAGAGGAACTTGCCGACTGGCTGGGCTACCCGCGCGCATTGTTGTTTATCTCCGGCTTTGCCGCCAATCAGGCGCTGATCGCCGCCCTGGCGGATAAAGAGGATCGGATTGTGGCCGACCGCCTGAGCCACGCCTCCCTGCTGGAGGCGGCCAGTCTGAGCCCGGCGCAGCTACGCCGTTTCGGCCACAACGATCCGCAACAGCTCGCTCAACTGCTGGCTAAGCCGCTGGCGGGCGAACAGTTGGCGGTCACCGAAGGCATTTTCAGCATGGACGGCGACAGCGCGCCGCTGGCGGCCATTCACGCCGCGGCGCAGGCCGCCGGGGCGCTATTGCTGGTGGATGATGCCCACGGCGTCGGCGTGGTCGGCGACGAAGGACGCGGGAGCTGCGCCGCGCAGGCGGTGCGCCCTGAGCTGCTGGTGGTTACCTTCGGCAAGGCGTTCGGCGTCAGCGGCGCGGCGGTGCTGTGCGATGACGCGCTGGCCGATTATCTGCTGCAGTTTGCCCGTCATTTGATCTACAGCACCGCGATGCCGCCCGCCCAGGCGGTGGCGCTGAGCGCCGCGCTGCAGGTGATACGCAGCGATGAAGGCCAGCGCCGCCGCGACACCCTGGCCGCCCGTATCCGTCAGTTCCGCGCGGGGATGGGCGAGACGTCGCTGGGTTTGACCGACTCCGTCAGCGCGATCCAGCCGCTAATCGTCGGCGATAACGGGCGGGCGCTGAGCCTGGCCAGCCGTCTGCGCGACGCGGGCTGCTGGGCAACGGCGATCCGTCCACCGACGGTGCCGGTCGGCAGCGCTCGTCTGCGCCTGACCCTGACCGCCGCCCATCAGGCTGAGGACATTAACCGTTTACTGGAGGTGCTGCATGGCCACGGTGAATAAGCAGGCGGTCGCCGCGGCGTTTGGCCGGGCGGCCAGCGGCTATTCGCAACATGATGAACTGCAGCGGCGCAGCGCGGAACTGCTGCTGCGCCAGCTGGCGCGTCGCGATTTTCCCCGGGTGCTGGATGCCGGCTGCGGCCCAGGCAGCATGAGCCGCCGCTGGCGTGAGGCAGGCAGCGTGGTGACCGCGCTGGATCTCTCCCCCGGGATGCTGGCCCAGGCGCAGCGTAACGACGCCGCCCAGCATTACCTGCTGGGCGACATTGAGGCGCTGCCGCTGCCCGACGCCTGCGTCGATCTGGCGTGGAGCAATCTGGCGGTGCAGTGGTGCGACGATCTGCGCGCAGCCCTTGGCGAGCTGTACCGGGTGGTGCGTCCCGGCGGCAGCGTGGCGTTTAGCACGCTGCTGGCCGACTCGCTGCCGGAGCTCAATCAGGCGTGGCAGGCCATCGACGACCGGCCGCATGCCAACCGTTTTCTTAGCGAAGCGGCGGTGCGCGAGGCGCTGAGCGGCCTGCGGGCGTACGGCGAGGTGCATCAGATTAGCCTGCCGTTCGTCGATGCGCTGAGCGCCATGCGATCGCTGAAGGGCATCGGCGCCACCCATTTGCACCAGGGGCGGGCATCGGCCCCGCTTAGCCGCGGCAAACTGCGCGAGCTACAGCTGGCCTGGCCGCAGCGGCAGGGCGTCTGCCCGCTGACGTATTCTCTTTTTACAGGAGTCATTGAGCGTGACTAAACGTTTTTTTGTCACCGGGACCGACACTGAAGTCGGGAAAACCATCGCCAGCAGCGCCCTGCTGCAGGCGGCGAATCAGCTGGGTTTTCACACCGCCGGCTACAAGCCGGTGGCTTCCGGCAGCGAGCTTACCGCCGCCGGGCTGCGTAATGAAGACGCGCTGGCGCTGCAGCGTCATAGCCGGGTCGCGCTGCGCTATGAGCAGGTTAACCCGTATACCTTCGCCGAGCCGACCTCACCGCATATCATCAGCGCCGACGAAGGACGGCCGATCGCCGCGGCGAGGCTCTCCAGCGGGCTGCGCGAGTTAGAACGCCTCGCCGACTGGGTGCTGGTGGAAGGGGCCGGCGGCTGGTTTACGCCGCTTTCGGAAACCCTGACCTTCGCCGACTGGGCGCAGGCGGAGCAGCTGCCGGTGATTCTGGTGGTGGGCGTCAAGCTCGGCTGCATCAACCACGCGATGCTTACCGCCCAGGCGGTACGCCAGGCGGGGCTGCCGCTCGCGGGGTGGATCGCCAATGACGTGCTGCCGCCGGGCAAGCGCCACGCCGAGTATCTGGCGACGCTGAAAAACCGGCTGGCCGCGCCGTTTCTCGGTGAAATACCGTGGCTTGCCGATATCGCGCAGCGCGACGATCTCGGCCAGTATCTGGATCTCAGGGCGCTGGATCCGGCGTCATCCACTGCGCCAGCAGCGGTTCATCCAGCGCCATAATATCGCCTTCGGCGACGTTACGGCCCCGGTGCAAAACACAGAAACGATCCGCCACCCGGCGGATAAAGGGCAGGTGCTGCTCGGCGAGCAGCACCGTCAGGCCGATATCGCGATTCAACCGCAGCAGCAGATCCGCCAGCTTTTGCAGACAGCGCGGCCCTCTGCCGCGCGAGGGTTCATCAAGGATCAGCAGCCGCGGCTGGACAATCAGCGCCCTGGCCAGCGCCAGCTGGTACTGATCGTCGTCGCTCAGCGAGGCGCCTTTGCGCTGCCGTAGGGCATAGAGTTCGGGAAAATGTTCATAGATTTCGCCGCCGCTGGCGTTAGCCCCGGGTTTCCCGGCCGCGAGGGCAATATGTAGATTCTCTTCCACGCTGAGCTGGGAGAAGATGCGTTTATCCTGCGGCACATAGCCGATACCGATGGCGCTGCGCGACTGGGCCGACAGGGGGGTGAGATCCTGCGGCGGGGCGCCAATGTCATGCCAGGTCATCCGGCCGCTGGCCACCGGCAGGTGCCCGGCAATGCAGTTAACCAGGGTGGTTTTTCCCATGCCCTCGCGTCCCAGTACGCCAATGCACTCCCCCGGGCGTAGTTCAAGATCGACATTCCACAGCGAATGCTGGTTGCCGTAAAAGTGATTTACTGCCTGTAAATTCAACATGGACGTTTTCTCCTTATCCTGGCGTCAGGGCGACAGAAAGATGCTGCAAAACTCTTGCCAGGAAAAAGAACGCTCGGAAAAAAACGCTAAACGCCGATACCATCAGGCACAGCCAGCACCGGGGCTGCACTTTTCCGGTGCCCGACGCTAAAGGGTGGTGCAAAAAGCAGCAAAAATCGAGCGGCTTTAAGCGGATAGTTATCAAAAATAGTTCGATAAAAATTTTTCGCCGCGCGGTTTAGGCCGCCAGACGATTTGCGCCGGGCGGCGGCGGTCTTGGGCTGCAGACAGTTATCCACTATTCCTGTGGATAACCTTGTGTATTAGAGTTAGAAAACCTGCGGTAAGCTAGAGCGTACGCGGCTTGCGGCTGAATTGGCGCGAAAGGCGTCTTTTCTTTAAAAGTATTAAATATCAGCTTGTTAGATAAAATCAATGGGTGTAAGAAAAGCGTCATCTGCTGCCATAAAACTTTCACCCGTCCGCTTGACAAATGTTAAAAGGTAAAAATTTCTGGGGATAACCCTGCCGGCCGGAGGATTATTCCGCCCGGCGCGCGTTTTATCCCCTGGTTGCCGGCAAAAAAGGCCATATTGTGGCGCTATCATAATCACGCACTGTTTAAATATCCAGTATATTTTATTGGCAAAAAACGGCCCGAGGGGTAGAATTAAACACCGGCCGCTAAATCTTTTTCAGGTTCTGATTGATGAGTAAATCGTTTGTTCTGCATTCCGCCTTTCGCCCCTCCGGAGACCAACCGGAAGCCATCCGCCGCCTGGAAGAGGGGCTGGAGGATGGGCTCGCGCATCAAACGCTGCTGGGGGTCACCGGCTCCGGTAAAACCTTTACCATCGCCAACGTGATTGCCGATCTGCAGCGGCCGACGATGGTGCTGGCGCCAAACAAAACCCTGGCGGCCCAGCTCTACGGCGAGATGAAAGAATTTTTCCCCGAGAATGCCGTCGAGTATTTCGTCTCCTACTACGATTACTACCAGCCGGAAGCCTACGTCCCCAGCTCAGATACCTTCATTGAGAAGGACGCCTCGGTAAACGAACATATCGAGCAGATGCGCCTGTCGGCCACTAAAGCGCTGCTCGAGCGGCGCGATGTGGTGGTGGTGGCCTCGGTCTCGGCTATCTACGGCCTCGGCGACCCGGACCTGTATCTGAAAATGATGTTGCATCTGACGGTGGGGATGCTGATTGACCAGCGGGCGATCCTGCGCCGCCTGGCCGAGCTGCAGTATACCCGCAACGATCAGGCCTTCCAGCGCGGCACCTTCCGCGTGCGCGGCGAGGTGATCGACGTCTTCCCGGCGGAATCCGACGATATCGCCCTGCGCATTGAGCTGTTTGACGAAGAGGTTGAGCGCCTGTCGCTGTTCGACCCGCTTACCGGCCATGTGGAATCGACGGTGCCGCGCTACACCATTTATCCCAAGACGCACTACGTGACGCCGCGGGAACGCATCGTCCAGGCGATGGAAGAGATTAAGCTGGAGCTGGCGGAGCGGCGCAAGGTGCTGCTGGCCAACAACAAGCTGCTGGAAGAGCAGCGCTTAACCCAGCGCACCCAGTTCGACCTCGAAATGATGAACGAGCTGGGCTACTGCTCGGGCATTGAAAACTACTCGCGCTTCCTCTCCGGGCGCGGGCCCGGCGAGCCGCCGCCCACCCTGTTCGACTACCTGCCGGCAGACGGCCTGCTGGTGATCGACGAATCCCACGTCACGGTGCCGCAGATCGGCGGCATGTACCGCGGCGACCGGGCGCGCAAAGAGACGCTGGTGGAGTACGGCTTCCGCCTGCCGTCGGCGCTGGATAACCGGCCGATGAAGTTTGAAGAATTCGAAGCGCTGGCGCCGCAAACCATCTACGTGTCGGCGACCCCCGGCGCCTACGAGCTGGATAAATCCGGCGGCGAGGTGGTGGATCAGGTGGTGCGTCCGACCGGTCTGCTGGACCCGATCATCGAAGTGCGGCCGGTGGCCACCCAGGTCGACGACCTGCTGTCGGAGATCCGCCTGCGCACGGCCATCAACGAGCGCGTGCTGGTCACCACCCTCACCAAGCGGATGGCGGAAGACTTGACCGAGTACCTTGAGGAGCACGGCGAGCGGGTGCGCTATCTGCACTCGGATATCGACACCGTCGAACGTATGGAGATTATCCGCGACCTGCGTCTTGGCGAGTTTGACGTGCTGGTGGGGATCAACCTGCTGCGTGAGGGGCTGGATATGCCGGAGGTGTCGTTGGTGGCGATCCTCGATGCGGACAAAGAGGGCTTCCTGCGCTCCGAACGCTCGCTGATCCAGACCATCGGCCGCGCGGCGCGCAACGTCAACGGCAAGGCTATTCTGTACGGCGATAAGATCACTCCCTCGATGGCGAAAGCCATCGGCGAGACGGAGCGGCGACGGGAGAAACAGCAGCGCTACAACGAAGAGCATGGCATCGTGCCGCAGGGGCTCAATAAGAAAGTGGTGGATATCCTGCAGCTGGGCCAGAGCCTGGCGAAAACCAAAGCCAAAGGACGCGGTAAAGCGAAGGCCGTCGAGCCTGCCGGGCTCAGCGGCGTGGATATGACGCCAAAAGCGCTGCAGCAGAAAATCCACGAGCTGGAAGGGCAGATGATGCAGCACGCGCAGAACCTCGAGTTCGAAGAGGCGGCGCAAATTCGCGACCAGCTGCATCAGCTGCGTGAACTGTTTATCGCCGCCTCCTGAGTGTTGGCGCATACCGCCGGACGGGGATAGGCGAGGGGGCAGTGAAGGTACGGCGCTGCGCTGACCGTTCCGCAGCCTGATAACCCACGGCGGAGAAGAAAAAAGGCCGCAAAGCGGCCTTCTTAATGTTTGCTTAATCTCGCCAGGCGACACTATCCTCAACTTGATGAGGATAGCGCCCATGCAAAAAATCAATTTCCGTGAATATCTGGCGGTCGCCACCGCCCTGGTCATTATTGTTGCCTTCTTCCATCAGTGGGTGCTGACGTTCTGACCCGCACGCCGCGGGAATAACACCCACGCGCGGACCCCTGGCCCCGGCTGGCGGTTATGCAAAAAGAACTGGGCGTCATGCAGCTGAGCGATGCGCGTGACGATGCTCAGTCCGAGCCCTATGCCGCCGTAGCGACTGTCCATGCGTACAAACGCCTTACTGAGTTCGCCGCTTTTCGCCTCATCAATCCCCGGTCCTTCATCTTCTACTGCCATCACCGGCATCAGACCCGCTTTCACCGACACGCGGATCGTCGATCCTTGCGGGCTGTAGCGATGGGCATTCTCCACCAGATTGCGCAGAATGACGCGGATGAGCGTCGCGTCGCCAGAGACGACGGCCTCGCTTTCGACATCCGTCAGCAGCAGCCGTTGCTGGCGCTCGGCCAGCATGGTCTCCAGCTCATCCTGCAGCGGTTTGACCACGTCATCCAGCAGCAGCACCTGCTGATAGCTGCCGGCGGAAAAGGACTGACCGACGCGCGCCAGCTGCAGCAGCTGCGAAATGCTGGTGGTCATCTGGTCGAGGCGCTGGATCAGCGGGTCGACGCCCATGCCATGCACTTTCGCCAGCAGCTCAAGGTGCAGCCGCAGCCCGGCCAGCGGGGTGCGCAGCTCGTGCGCCACGTCGGCGGTAAACAGCCGTTCGCGGTCAAGGGTCAGATTGAGGCGGGAAACCAGCTGATTCAGGGCGGTAGTCACCGCCGTCACCTCAGGTACCGATTCGCTGAGCACGATAGGGGTGAGGTTGTCCGGCGTGCGACTCTCCAGCTCGCTTTGCAGACGTGAAAGCGGGCGGGTGATTTTGCGTACCGCCAGCATGCTGATGTACAGCGCCAGACCCACGATCAACAGGCTCGGCACCAGCAGGCTGGCGACCGCTTCCCTTACCTCATGCTCCACATGCTTCTGATTGTTGTGCCCTTCGATGGCGCTGGCCACCAGCAACTGGATCTGCTCTTTGCTCTCATGCCATAGCCAGAAGACGCTGATCAGCTGACAGACCACCAGAATGGCGCCGATGGTCAACAGCAGCCGGTGGCGCATGGTCCAGTTTTCGGTTGCAAACAGAGCCATGGTCTATTCCGTCTCGTTGTGGTTAGCCAGCATATAGCCGAAGCCCCTGACGGTGCGGATCCGCGATTTGCCAATCTTATCGCGCAGGTTGTGGATGTGCACTTCCAGGGTATTGGTCGCTGGCTCATTCTCCCAGCTGTAGATATCGTTGTAGAGGATCTCGCGATGTACCGGGCTGCCGGCTTTCATCATCAGTCGCGATAGCAGGGCATACTCCTTCGGCGTCAGATCCAGCGCCGTCTCACTGAGCCACACCTGGCGACGGGTGACGTTGAGGCGCAGATCGCCGACGCTGATTTCGTTATCGCCCTGATTATTATGCCGACGGAGCAGGGCGCGAATGCGCGCGTTCAGCTCTTCCAGGGCAAAGGGTTTCACCAGATAGTCATCCGCGCCGGTGTCGAGACCGCTAATGCGATCCTCAAGGGTATCGCGGGCGGTGAGGATCAGCACCGGCTGAGTCATTTTCTCCCGTCGCATGCGGGCGAGAAAATGCAGGCCGTCTTCGTCCGGTAGGCCAAGATCAAGCACGATCAGGCTATAGTGATTGCTGGCCAGCGACAGCGCCGCTTCGTGCGCTGTGGAGACGCCGTCGCACACGTATCCTTCACTTTGCATCGCCAGGATTAACCCCTGCAACAGCAGCGCATCGTCTTCAATGACTAAGATTTTCATCAACCAGCCTCTCTACATGGCGTTAAAATATCATCTGCCGCCTGGTACTCGTGGGTGCTGACGCCGAGCAGGCCGAGCAGGGTGGAGAACAGATTATCCTGCGAGTAATTCTCTTTTTTCGCTCGCTGCTGCAGACACTGCGCGGAAATGCCGTAGCGTTGCTGGTAGTCGGCAGAGAGCCACATCACCATCGGCACGTGTTTCTGCGTATCCGGCGCGATAGAGTACGGCAGACCATGCAAATAGACCCCATCTTCGCCTAACGACTCGCCGTGGTCGGAAAGATACACCAGGCTGGTAGTGAATTTGTCCTGTTTCGCCTGCAGGAGTTTTATCGCTTTATCCACCACGTGGTCGACGTACAGGATGGTGTTGTCATACGTATTGGTCAACTGCTCCCGGGTACAGCCCTGGATCTCATTGGTGTCGCAGGTTGGGGTGAATTTTTTGAATTCAGCCGGATAGCGATTGTAGTACGTCGGCCCATGGCTGCCGATGGTATGCAGCACAATAATGCCATCCTGTTGCAGGTTATCGATATAGCTGTCGAGATGATGGAACAGCACGTCATCGTAGCACTCGCCGTCGATGCACTGCCCGGTTAGCTTCAGATCGGTCACGTTCTGGTGCGGTACCCGATCGCAGGCCCCCTTGCAGCCGCCATCGTTGTCGTTCCACAGCACCTGAATGCCGGCGCGCTGCAGAATATCCAGCACCCCTTCCTGATGATGGGCCAGCTCTTCGTCATAGTGCGCGCGCGGCATATTGGAGAACATGCACGGCACCGAGACCGCCGTGGCGGTTCCGCAGGAGGTGGTGTGCGGGAAGTAGATCACCCCGTCCTGTTGCATCAGCGGGTTGGTGTCGCGCGGATATCCGCCCAGCGAGAAGTTGTCCGCCCGGGAAGTTTCGCCCAGCACCACAATCGTCAGGTTCTTACGGGGACCGTTATGCATCACCGGTTTCTGTTTGGCATCTTCGCCAATCTTCACCAGCGGTAGGTTGTCCATGCGATGGTGCGCATACCAGGAGTTCACCGCCACAATGCTGTTGGAGGGACTCAGGGATTTCACCAGCTCCTTGTTGTTGCGAAACAGCGAGGCATAGTCTTTATAAAAGAGGACGGCAATCAGGACGATCAGCAGCGCGGAGGCCACCATATTCACCAGGCGCCAGGCCACGCCGCGCCATAGCGTGGCCGGTTTACGAATTTTAACCCACCAGGCGACCAGCACCGCCAGCACCCCGGAGAGTCCAAGGACAACGATCATTTCGCCGGAGAGCAGGGCAAAGCTCTCCGCTGGGGTGGTGTCGAGGATGTTGGTGATCATGCTGCGGTCGATCACCACGCCGAAGCTCCAGATGAAGTACTGCGCCGATGCGCTGAGCAGAATAAAAAGGCTAATCACCAGCCGGTCAAGCTTGAGGAACGAGGCGAGGGTGGTGAGGATATTCATCACGCTGAATGCCACCAGCGGCATACTCAGAAACACCAGCGCGGTGTGCAGGTTGTTCACCGGCAGCAGCGTATACGCCTGGCGGTAGAAGGCGAGGTTAAGAAAAAGCCCGATATAGACCGCGAAAATAATCAGATAAGTCGTGCGGCTGACGACCGGCCGACGCAGAGGCAATAACGACATAGTACATACCCACAGGAAGAGATAAGGGTATAGTGCCAGCTCTGTTTTAAGACAACCTTAAGATTTTAAGGTGCGCCGAAAGCCGAGCCTTCGGCGCGCAGGATCAGCCCGGCAGCTGGAGCGCTTTCTCCAGCGCCCCGCGAAGCAGCGCCCGGTCATGGCGATAGGGCACGTCGCTGGCTTCCAGCGGCGTCTGGATCACCAGCCGGTCGTCGATGCCGCTGATATCGGCTTTTGGGCCGGCGATGACTGCATCCACCACCCGCTTGCCAACGTAGCGCTCCATAATCGCGATGCGCTCCGCCAGCGAGAGCCTCGCGGCCGGGCTGTGCTCTTTGCCGAGGTTATCAATAAACACCATCGGCGCCGGAGTGCGGCGCAGCGCCTGGGCCATCTCGTCAAGCAGCAGGATCGGGAGCAGGCTGGTATAGAAACTGCCCGGGCCGATGAGGATCAGATCGGCTTCGGCGATGGCCTCTACCGCCTCGCGGGTGGCCGGTACCGGCGGGGTGAGCATCAACTCCTGCGGCACGCTATCCAGCTGATCGATATTCACTTCACCGTATACTTCATGGCCTTCATGATCGAGCGCCATCAAATCCACCGGTTGTTCCGACATCGGAATAAGAAAAGCGTCCACTTTGAGCAGGTTTCTGATCAAATTGATCGCTTCTAACGGCCGCACGCTGAGGTGATCCAGCGCCTTTAACATCAGATTTCCCAGGTTATGGCCGGAAAGCTCGCCATTGCCGCTAAAACGGTACTCAAACATCGCCGACGCCACGCTCGGCTCGGCGATTAACTGATTGATGCAGTTGCGCATATCGCCCCAGGCAATGCCGCCTTCCGAGCGGCGGATCCGCCCGGTGGACCCCCCGTTGTCGGTGGTGGTCACAATGCCGGTCAGCCGTGAGCCCAGCGAGGAGAGGGAGGACATCACCCGACCCAGACCATGCCCGCCGCCGAGCGCCACCACCCGATCCAGGTCAGCGAATGTACGATTGCGCATAGAAATTCCTTATTTCACATAAACGGCCACACACTACCCGATCTACCCCTAAAAGACGATGGGAGGAGCCCGACAAACTGACCGATATCAAGGCAAAAAGATGATTTATGGCTATTCTGTAACGAAAATGCACGAAAGTAGCGATATATACAAGAATATATAGCGAAATCGCAAATGGCGAAACCGCCTGGAACGCGCTACTATCGGCATAACCTGTTAACACTCTAGCCTCTTCGCCTGTGTCAAAAGATATGGCGGTTTGGCCGCGACGCCGCCGGTTGTCGCCAGGGCGTGGGAAGAAATGACCGCGTCTCCCGTATTTGGAAAGGTGTATATGGCCTCACAGCTTACCGATGCATTCGCGCGTAAGTTTTATTACCTGCGTCTGTCGATTACCGATGTGTGCAATTTCCGTTGCACCTACTGCCTACCGGATGGCTACAAGCCCGGCGCCGTCAATAACAACGGCTTTCTCAGCGTAGACGAAGTGCGCCGGGTTACGCGCGCTTTCTCCGCGCTGGGCACTGAAAAAGTTCGCCTCACCGGTGGGGAACCCTCCCTGCGCCGTGACTTCACCGAGATCATCGCCGCCGTGCGTGAAAACCCGGCGATCCGTCAGATTGCCGTCACCACCAACGGTTACCGCCTGGCGCGCGATGTCGAACGCTGGCGCAATGCCGGGCTGACGGCGATCAACGTCAGCGTCGATAGCCTCGACGCCCGCCAGTTCCATGCCATCACGGGCCAGGACAAATTCCACCAGGTGATGGACGGGATTGACGCCGCTTTCGCCGCGGGCTTTGACAAGGTGAAGGTGAATACCGTGCTGATGCGCGATGTTAACCATCACCAGCTTGATACCTTCCTCGCGTGGATCCAGCCGCGTCGAATTCAGCTGCGGTTTATTGAGCTGATGGAAACCGGCGAGGGCAGCGACCTGTTCCGCCGTCACCATCTCTCCGGCATGGTGCTGCGTGACGAGCTGCTGCGCCGCGGCTGGATCCACCAGATCCGCCAGCGCAGCGATGGTCCGGCGCAGGTCTTTTGTCATCCGGACTACGCCGGCGAGATCGGCCTCATCATGCCGTACGAAAAAGACTTCTGCGCCACCTGCAACCGTCTGCGCGTCTCCTCCGTCGGCAAACTGCACCTGTGCCTGTTTGGCGAAGGCGGCGTCGACCTGCGCGACCTGATGGCCGATGATCGGCAGCAGGCGGCGCTGGAAGCGCGGATCGCCGAAGCCTTAACCCACAAAAAGCAGACCCATTTCCTGCATCAGGGCAACACCGGCATTACGCAGAACCTGTCCTATATTGGCGGATAATCGTATTCGAAAGGAGCATTCAGATGAGCCAGGCTAGCGCTGAGTTTATTCCGACCCGTATTGCTATTCTTACCGTTTCCAGTCGTCGCGGCGAAGAGGACGACACTTCCGGCCACTGGCTGCGTGAGGCGGCGCAGGAGGCGGGGCACCATGTCGTCGATAAGGCGATAGTCAAAGAGAACCGCTACGCCATCCGCGCCCAGGTATCGGCGTGGATCGCCAGCGATGAGGTGCAGGTGGTGCTGATCACCGGCGGGACCGGATTCACCGAAGGGGACCAGGCGCCGGAAGCGCTGCTGCCGCTGTTTGACCGTGAGGTGGAAGGTTTTGGCGAAGTGTTCCGCATGCTATCGTTCGAAGAGATCGGCACCTCGACGCTGCAGTCCCGGGCGGTGGCCGGCGTCGCCAACCACACGCTGATCTTCGCCATGCCGGGCTCGACGAAAGCCTGCCGCACCGCGTGGGACAACATTATTGCCCCGCAGCTGGATGCCCGCACCCGTCCTTGTAATTTTATTCCTCACCTGAAGAAATAATTTATGTCACAACTGACCCATATTAACGCCGCGGGCGAAGCCCATATGGTGGATGTCTCCGGCAAAGCGGAAACGGTGCGCGAAGCGCGCGCTGAGGCTTATGTCGAGATGCAGGCGACGACCCTGGCGATGATTATCGACGGCAGCCACCATAAAGGCGACGTTTTCGCCACCGCGCGTATCGCCGGGATCCAGGCGGCCAAGCGCACCTGGGAGCTGATCCCGCTGTGCCATCCGCTGATGCTCAGCAAAGTGGAAGTCAATCTGCAGGCGCAGCCGGAACATAACCGGGTGCGCATCGAATCGCTCTGCCGCCTGACCGGCAAAACCGGCGTCGAGATGGAAGCCCTTACCGCCGCCTCGGTTGCCGCGCTGACCATTTACGATATGTGCAAAGCGGTGCAGAAGGATATGGTGATTGGCCCGGTGCGTCTGCTGGCGAAAAGCGGCGGCAAGTCCGGCGATTTTAAGGTGGACGAACGCCATGATTAAGGTTCTGTTTTTTGCCCAGGTGCGCGAGCTGGTGGGTACTGATTCGCTGACTCTCGACGCCAGCGACCTGGCCACCGTTGAGGCTGTGCGTCAGCAGCTTGCCGCTCGCGGCGATCGCTGGGCGCTGGCCCTGGAGGAGGGCAAACTGCTGGCGGCGGTTAACCAGACGCTGACCGCCTTTGACCATCCTGTCGCCAGCGGAGATGAAGTGGCGTTCTTTCCGCCGGTCACCGGAGGCTGACATGACGCAAACTCGTATCGTCGTTAGCCCGGCGCGCTTTAGCGTTGGCGAGGAGTATCCCTGGCTGGCCGAACGCGATGAAGACGGCGCGGTGGTCACCTTCACCGGCAAAGTGCGCAATCACAACCTCGGCGACAGCGTGAAAGCGCTGACCCTCGAGCATTATCCGGGGATGACCGAGAAATCGCTGGCGGAGATCGTCGACCAGGCGCGCGAGCGCTGGCCGCTGGGCCGGGTAACCATTATCCATCGCATCGGCGAAATGTGGCCGGGGGAAGAGATTGTGTTTGTCGGCGTCACCAGCGCCCACCGCGGCAGCGCCTTCGCCGCCGGCGAGTTTATGATGGACTACCTGAAAACCCGTGCGCCGTTCTGGAAACGCGAGGCGACGCCGGAGGGCGAGCGCTGGGTCGACGCCCGCGACAGCGATCGCCAGGCGGCAGAGCGCTGGTAGTGTGATACGCTTACAGAGTGAAACTTTGTTAATCAGGAGAGAGTCATGGACAGATATCCGCGTTCCGATTCAATAGTGCAGGGCCGCAGCGGCCTGCAGACTTATATGGCGCAGGTGTACGGCTGGATGACGGTTGGCCTGCTGCTGACGGCGTTTATCGCGTGGTTTGCGGCTAACACCCCGGCGGTGATGATGTTCGTCTTTTCGAGCAAAATCACCTTCTTCGGGCTGATCATCGCCCAGCTGGCGCTGGTGTTTGTGCTGTCGGGGATGGTACAGCGGCTGAGCGCCGGGATGGCGACCACCCTGTTTATGCTCTATTCGGCGCTCACCGGGCTGACGCTGTCGAGCATTTTTATCGCCTATACCTACTCCTCTATCGCCAGCACCTTTGTGGTCACTGGCGGGATGTTCGGGGCGATGAGCCTTTACGGCTACACCACTAAACGCGACCTGAGCGGCTTCGGCAGCATGCTGTTTATGGGGCTGATTGGCATCGTGTTGGCGTCGCTGGTTAACCTGTGGCTGAAGAGCGAGGCGCTGATGTGGGCCGTGACCTACATTGGGGTGGTGCTGTTTGTCGGCTTGACCGCCTACGACACCCAGAAGCTGAAAAATATCGGCGAGCAGATTGATACCCGCGACAGCGCCACGCTGCGTAAATACTCGATCCTCGGCGCCTTAACGCTGTATCTGGATTTCATCAACCTGTTCCTGATGCTGCTGCGTATTATGGGCAATCGCCGCTAACCTCTTTATATCAAGGGGTTGCATCTCAGAACGCCCGGCAAGCGTAACGCCGCCGGGCAAGCATTGATTACCTTCCAGGCAACCCTCTTGCGCCGTTTTTTTGCCGGGTGGCGGCTGCGCCTTACCCGGCCTACAGGGTTCGTGCGACCTGT